>JAAXXS010000166.1 GCA_013334395.1 Holophagaceae bacterium | reverse complement strand
TGTTGTGCTTCGCCCTCGCGGGCGAAGCCTACGCCCTGCCGATCCTGAAAGTCCGGGAGATCCAGGCCCAGGCCACCATCACCCGGATCCCCAAGGCGCCGCCCTACATGCCCGGCGTCATCAACCTGCGGGGCGCCATCGTCCCCATTCTCGAGCTGCGCCACCGCTTCTCCCTGGGGGCGGCGCCCGAAGACACCCGGCCCGTGATCGTCATCGTCGAGGTCCAGGGCCGGACCGTCGGCATCCGGGTGGACTCGGTCTCCGATGTGCTCGACCTGGACCCCGGCTCCATCCGCCCCGCGCCGGAGCTCGGCACTCAGACCGCCCTGGGCCGCGAGTTCATCGCGGGCCTCGCGACCCTCCCGGGGGCTGCGGGCACGGACTCCATGCTGATCCTGCTCGACCTGGACCGCCTGCTCACGGACAACGAGCTCGTGGCCCTCGAGAGCGCGGCGACCTGACCCCATGGCGAAGAAACCGGATGCCTCTCCCAAGTCGCTTGCCTTTGAGGGCGATCTGGATGTCTTCTCTGTTCACCAGCAGTGGGAGCAGGCGCAGCCCCTGATGGCGGCGGACTCGGGCACCGTCGAGGTGGATCTCTCCGGCATCGGGGACATGGACCTCTCCGGGCTCCAGCTGCTCAGCGTCATGGACCGCGACCTCCGCGCCCGGGGCGTCGAGCTCAAGCTGACGGGCATCAAGGATGAGTGGAAGACCCGCTTCCTCCCCCTGGGGATGGCGGGCCTGTTCGGCGGAGACCACCCATGAGCCGATGGTTCTCCAGCAGCGCCGCCTCGGGGCCCACCACCGCCCCGGTTCCGTCCCTGACGGCGCCGGTCGGGGTGCCCCGGGAGGCCCTGCTCCGCATGGCCGCCCGCGAGGCGGACATGCTGGAAAGCCAGGTGAATTTCCTGAAGCCGGAGCTGCTCCAGGCCGACAGCCTGGTCGGCGAGGCCGCCCGGACCCTGGGGGAAGCCCTGCGGACCCTGGATCGCAGCGTGCAGCACCAGCACCAGCTGGCCGCGGAAGTCCAGGTCGCCATGTCCATCACCATCGAGGGCGGCGCCACGGGTGGCTTCGACTCGGTAAGCAGCTCCATCATGGGCACCCTGGACGGCTTCGTGGTCAACATGATGGAGATCTCGAAATCCTCCATGCAGCTGGTGGCCGAGATCGAGGACATCCGGAAGCGCTCCGAGCAGATGGAGGACATGCTGGGCGAGCTGGCCGAGATCGCCGGCCGCACCCACCTGCTCTCCCTCAACGCCAACATCGAGGCCGCCCACGCCCGCAAGTTCGGCGCGGGCTTCGCCGTGGTGGCGGGCGAGGTCTCCAAGCTGGCGGACCGCAGCACCAGCCTGAGCGCCACCATCCAGGAGCAGATCAGCGGCACCCGGCAGGCCCTGGAGCGCACGGACTCCCATGTGCAGGCCATCGCCAGCAAGGACCTCAACATCGCCGTCGCCTCCAAGGGCGACTCGATGAAGCTGGTGCAGGCCCTGGAGGCCAGCAACCAGCGGGTGAAGGAACTGGTGGCCCAGCTCGAGGCCAATGCCCGCATCATCGGCGAGCAGGTCGGCCACGTGGTGCGCAGCCTGCAGTTCGAAGATCTTGTGCACCAGACCCTGCAGGCCTGCCTGCGGGAGCTCGACAACCTCCTGGCCCAGGCGCTGGCCTGGCGCGCCTTCCAGCAGCACCTGAGCGCCGGGGGTCCGGAGACGGCCGCCCTGGCCGAGCTGGACAGCACCCTCGAGGGCATCGAAGCCAACCGAGTGCGCTTCAGCGCGGTGAAGAGCGACTCGCTCGCCGCCGGCGATGTAGACCTTTTCTGACCAGGAGCCGAAACGATGAGCCCATGCATCCTCACGGTCGACGACTCGAGCACGATGCGCCAGATGATCACGTTCACGCTCAAGAGCGCGAACTTCGAGGTCGTCGAGGCGGGGGATGGCGTCGAGGCCCTGGAGGTCGCCCCGGGCAAGAAGCTGTCCCTGATCATCACGGACGTGAACATGCCGCGCATGGACGGCATCACCCTCGTCCAGCGGCTGCGCGCCCTGCCGGAGTTCAAGTTCACGCCCATCCTGGTGCTGACTACGGAATCGGACGCGAGCATGAAGATGAAGGGCAAGGAAGCCGGCGCCACGGGATGGATCGTGAAGCCCTTCAGCCCCGAGAAACTCCTTGAAGTGGTGAACAAAGTCATCTGAGGTTCCCGTGTCTGATCCCATGGCCCAATTCCGAACTGCCTTCTTCGAGGAGGCCACCGAGCTTGCGGACAGCATGGAGGCCACCCTGCTCTCCCTGGACCTGGCGGCCGTGGAGGTCGAGGACCTGCACACCCTGTTCCGGGCGGCGCACTCCATCAAGGGCAACGCCGGCACCTTCGGCTTCCCGGCCATCGCCTCCTTCACCCACCAGCTGGAGAGCACCCTGGAACCCGTGCGCCAGGGCCAGCGGCCCATGACCTCGGACCTGCGCGAGCTGATCCTCCAGGGCGTGGACCTCATCCGCAGCCACCTGCACCACGCCCGCCACGACGAGCCCCTGCCCGAGCGGGAACAGCAGGCCCAGGCGCTCCTGGTGGTGAAGCTGAAGGAGGGCAAGGACGCCCCCAGCGCCGCCCCGGCGCCCGTCGCTGTGGAGGTCAAGGCCCCACCCGCCGGCTCGGCCTCGGCCCACCGCGCCGGCACGGGCTTCAGCATCCGCTTCGAGGCACCCCAGGACGCCTTCCGCCGCGGCGTGAACCTGGAGCGGCTCTTCCGCGACCTGGCCAAGCTCGGCACCGTGCGCAGCTGGCCGGACTTCTCCCACCTGCCCGTCCTCGACCGCCTGGACCCCGAGGACTGCCACCTGGCCTGGGACATCCGGCTCGAGACCGCCCACCCGATGATGGACGTGGAGGAGGTCTTCGAGTTCGTGGCCGAAGGCGACAACCTGCGCATCCAGTCCCTGCCCGCCGAAGGCTCCGTGCCGCCCCTGGGCGACTACCTCCAGGTCGAGGCGAATGTCAGCCCTGCCGACATCCGCGAGGCCCTGGCCAAGCAGAAGCCCCTGGGCGAGATCCTGGTGGATATGGGCAAGGTCAAGCCCGAGGCCGTGGGCAAGGCCCTCGAGCAGCAGGCCAAGAAGCGCACCCAGGCCGAGGCCTCCACGGTCCGCGTGGCCACCGAGAAGATCGACCGCCTGGTGAACCTGGTGGGCGAGCTGGTCATCACCCAGGCCATGCTGGCCCAGGCTTCCCTGATGTCCAACACCATGCAGGGCGAGGAACAGATGAGCGCCGCCCTGCTCCAGCTCGACCGGCAGACCCGCGAGCTGCAGGAGCGCGTCATGGGCATCCGCATGGTGCCCGTGGACATGGTCTTCTCCCGCTTCCCGCGCATGGTCCACGAGCTGGGCCGCCAGCTGGGCAAGGACGTCGAGCTGACCATGGAAGGCCAGGCCACGGAGCTGGACAAGACCTTCATCGAGATGCTGGTGGATCCCCTCACCCACCTGGTCCGGAACTCCGTGGACCACGGCATGGAAGAGAAGGAGGCCCGTCTCCAGTCCGGCAAGCCCACGATTGGCACCATCGCCCTGCGCGCCACGAGCCGCGGCGGCCACATCTACATCGAGATCAAGGACGACGGCCGGGGCCTGAACCGCGACAAGATCCTCCAGAAGGCCCTGGACCGGGGCATCCTCCCGCCCGGCTCCCACCCCTCGGACGAAGAGCTGCACCTCCTCATCTTCGAGCCGGGCTTCTCCACGGTCGAGCAGGTCTCGGATCTCTCGGGCCGCGGCGTGGGCATGGACGTGGTCCGCCAGAACGTGCGCGCCCTCGGGGGCCGCATCGAGGTGGAGAGCCAGATGGGCAAGGGCACCACGATCCGCCTGGTGCTGCCCCTCACCCTCGCCATCCTGGACGGCCTCACGGTCAGGGTCGCGGACGAGACCTACGTCTTCCCCCTGGCCTCGGTGCTGGAGAGCTTCCAGTGCAACGACGCCGATGTGCAGACCGTGAAGGGCGACCGGGAAGTGATCAGCCTGCGTGGCGAGTTCATTCCCGTGGTGCGGCTCCAGCGGCTGCTGGCCCTGGGTTCCTGCCAGAACACCGGCCGGGCCCTGCTGGTGCTGGTGGAGTCGGAGGGCCGCCGCGCGGCCATGGCCGTGGATGAGCTGCTCGGCCAGCAACAGGTGGTCATCAAGAGCCTGGAGACCCACTACAAGCGGGTCGAGGGGATCTCCGGCGCCACGATTCTTGGCGACGGCCGCGTGGCCCTGATCCTGGATGTGTCCGGCCTCCTGCGGCTGGAGGCTGGAGCGGCCACGGTGGAGGTATGAACCGCCCGGCGGACCCGCTCGCACGGGACCCGCTGGCCCTGGACCGGGTGCCGCTGTCCCCGGCCACCTTTGATGCCCTGCGCAACCTGCTGCACGCCCACTCGGGCATCGCCCTGGCCCACCACAAGATCACCATGGTGCAGTCTCGCCTCGCCAAGCGCCTGCGGGCCCTGGGCCTCCGGTCCTACGAGCAGTACCACGACCTCCTGCGGGACCCCCAGGCGGCGGAATGGCCGGAGTTCGTCAATGCCCTCACCACCAACCTCACCAGCTTCTTCCGCGAGGGTCACCACTTCACGCGCCTGGTCGAGCTGCTGAAGCCCGCCTACGCCGCCTCCCGGCGCATCCGCATCTGGAGCGCGGGCTGCTCCACCGGCGAGGAGCCCTACACCCTGGCCATGACCCTCACCAAGGCCTTCGGCGCCTCCGCCGCCATCCAGATCCTGGCCACGGACCTCGACACGGCCGTGCTCAACACCGCGTCCCGCGGCATCTATCCCATGGCGCGGGTGGAGAGCCTCGCGGACGACTGGAAGCGCCTGGCGTTCCTGCGCGGCAAGGGCGAGCACCAGGACGAGGTGCGCATCCGCCCCGAGCTGCGGAAGCTCATCACCTTCACGCAGATGAACCTGCTGGATGCGACGTGGCCCCTGGAGGGCGGCCCCTTCCAGGCCATCTTCTGCCGCAACGTGATGATCTACTTCGACAAGCCCACCCAGCGCGATCTGCTGCGCCGCTACCATGGGCTCCTGGAGCCCGGCGGCCTGCTCTTCGTGGGCCACTCCGAGTCCCTCCTGGACAACAGCCTGGGCTTCCAGTCCCTCGGCCAGACCATCTACCGGCGCAAGGGTGACCCGGCATGAGTCCCTCCATCCCCATGGTCCACGGGCGGGCGTCGAAGTACCTCGACCGCCACTTCAACCGACAGGCCATGAAGATCCTGCCGGGGGAGTTCTACGCCACGGACCAGGACGAGGTGATCGTGACGGTGCTGGGCAGCTGCGTGGCGGCCTGCCTGCTGGATCCGATCTCCATGGTGGGCGGCATGAACCACTTCATGCTGCCGGCCAAGCAGGGCGAGGCGGATCCCGACCGGTTCTTCGCGGCCCGGTATGGCGCCGCGGCCATGGAGTTCCTGATCAACAACCTGCTGCACCTGGGCGCCAAGCGGGACCGGCTGGTGGCCAAGGCCTTCGGCGGCGGCCGGGTGCTGCAGGGCATGACCACGGACAT
>JAAXXS010000165.1 GCA_013334395.1 Holophagaceae bacterium | reverse complement strand
CTGCTGTCCCTGAACGCCGCCATCGAGGCGGCCAAGGCGGGCCAGATGGGCAAGGGCTTCGCCGTAGTGGCCGAGGAGGTGCGCAAGCTCGCCGAGCGCAGCGCCCAGGCCACCCAGCAGATCAACCAGCTCATCACCGCCACAGACCAGGCCCTGGGCAAGGGCACCCTCACCACCGAGGCCACGACCAAGGCCCTCCAACAGATCCATGCCCATGTGCAGGACTCGGTGGAGATGGCCACCCGGATCGGCCGCTCGGCCGGGGATCAGGTGCGCATCAGCCAGGAAGTCGGATCCCTGGTGGGCCGGGTCTCCGAGGATGTGCGCCAGAATGCCTCCGCCAGCCACCAGCTGTCGGCCACCGTCTCCGAAGTGGCGGGCACCTCCGCGGAGCTGTCCCGCATCGCCGAGAGCATCCGGGCGGAGGTCGCCCTGTTCACCGTCTAGAGGCACTTTCTTGGCAGAACTCAGGGGTGGGCGCCTTCCTGGCCGATAGCGGAGGAGTGGAGACTCACCCTATGACCGCCCGGCCCCATCCGACCCTGAACGAACGCGTCCTGGCCGAGGACGACTTCATCGTCTCGAAGACCGACCTGAAGGGCCTCATCACCTACGGCAACCGCACCTTCATCGCCATGTCCGGCTATGCCGAGCGGGAGCTGCTCGGCACACCCCACAACATTCTGCGCCACCCGGACATGCCCCGGGTGGTGTTCAAGCTGCTCTGGGACACCATCCAGGCCAAGCGGGAGATCTGTGCCTACGTGAAGAACCTGGCCAAGGACGGCAGCTTCTACTGGGTCTGGGCCAACATCACGCCCTCCCTCGACCATGCGGGCAACCTCATCGGCTACTACTCGGTGCGGCGGAAGCCGCGGCCCGAGGCCATCCAGGCCATCAGCGGCATCTACCAGGCCCTGCTGGAAGCCGAGCGGCGGGCCGGGGATGGCCAGGCCGGCATGAAGGCGTCCCTTGCGCTCCTCAACCAGACACTCGAACAGAAGGGCTTGAGCTATGAAGAATTTGTCTTTGGGCTCTAGGGTCCACCTGCTGGTGGCCCTCGGCCTCGGTCTCTTTCTCGTGTTTGCGTATCTGGGGATGGGGCCCGGCGGCTACTCGGCCGCGGCCTGGGCAGCCTTCACCCTGACCGCCCTGGCGCTGGCCCTCACCTACTACACGGTGCACCGCATCCTGAACGCCGTCGGCAAGATCACGGGGCAGCTTGAAGCCGCGGCCCTGGGCAACCTGGATCAGCGCATCACCGGCATCAAGAAGGGCGCCGCCACCGGGAACCTGGCCTGGGCCCTCAACGACCTGCTGGACCAGCAGGAGGCCTACTTCCGCGAAGTGTTCTCCGCCTTCGACCACGCCAGCCGGGGGCAGACCTTCCGCCTGGCCATGGACCAGGGCCTGCACGGGGCCTTCAAGGACGGCATGCAGCGCATCAACGTCTCTGTGGAGAGCATGGGACAGGTGCAGCAGATGGCCCTGAAGGAGAAGCTGATCGCGCGCATCACGGACCTGAACTCCGGCAACCTCATCGGGAACCTGAAGTCCATCCAGGAATACCTCATGAACATGACCCAGGAGCTGTCCATCGTCGGCCAGCTCTCCCGGGAGACGGCCAAGGATGCCGACGGCAGCCGCAGCACCATCGAGAACCTGGTCACGAACCTGAACCAGGTGGCCGAGATGGTGGCCGAGACCAACACCCAGATCACCCTCCTCCACGAGAAGGGAGAGGAGATCAACCAGATCGTCCAGGTCATCACCGACGTGGCCGACCGCACCAACCTGCTGGCCCTGAACGCCGCCATCGAGGCCGCCCATGCGGGCGACGTGGGCAAGGGCTTCGCGGTGGTGGCCGAGGAAGTGCGCACCCTGTCCGAGAACACCAAGGACGCCGCCGCCAGCATCGCCGCGACCATCGAGTCCTTCGGCCAGGCCACCAACCGCATGATCAACGACTCCCGGCAGGTCAAGGAGATCGCCGAGGGCAGTCGGAGCGCCGTGACCGAGTTCCGGGCCCAGGTCCTGAAGTTCGCCGACTCCGCCAAGACCTCCTTCACCCAGATCAACAAGGCCCAGGACTTCAGCTTCGCCTCCCTGGTGAAGATGGACCACTTCCTCTACAAGCAGAGCGGCTACCGGGTCCTGCACCAGGGCTCCGGGTCGCCGGAGGCCCAGGCCATCCAGACGGACCACCGGGGCTGCCGCCTGGGCACCTGGTACTACGAGGGCGAGGGCGCCGCCAACTTCTCCCACGTGCCTTCCTATCCCCGCCTGGAATCGCCCCACACGCAGGTCCACCGGTGCGTCCACGAGGCCGTCGAGCTGCTGGGGGCCCACTGGGAGAATGACCCGGCCATCCAGGGCCAGATCTACGCCCAGTTCGAGGCCGCCGAGCGCGCCAGTGAGGAAGTGATGCAGGTCATCGACCGCATGGTCGAGGAGCGGCACCGGATGGCCTAGCCGTCATTCGGCCTTGAACCCCACGTGCAGGGCCACGATGCCGCCGGTGAGGTTGGTCCAGTGGACCGCCTGGAAGCCCGCCGCCTCCAGTTCCGTCGCCAGGGCCCGCTGATCCGGGAAGGTCCGGATGCTCTCGGGCAGGTAGGTGTAGGCTGAGCCGTCCCCACTGATCCAGGCTCCGATCCGGGGCAGCACGCGCAGGCTGTACCACGTGTAGAAGCCCCTCAGCCCCGGCAGCACCGGGGTGCTGAACTCCAGGATGGTGAGCTGACCGCCGGGCCTCAGGACCCGGAGGAACTCCGCGTAGGCCCGGGGGCGGTCCTCGACGTTGCGGATGCCGTAGCAGATGGTCAGACCGTCGAAGCTGGCGTCCCGGAAGGGCAGCTGCTGGGCGTCGGCGTCACTGGAGGCCCAGATGAGGCCCGCCAGCCCCTTCCGGGCGAACTTGGCCGGTCCCAGGCGCAGCATGGCGTGGGTGAAGTCCGTGCTGAGCACCTCGGCGCCCCGGCGGGCCAGGGCCACGCTGGAGTCCCCCGTGCCGGCGGCCACGTCCAGAAACCGCATGCCGGGCGCCGCGCCGCTGGCCCGGGCCATGCGCCACCACCACCAGAAGTCGACGCCGCCAGAGAGCACATGGTTGAGCACGTCGTATTTCCCGGCGATGGCCGAGAACATCTGCTGCACCTGTCGGCCTTCCGGCATCCCACCTCCGCTGCCCAAAGCCTGGCTCAGGCGCGTTACTTCAATCTTCCATTGAACCAGATGACCGTCCTTACCCGAAGTAACGCCGCATTGACCAGAGGTAGAGACTAGTCAAGAACCGTCCTGCCGCCCATCTTGATCCCTACCCAATCCGGAGGTCCAAGATGAGCAACGCCGCGGCAGAGCAGGTCAAGGGAGGCAGTTTCCTGCTGACCCCCATCGGCACCATGCCCCAGTTCACGCCCGAGGACTTCGGTGACGAGAGCAAGGAGTTCGCCCGGGCCGCGAAGGACTTCATCCAGGGCGAGGTGCTCCCCCGGGACGAGGAGATCGACAAGCTGGACCTCCCGCTGACCGTCTCGCTGATGAAGAAGGCCGGCGAGCTGGGCCTCCTCAGCCTTGAGATCCCCGAGGCCTATGACGGCATGGACCTGGACAAGCGCACCGCCATGCTCGTGCTCGAAGAGATGAGCAAGCAGGGCAGCTTCGCCGTGACCTACAGCGCCAACACCGGCATCGGCACCCTGCCCATCGTCTACTTCGGCACCGAGGCCCAGAAGCAGACCTACCTGCCGAAGCTAGGCAGCGGCGAGTGGCTGGCGGCCTACGCCCTCACCGAGGCCGGCAGCGGCTCCGACGCCATGGGCGCCAAGGCCACTGCCGTGCTCGACGGCGATCACTGGGTGCTGAACGGCTCCAAGATGTGGATCACCAACGCCGGCTTCGCCGATGTCTTCGTGATCTTCGCCAAGGTCGATGGCCAGCAGTTCAGCGCCTTCATCGTGGAGAAGACGGACCCAGGCATCAGCACCGGCGCCGAAGAAAAGAAGCTGGGCATCAAGGGCAGCTCCACGCGCACGGTCATCCTGGAGAACTGCCGCATCCCCAAGGACCGCCTGCTGGGCGAGATCGGCAAGGGCCACAAGATCGCCTTCGGCATCCTGAACATCGGCCGCTTCAAGCTGGGCGTGGGCAGCCAGGGCGGCATGAAGCGGATCCTGGAATACGCCATCCGCTACACCACCGAGCGCGAGCAGTTCGGCAAGTCCATCAACTCCTTCGGCCTCATCCAGCAGAAGCTGGCCGACATGGCCGCGAAGATCTTCGTCTGTGAGGCCATGAACTTCCGCACCGTGGGCTACATCGACGAGGCCCTCGCCCGCACCAGCTGGTCCAGCCCCACCGCCGGCGCCGACAAGATGGCCGCCATTGACGAGTACACCATCGAGTGCAGCATCTCCAAGGTCTGGGCCAGCGAGGCCCTGTTCTTCGTGGCCGATGAGGCCGTCCAGGCCTACGGCGGCTACGGCTTCAGCGCCGAGTACCCGCCCGAGAAGGCCCTGCGCGACTGCCGCATCAACCGCATCTTCGAGGGCACCAACGAGATCAACCGCCTGCTCATCGCCGGCACCCTGCTCAAGCGCGCCATGAAGGGCGAGCTGCCCCTCATGCAGTTCGGCCAGCAGGTCGCCAAGGAGATCTCGAACCCAGTCAAGGCCGACGCCTTCACGGGGCCCCTCGCCCGCCTCAAGCACGGCGTGGAGCTGAGCAAGCGCCAGTGCATGCTGGCCGCGGGTCTGGCGGTGCAGGTGCTGGGCCAGAAGCTCATCGACAACCAGGAGGTCATGGGCCGCATGAGCAACATGCTCATGGAGATCTACGCCATGGAGAGCGCCATCGTGCGCGCCGAGCGCATGCTCGAGAGCGGCCACCGCTGGGCCCAGATCGCCCGCGACATCACGGAGCTCTATGTGAACGAGAGCTGGCACAAGGTCCACGGCGACGCCCGCATGCTCTGCGCCGACGTGGTGGAGGGCGAGGCCCTGCGCCACGCCTTGGCCGGCGTGAAGGCCTTCACCGAGTTCCACCCCACCAGCAGCGCCCGCCTGCGCGGCCGCATCGCCAGCGAGCTGATCCAGCGGGGCATCTACCCGATTGAGGTGGTCTAGCCAGCCAGGGTCGCGTCACTCCGCCGCTGCGCGGCGGAGATAGGAAAAGGGCCCCGAACGGGGCCCTTTTCCTGGCTTTGAAGCCGGTCAGTGGCGCTCTTCCCGGGGCTTCTCTCTGGGGGCCTCAGCCTTGGGGGGAGCCTGGTGGGGCTTGGTCTCGGCCTTCGGGGCCGCCTCAGGCCGCCGTTCCTCGCCCCTGGACGGTCGCGATTCCATGGGCCGTTCCCGAGGGGCGGGTTCCACCCGACGCTCCTCCACCCTGGGCCGGGACTCCATGGGGCGCTCGCGGGGGGCGGGTTCCGCTCGCCGTTCCTCCACATTGGGCCGGGACTCAGGCATCCGCTCGCGGGGCGAGGTCTCGGGGCGCCGCTCCTCGGTCTTGGGCCTGGGCTCGGGCATCCGCTCGCGAGGCGAGGTCTCGGGGCGCCGCTCCTCGGTCTTGGGCCT
>JAAXXS010000164.1 GCA_013334395.1 Holophagaceae bacterium | reverse complement strand
GAGTCCAAGTCCCGCGTGGCCCACATGAGCCAGGGCGACTTCTACGGCACCGAGACCTCCACCACCGTGGCCAAGGCCACCAATGTCCGCATCGAGTTCGTGGGCGCTGACGGCGCCGTGAAGGTCCTGAAGGAGAAGACCGCCCTCTCCGACGGCGAGATCATCGACAGCTCCGTCATGAGCGCCAAGGCCCTGCGCGCCTTCTACGCCGAGCAGATCGAGGTCGCCAAGCAGGAGGGCCTGCTGCTGTCCCTGCACCTCAAGGCCACCATGATGAAGATCTCGGATCCCGTCATGTTCGGCCACGCGGTGTCCGTGTTCTACAAGGACGTCTTCGCCAAGCACGCCGCCGTCATCAAGAGCCTGGGTGTGAACCTCAGCAACGGCCTGGGTGACCTCTACGCCAAGATCCAGACCCTGCCCGAGGCCCAGCGCGCCGAGATCGAGGCGGACATCAAGGCCGTCTACCCGACCCGCCCGGCCCTGGCCATGGTGGACTCCGACAAGGGCATCACCAACCTGCACGTGCCCAACGACATCATCGTGGACGCCTCCATGCCCGTGGTCGTCCGCGACTCCGGCAGGATGTGGGGCGCCGACGGCAAGCTGCACGACACCCTGGCCATGATCCCCGACCGCTGCTACGCCACGATGTACAAGACCATCATCGAGGACTGCCAGCAGCACGGCGCCTTCAACCCCGCCACCATCGGCAGCGTGCCCAACGTGGGCCTGATGGCGCAGAAGGCCGAGGAATACGGCTCCCACGACAAGACCTTCATCGCCACCGAGCCGGGCCTCATCCGCGTGGTGGACGCCGCCGGCACGACCCTGCTGCAGCAGAAGGTCGAGACCGACGACATCTTCCGCATGTGCCAGGCCAAGGACGCCCCCATCCAGGACTGGGTCAAGCTGGCTGTCAGCCGCGCCCGCATCACCGGCGCCCCGGCGATCTTCTGGCTGGACACCGGCCGGGCCCACGACGCCCAGGTCATCGCCAAGGTGCAGACATACCTCAAGCAGCACGACACCACAGGCCTGGACATCCGCATCCTGCACCCGGTGGAGGCCATGAAGGTCTCCGTCGCCCGCATCCGCGAGGGCAAGGACACCATCTCCGTCACCGGCAACGTCCTGCGCGACTACCTCACGGACCTGTTCCCCATCATCGAGCTGGGCACCAGCGCCAAGATGCTCTCCATCGTGCCCCTGCTGGGCGGCGGCGGCCTCTTCGAGACCGGCGCGGGCGGCTCCGCCCCCAAGCACGTCCAGCAGTTCCAGAAGGAGGGCTACCTCCGGTGGGATTCCCTGGGCGAGTTCTCCGCCTTCTGCGCCTCCCTGGAGCACGTGGCCAACGCCTACAAGAACGCCAAGGCCGGCGTGCTGGCCGAGACCCTGGACGTGGCCATCGCCAAGTTCCTGGACAACGACAAGTCCCCCGCCCGCAAGGTGGGCCAGATCGACAACCGCGGCAGCCACTTCTACCTGGCGCTCTACTGGGCCCAGGCCCTTGCCGCCCAGACCAAGGACGCCGAGCTGCAGGCCCGCTACGCCAAGGTCGCCAAGGATCTGGGCGACAGCGAGGCCAAGATCAACGAGGAGCTCATCGCGGCCCAGGGCAAGCCCGTGGACATGGGTGGCTACTACCACCCCGACCACGCCAAGACCAGCGCCGCCATGCGCCCCAGCTCCACCCTCAACGCCATCCTCAACGCGCTGCAGTAGGCGCAGAGGTCCGTTCCGGGACGCGAGTCCCGGCTATTGAGAAACGGCCCGCTTCGGCGGGCCGTTTCTCGTTGAAGGCCCTCAGGACAGCCCCACCACCCGCCCCGTCTCCGGGTCGATGTCCACGTCGTAGAAGCCGGGGCGGGTGGGCAGGCCGGGCATGGTGGAGAGCTTGCCCAGCAGGGGGACGAGGAAGCCGGCGCCAGCGGCGAGGCGGACCTCCCGCACGGGCACGCGGAAGCCTCGGGGCGCGCCCTTCAGGGCGGGGTCGTGGCTGAGGCTCAGGTGCGTCTTGGCCATGCAGATGGGCAGGTGGGCGTAGCCGAGCCGGGCGTAGTCCAAGAGCTGGGCCTCGGCCTCGGGGCTGTAGTCCACGGCATCGGCCCCGTAGATCTCCCGGGCGATGGTCTCGATCTTCTGCTTGAGGGGGGCCTCCAGCTCGTAGAGGAACCGGAAGGCCGAAGGCCGCTCACAGAGCCGCAGGACAGCCTGGGCCAGCTCCAGGGCGCCGATGCCGCCCTGGGCCCAGTTGTGGCAGACGACGGCCTCCTCGGCCCCGCCCTCCAGCGCGGCCCGGCGGACCAGGTCCAGCTCGGCCCCGGTGTCCGTGGTGAAGCCGTTCACCGCCACCACCACCGGCACGCCGAAGCGTTGGACGATCTGGATGTGCTGCAAAAGGTTGGGTAGGCCCCGGTCCAGCAGCGCCAGGTCCTCCTGGACATAGACCGCATCCAGGGGCTTCCCGGCTTGCACCCGGGGGCCGCCACCGTGCATCTTGAGGGCGCGCACCGTGGCCACCAGGACCACTGCATTGGGCACCAGCCCGGACACGCGGCACTTGATGTCGAAGAACTTCTCCAGGCCCAGGTCGGCGCCAAAGCCTGACTCGGTGATCACGAAGTCCGCCAGCTTCAGGGCGAGCTGGTCCGCCAGGATCGAGCTGTTGCCGTGGGCGAGGTTCGCGAAGGGTCCGGCGTGCACGAACACCGGCGTGCCTTCGAGGGTCTGCAGCAGGGTGGGCTGGAGGGCGTCCCGCATCAGGACGGTCATGGCCCCGGCCACCCCCAGGTCCTCGGCGGTCACGGGGCCGCCCCGGCGGTCCTCGCCCACGATCATGGCCCCCAGGCGGCGGCGCAGGTCCTGCAGGCCCGTGGTGAGCGCCAGCACGGCCATGATCTCGCTGGCCACGGTGATGTCGAAGCCCGTCGCCCGGGCGAAGCCCTGCTCCTCGGGACCCTGCCCCACGGTGACGCCCCGCAGGAACCGGTCGCTGGTGTCCAGGACCCGCCGCCAGGTGATGCGGGCGGGGTCCAGGTCCAGGCGGCAGACGCGGGCGCGCTCCTTGGCCGTGAAGGCCTCGGGATCCTTCTTCGTGATTCCCAGGCGGGTGCAGCGGAGCTGCAGGGAGCGGGGGAACTTCCGACCCGCTTTGGTGACCGGAAAGAGCCGCTCGAACAGCTCCGCGTCCGAGGTGCCAGCCTCGTGGAGGATGCGGGCATCAATGGCCGCGGCGCAGAGGTTGTGGGCGGCGGTGATGGCATGGAGGTCCCCGGTGAGGTGCAGGTTGAAGTCCTCCATGGGGATCACCTGGCTGTAGCCGCCCCCCGCGGCGCCGCCCTTGATGCCGAAGGTGGGGCCCTGGCTGGGCTGGCGGAGGCAGGTAAGGGCGCGCTGGCCCAGGTGGGCGCCCAGGGCCTGGCCGAGGCCCACGGTGGTGGTGGTCTTGCCCTCCCCGAGGGGCGTGGGCGTGATGGCCGTGACCGCGATGTAGCGGCTGTTGGGGCGAGTCTGCAGGCGCTCCAGCACCTCCAGCCGGACCTTGGCCTTGGTGGAACCGTAGGGCTCGAGCTCGTCCGGGTGCAGCCCCAGCTCCGCCGCCACCCGGCCGATGGGCTTCAGCTCAGCCGCCTGGGCGATCTCCAGATCGGAAGGCACCGGCTCCCGGCGTCGCAGGGCTGTGGGCTTGAAGGGTGTGAGGTGCGTGGCCATGTTCCCTCCCGAGGCTTCCCTCCCATTGGATGTCAGCCCTGGCATCGGCGTGCCCGATGGGCAGGTCCGGTTGCCTCGGCGCCCGTCGCCCTCCATGCTGAAGCCATGCGTCGTCTGAAGGAAAGCGTGGTCCACCGCCTCCGGGAGAAGGCCTCGGTCTTCCTGACGGAGCTGCATCCGGCCCGGGACGCGGCAGAGCGGGCGGCGGTGCTGGCGTTGCTACGCAAGCGGGACTTCGACGCCACCCACCACTGCAGCGCCTGGCGCGAGGGCGTGCCCGTATCCGCCCACGGGGCCGACGACGACGGCGAGCCCTCGGGCACGGCGGGCCGGCCCATGCTGGCGGTGCTGGAGGGGGCCCAGGTCACGGACCTGATCGCGGTCTGCATCCGCTGGTACGGCGGCACCAAGCTGGGCACCGGGGGGCTGGTCCGGGCCTACACCGAGGGCGTCCAGGGCGCCCTGGCCCTCGCGGATGAGGCCAGCGCCTGGGAAGAGGTTCGAATCCTCCGCAGCGGTGCGCTTCGCGTGCCCGCGGCCCAGGCCCACCTGCCCTTCGCCCTGCTGGGCGCGTTCCCCGTCTGTGAAGCCCTGGAGCAGTCCTTCGACGGCGCCGATGCTGTCCTGCGCTTCCAGTGCCCCCCGGAGCTGGTCCCCGCCCTCGACCACGCCTGGCAAGAGCGCAGCCGCGGCGGCAGCATCGACTGGGACTGAGTGGAGGATTTGGAAGAAGCGAAGGAATGAACCACAAAGAAAGAGCGCCTTCAGTCTCTTCTTTGTGCCCTTTGTGTTCTTTGTGGTTAGTCGTCCTTTTGCTTTTCAAGGGGCCTCTGGCCCCAGAGTTGCTGCGCAAGCAAGAACCCGCTCCCTTGGGCAGCTGTCAGGTCCTGTGGATCAGGGAACAAGGACTAACCACAAAGATCCCATGCCGGATGTCGGCGCGCGGGTTGGGATGAAAAGTTCACCGCCAAGACGCCAAGGACGCCAAGTGGCGCCGGCACACCCCGCACGGGTCCGCCACAGGCGGCTTCCGGCATGGCCGGAAGTGATCCCGGGGGCGCCGAGGTTGCGTCCCAAGAAGCGCGGCCCCGGCGCCCCCGGGATTGAACCCGTGCACAGTAGGTGGCCGCTCCTTGATGTTGCGGGATTGATGGCCCCGCTCGCGGGGCCATGCATTTCTTGGCGTTCTTGGCGCCTTGGCGGTAATCAGTTCCGTTCTGGCAGGGATATTTTCAGGGGAGAACACAAAGGGCACAAAGAAAGCCAAGACAAGACCTTCCTTCGTGGTGAAGCTTGCCGTTGGTATTCACCCCCCCCCGCACGCAGGACCCGGAAACGGCTTTCGCCGGTGGGTGACTGCTGTTCGCCGATCCTTGACCGGTGCAGGGCCGTCCAGCCCGTAGCTTGAACATGCGGAAGGAGATCCCCATGGACCAGCTCAAGTGGCTCATTGAAAACGGCTGGTGGCTGCTGGGAGTGCCGTCCCTGGCTCTGGCCTTCCCCTTCGTGTCTGGCCATAAGGAGTCCCGCCCATGAGCACCCCGGACCGCCCGCCCCTGCCCACCGTCAAGCTCGTCTTTGGCCTGCTTGTGGTTGCCCTGGGCATCATCCTCCTGGGCCAGCAGCTGCAGTGGTTCGAGGCCTGGCAGGTGCTGGCCTGGTGGCCACTGGCCATCGCCGCCCTGGGTCTCGCCCGCCTGGTGCAGGATGGTCCCCTCAGCCTCCGGGGCCACGCCCTCCTGGCCTTCGCCACGGCGGGCTTCATCCAGCAGTTCGGCCCCTGGGGGCTCCTGGAACGCTGGTGGCCCATCGGCCTGGTCTGGGCCGGGATCGTGGTCACCCTGCGGGCCCTCTTTCCCC
>JAAXXS010000016.1 GCA_013334395.1 Holophagaceae bacterium | reverse complement strand
ATGAAGGCCCTCGCCGCCAACCTCGGCTACAGCCACGTGAACAACTTCATCTACGCCTTCAAGAAGAAGTTCGGCTACCCCCCGGGCAGCGTGCGCAAAGGGCTGGGCGGCTCCTGAGGCCGATTCCCGATCGGAAGAAGAAGCAAACTGATATCTGGCGGTGGGCCTTGCTCTTTGAGGCCGCTCCGTAGGAAACCCGGCGGGAACGGGCTCCGGTTAACGTAGATGGCTGGCGCTCGGGGGGGCGGTACGGCTACTTTGGGGAGACCTGCCGACGGCCCGTCTGCCGTTCCGGTGGATCTTCACTGGGGCCATCCGCGTGCCTGCACCGGCCGGGCCCTTCCCCGCAAGGCGTCTGGCAAGTCTGCTTCGAGGTGTCCTCATGGCCGATGATTCCCTGGTGGTCCTCCTGGCCGGTGGCAGCGGGTCGCGCCTGCAGCCCCTCACGGCGGACCGGGCCAAGCCCGCGGTGTCCTTTGGCGGCAAGTACCGGGTCATCGACTTCACCCTGTCCAACTGCCTGCACTCGGGCCTGCGCCGGGTGCTGGTGCTGACCCAGTACAAGTCCCACTCGCTGCACAAGCACCTGCGGGATGGCTGGTCCATCTACAACCCGGAGTGCGGCGAGTACATCACCGTGGTGCCGCCCCAGATGCGCAACGGAGCCAACTGGTACGCGGGCACGGCGGACGCCATCCACCAGAACCTGTTCCTGCTGGACCGCAATCCGGCCCGGAAGGTGCTGATCCTGGCGGCGGATCACATCTACCGCATGGACTACGCGGCCATGCTCGCGGCCCACGACGAGAAGTCGGCGGACCTGACCGTGGCCTGCATGAAGGTGCCTCTGGCCGAGGCCAGCGCCTTCGGCGTGATGGCCGTGGATGCTGACGGTCGCATCGTGGAGTTCCAGGAGAAGCCGGAGCACCCCAAGGCCATCCCCGGCGAGCCCGACACGGCCCTGGTGTCCATGGGCATCTACGCCTTCCCGAAGGACCTGCTCATCGACATCCTGAAGGCGGACGCGGCCCAGGCCGACTCCAGCCACGACTTCGGCAAGGACATCATCCCCGCCATGATCGGCACCCACCGGGTCTGCGCCTACGAGTTCGGCGGCGCCCGGGGCCGGGTCACCCCGGACCGCTACTGGCGGGACGTGGGCAGCCTCGATGCCTACTACGAGGCCAACATGGACCTGCTGGACCCGGTGCCGCCCCTGGACCTCTACCAGACGGACTGGTCCATCCGCACCTACCACGCCCAGAACCCGCCGGCGCGGGTGGTGCCGGGCAGCAACGGCCACGACGGCGTCATGACCAACTCCAGCCTCGGGGCCGGCACCCTGATCATCGGCGGCCTGGTGCGGCACTCCATCCTCGCCTCCCGGGTGGTAGTCCACGAGGACGCCCTGGTGGAGGACAGCATCCTCTTCGACCACGTCACCGTGGAGCAGGGAGCCCGCCTCCGGCGCTGCATCATTGACAAGCACGTGCGCATCCCCGCCGGGGAGACCATCGGCTACGACCTGGAGCAGGACCGCGCCCGCTTCACCGTGTCCGAAAAGGGCATCACCGTGGTCCCGAAGGACTATCAGTTCAGCTGACAGCCCTGACAGCAGTGTTGGCATCTAGCGAAATCGCGCAGCGATTTCGCTAGTGGTGCGCCTGCAGCGCTGAAACGGCGACCGCCTTGAAGAATTGCACCTTGCCGCTGGCGAGGTTGTAGAGCGCCGGAACGATGGTGAGCTTGTCGGCGGCGGCGAGGTCGCGGAGCAGGGGCGAGCGGTCGAGCAGCGTCTGGGCCTGGCGGCGGGCGTTGGCTGTCTCCAGGTGGGCGATGTGGGCGGCGGCGTCCTCATTGGGATCCTGGGGGGTGCTCTCCAGCAGCCCGGCCATGCCCGCCTGTAGGGCCCAGAGGTTGCCGGGCAGGGGCTTGCCGTTGGCCTCGCGCACGGCCTTCACGGCGCCGCAGCTGGTGTGGCCCAGGACCACGATGACCTTGGAGCCCAGGTGCTCGACGGCGTATTCCGCAGAGGCCAGGCCCTGCAGGTCCGGCGCGTTGCCCGCCTCGCGGATGGTGAAGAGGCGGCCCGCCTCCTGGTCGAAGAGGAGGGCGTCGGGCACCCGGCTGTCCGAGCAGGTGATCACCACGGCGAAGGGCGCCTGGCCCTTCACCAGGGCCGCGCGCATGGCGGCGTCGTGGCCGGTGTCGAGGGTGCGGACCCGCTTGCCCGCCACGAAGCGGTCGTTGCCCGCGCTGAGCTCGGTCAGGGCGGCCTTGGGTGTGGCCGGACCCGCTTCGGCCGGGGCGGCGACGTGGGCCGCAGGGGCGGGGGCGACCTTGGCCGCGGACTTGGCTGTGGCCTTGGCCTTGGGGGCTGGCGCCGGGTGCTCGTCCGCCGCGAGGGTGAGGCCCACCGCGAGCAGGATCAGGGGCAGGGTTTTCATGGCGGCTCCAGGCAGGGATATCCCGATCATCGGCGCCCGACCCGGTGAAGTCCAATCTGGGACTTGGCTCAGACCCGCGTCCCGACCCGCTCGAGGGCTTCCGAGAGCTGGATGACGCGGTAGGGCTTGTGCAGCAGGCCCGCCCCGCCATGGCTGAGGATGTCCTGCACTTCCTCGTTCTCGCCGAAGCCGGTGCAGATGATCACGGGGATGGAGTCATCGATGAGGCGCATCTGGTGAAAGGCGTCCCGCCCGCCCAGGTTGGGCATCTTGAGGTCCAGCAGCACGGCGTGCAGGTGGCGATGGCTGGTCCGGTAGGTGGCCACCCCCGCCCGGCCGTCCTCGGCGGTCTCCACGCCGTAGCCCAGGCTCTCGAGGATGGCCTGGGCCAGCTCCCGCAGGGCGGGCTCATCCTCCACCACCAGGACCGTGCCCTTGCCGCTGCCCGGGGTGTGCTCGGGGCGGGGCCGCTCCGGCAGCAGCGTGCCCAGGGGCAGGTGCACCATGAAGGTGCTGCCGCTGCCGAGCAGGGAGGCCACATCGATGGCGCCATGGTGGGCGCCCACGATGCCGTAGACCGTCGAGAGGCCGAGCCCGGTGCCCATGTGCTCTTTCGTGGTCTTGGTGGTGAAGAAGGGCTCGAAGATGCGCTGCGTTGTCGCCTCGTCCATGCCGGGTCCCGTGTCGCTGACCCGCAGCTCGATGTAGGCCCCCGGCGGCAGCTTCAAGGCCGCAGCCGCGGCTCCACCAAGATCCACCTGACGGGAGGTGATCGTCAGCCTGCCCTTGCCCTGCATGGCCTCGGTGGCGTTGATGCAGAGGTTCACCAGCACCTGCTGGATCTGGGAAGGATCTCCGTCCACGTGCAGGCCGTCTTCCAGCCGGGTGATCACCTTGAGGTCCGCATGCATGGAGGGCTGGATCAGGGCCAGGCACTCCCCCACGGCAGCGCTCAGGTCCACGGCCTCCTTCCGGTGCTTGCCCCGGCGCCCGAAGGCCAGCAGCTTGGCCGTGAGCTCGCTCGAGCGCGTGGCCGCGCCAAGGATGGCGTTGATGCGCTTCTGGCGCTTGGGATCCTGCTCGTCTGCCAGCAGCAGGTCGGCGTGGCCCATGATGCCCGCCAGCATGTTGTTGAAGTCGTGCGCCACGCCGCCCGCCAGGCTGCCCAGGCTGCTGATCTTCTGGGCCTGGGCCTGCTGCACCTCCTGCTCGAGGCGGTGCTGCTCCTCCACCGCCGCCAGGGCCTCGTTGATGTTCCAGGCCAGCCGGCCGATCTCGTCGGACTCGTGGCCCGGAGGGATCTCCAGGCGCAGGCCGCGGGAAGCGTCCAGTCCGTTCAGTCGGTCGGACATCATCTTGATGGGCTGGATCACGGTGCGCATGACCGTGAAGGCCAGCGCCGTCCCCATCACGGTCGCCAGGAGGAACACGATGCCCCGGAGGGCCCACACGTAGCGGGAGACCTGCCGTGCGGACTCCTCGGCGTCCGGGGTGACCCGGATCTCGCCCACGATCGCGCCCTTCGTGAAAGGCGAGTCCAGCGGGTGGACGATCTCCTTCTCGCCGCGGGCCCAGCCGGGCCGCTGGGCGTGGGCCAGCACGCCCTCGCCGGCCCGGATCTCCACGGAGCCGAGGCTGGGAGACTTCAGCAGCCCCAGGGCGGTCTCCTCGGCCAGGCGCCGATCCCCCACGAAGCAGGCGGCGCTGGCGGAGGGCTCGACCACGGTGAGGAGGCCCCGGATCCGATCCTGGGCGCGGGCGGACTCGTAGCTCGCCGCGAAGCGGGCGACGATCTCATTGGTGAGCAGGCCGATCCCCAGCGCCACCCCCAGCACCAGGAGGGCGGTTCGCAGCACCAGGCTGGAGCGGAGCAGTGGAGGGGGCATGGCGGGCCGCTACTTCCCCAGATCCAGGACGACCCGGACCCGCCGGTCCACCCGAGCGCCATCCACAACCCCGATGGCCCCCTTGTTCGCGGCGACGAACTCGAGCACCTCCTCGGTGCTGGCGGCCTGCCGCGGGGGCTGGGCCTGGCCTGAGTAGAGCAGTCGGGCCCAGTAGGCATGGATGTCGGGCAGGTCCTTGCCCACCAGACGCTGGTAGAAGCGGGCCCGGAGGGCAGGGGGATCGGCCTGCTCCACCGGGGCGGCCACGAGGCCCGAGGGCAGCCGCTTCTGGCGGCCCATGAACAGGTTGATCACCTCGTCGCGGGTGAGGCTCTGGACCTTGCTGTCCGGGTGGACGATGACGACGGGTTCCCCGGCGCGGGCAGGGCTGAAGCCCAGCAGGGTTGCCAGGAAGAGGGGGGCGCAGCGCATGAGGGAGAGGGCTCTCATGGTGTCGCCTCAGAAGACGAAGTCGAGGGTGACGGATGCGACGGTGGCTTTGCCTTCCCACCCCGGCCGGACATTGATCCAGAGCATGACGTCGTCGGGCCTGCCCTCGATGCGGTCGACCTGGACCTTCAGGGCGGCCTTCGGGAGGAAGTCCCACCGCAGGCCCAGGGCCAGGGTGGTCTGGTTGGCCCGCTGGTGCCGGATGAAGGCGCTGACGCCCGCGGCCATGGCTGCGGCCTGGGGTCCCAGCGAGGGCAGGGCGCCCAGGTATAGGGGGTGCGGATCCGACACGATGCGGGAGGCCAGGAAGTAGGGCACGAAGGCGCCTTCGCGGTAGCCCACCGAGAGGTAACCCGACTTCAGGTCGGGAATGGGACCCTCACCGGTCCGGACCTGGGCACCGACCGCCTCCACCCGGAGGGGACCCTGCTGCCAGTTGAGGCCGGCGGAGAGATACCGGAAGCAGTTCTCCTTGAAGTCCAAGCCCTTGGCCTGCTGAGCCAGCCGAGGATCGCTCAGGAGCAGCGCATAGGCATTGAGCCCGTCCTGGAGGTCGGTGATGGGGGCCGGGAACTTCTCGGAAGGCTGGGCCTGGGCGTAGGACAGGCGCAGGTTCAGGCTCCTCCAGTCCAGCTCGGCCACGGCCCCGAACAGCTTCGAGCCGCCCAGGGGGACGTAATTCCCTTTGTCATCGAAGGGCACCTTGTCGATGGCGGCGGTCTGGCCCGCGGCGACTTTCAACCGCAGGCTCAGGCCTTCATTCAGGGCGGTCGTCCAGGTCAGGTCGCCCCCATCCAGGCTGGAGAGCATGAGTGGGCCGAAGAAGTCCACGGGAGGCCGCACCCACAAGTAGGAGTAGCCGACATTCCGGGTGTCCGCGATCTGGAACACATCGAAGCCGAGCCGTCCCGCCCGGGCCTGGATCGAAGAGGTGGGCTTGTAGCTCAGAAACGCCCAGGAGATGTCAGGTTTGAAGGTGTGGTCGAAGCGGTACTTGCTGATCGTCTGGCCGACGAAGCTGAGGTCGCCCCCCAGGTTCAGGTTCACCTGGAGGCCCAGGCGGCTGTCCAGGCTGGGGTTCAGGCTGTGCAGGACGCCCCTCGGCTGGGTGGGTTCGCGCACGTACTCCGCGCGGTCGCTGGAATTCAGCGCCAGCCCCAGGGTTCCGAAGCCGCTGACCTTCAGGCCGCAGTCCGTCTGCTGGGCCGTCAAGGGCAGGGCCATGGCCACCAGGGTCATCCCGATGCTCATTCGCAACGACATGAAACCTCCTCAGTCGCAGAATCCATAAAAGACCAGCCAGTCTTACGTGGGATAATAACGGCATAAAATATTTGAAACTTAAATTTTTCTTCGCAAGTTGACTTTGCTCCTGGCCCGGTGGGGGGGCAGGCGCCGTGCGCGAGGCTCTCCCGAGCGCCCAGGCGCAATCCCATCCCTGGGTGGCTACTCGTAACGGAGGGCCTCGATGGGGTCCTGCTTCGCGGCCTTCAGGGCGGGCCAGAGGCCGAACACCAGTCCCACGGCCGTGCTGACGCCGAAGCCCAGGACGATGCTCCAGAGGGGGGCCGCCGCCGGGAACTCGAAGACCAGGCGCACCAGCAGGGCGATGCCCAGGCCCACGGCGATGCCGATGGCGCCGCCCACGCCGGTGAGGCTGACGGCCTCCACCAGGAACTGCATGGCGATGTCCTTGCGGGTGGCGCCCAGGGCCTTGCGGATGCCGATCTCCCGGGTGCGCTCGGTGACGCTGACCAGCATGATGTTCATGACGCCTACGCCGCCCACCAGCAGCGCGATGCCGGCGATGAGGATCATGGCGCCGGCGATGCCGCCGGTGATCTGCTGGAAGGTCTTCAACTGGGCTTCGCTGGTGAAGATGGCGAAGTCGTTGGGCTGGTTGGCGCGCAGCCCGCGGCGGGCCCGGAGGATGGCCACTTCCTGGTCCATCATCTCGTTCATCTGCTTGGGATTCTTGGGCACCGTGGCGATGTGGAGGTTGTCGCCGCTGCCGTTCTTCACCTGGGGGAACATCTCGTCGAAGGTGCTGATGGGGATCATCAGGATGTTGTCGGCATCCCCGCCCAGGAAGCTGCCCTTCTTCTCCAGCAGCCCGACGACGCCGAAGGCGATGCCGTTCACCAGCACCGTGCGCCCGATGGGGTCCTTCCGTCCGAAGAGCACGGTGGCGGTCTCGGGACCCATGACGCAGGTGCGGGAGGCGTGGGTGATGTCGGCTTCCACCAGGAAGCGCCCATCCTGGACGAAGGCGTTGTTCGAAGGGGCGTAGTCGGGGTTGGTGCCCAGGAAGGTGGGACCGTTGGCCTCGGTGCCCTCGGCGGTCTTGATCGTGAGGGAGGTGGCGGCGGGGCCGAACAGGTAGCGCTCCTGGGAGACCGCCGCCACCAGGGGGCAGCTGCGCTTCAGGGCCTCCGCGTCCTCGATGGTGAGGTTCCGGCGGCGCTTCTGGTCCTCGGGCAGAGGCCCGCCGCCGCCGAAGCGGGGCTCATACTTCTGGAACTGGACCAGGGTGGTGCCGAAGGCGCTGAAGCTGTCCGTGACCGCCGCGTTGAAGCCCGAGACGAAGCTCACCATGGCGATGACCGTGGCCACGCCCGCCACGATGCCCAGCAGCGTGAGGAAGCTGCGCAGCTTCTGGGAGACCATGGCCCGCAGGGCGAAGCGGATGTTCTCGGTGCCGATGCCGCGGAAGCCGGCGTGCCTGGAGGCCATGGTCACTCCGCCCGGATCGCGTCGATGATGACGAGGTTGGAGGCGCGGTAGGCGGGCAGGAAGCCGGCCGCCAGGCCCACGAGGGTGGCGACGAAGATGCCCGTGAACACGATGCCAGGGGTGATCTGGGCAGGGAAGTTCGCGAGGACCCGCACGAGGAAGGCCCCCGCCGCGCCCACCAGCACGCCGATGACGCCGCCCGCGGCGGAGAGCAGGGCCGCCTCCAGCAGGAACTGGCGGCGGATGTCCCGCTTCTTGGCGCCGAGGGCCATGCGGACGCCGATCTCCTGGGTGCGCTCCACGACGCTCACCAGCATGATGTTCATGATCACGATGCCGCCCACGCCCAGGCTCACGCTGGAGATCAGCATCAGCAGCACGAAGGCCGCGCTGCTGATGGTCTTCCACAGCTGCTGCAGGCTCTCCTGGGTGATGAGGCCGAAGGGGTCGGGGCTGCGGAAGCCCGTGTGCCGCATGGCGCGGAACAGGGCCCGCACCTCGTCCATGGAGGCGTCCAGCCCCTCCACCCCGCCCCGGGCCTTGATGTGCAACTCGAGGCTCTCGTTGGAAGCCATGAAGTTCTTGCGGTAGACCTGCAGGGGGATGTAGATGCGCCCGTCCTGGTTGAAGCCGAAGGTGCGGCCCTGCTTGGGCATCACGCCGATGATGCGGAAGGGCAGGCCCCGGATGAGCACCACCCGGCCGATGGGATCCAGGTGGGGGAACAGCTCTTCGCGGGTGTCGGCGCCGATGACGGCCACGGCCTGGGAGGCCTGGTTCTCGCTCTCGCTGAAGTAGCGGCCGGCTTCGATCTCCAGGCTGAACAGGTCGCCGAAGTTGCTGGTGGCGCCGGTGATGCGGACGTCGGGCAGGCGCTTGTCACCGTGGTTCACGGGCATGGTCGCGCCGGCGGCCGCCGAGATCTGGGTGGCCTCCTGGAGGATGCCGCTGCTCAGGCGCTCGTACTCGGACCAGGTGATGGGGGGGCGCTTGAGGGCCTGGATGAACTCATTGCGGGAGCGGATGATGCCGAACTTCGAGACCATGAAGACGTCCGGCGCCAGGACGATGATCTTCTCCTTCACGTAGGTGTTCAGCCCGGAGATCACGCCGACCACCGCCACGATGGTGGCCACGCCGATGATGACCCCCAGCAGCGTGAGGAAGCTGCGGAGGGTGTGGGCCCGGATCGCCCGGAGGGAGGCGCGGAGAAGTTCGGTGGGGTTCATGGGGAGGCCCGTCAGCTCTTGGGCGGATCCGGCTTCTTGGCCTTCTCGATCCGGACCTTCTCGCCGCCCTTGAGGTCCCGGAGGGCCCGGTTGGGCCCGGTGATGAGGGACTCGCCGCCCTTGAGGCCCGAGAGCACCTCCACGGACAGGTCACCCATGAGGCCGGTCTTGACGGTCACGAACTTGGCCTTGCCGTTCTCCTGAAGGAAGACGCCTTCCTCCTCGCGCGGCGCGCCGGGCTGGCGGGTCTCGCCGGGCTTGAGCTTGATCTCCCGCATGACGAGGGCCTGGAAGGGGATGGCCAGGGACTGGTCGCGGCTGCCGGTGTAGATGTCCGCCTGGACCGACAGGCCCGGCTTGATGGTGAGGGGCGGGTTCTTGATCCAGACCTTCACCTTGAACTTGGTGGCCTCGTTGAGGCTGGTCTTCAGGATGGGACTGCCGCCGACTTCGGTGACCTCGCCCTCGAAGGACTGGTTGGGGTAGGCGTCGATGCGGATCTGGGCCTTCTGGGCCAGCTTGACCGTGGGGATGGAGGCCTCGTCCACCTCCATCTCGGCTTCGACCTTGCTCATGTCGGAGATGGTCACCAGGACCGTGCCGGCGGAGTTCTGGATGCCGGGCACGGCCGTCTCGCCCAGCTCGATGCGGCGGGCGGTCACGATGCCGTCCATGGGGGCGGTGATGGTGGAGTTGCCCAGGCCCACACGAGACTGGGCCACGTTGGCCTTGGCCTGCTCCAGACGCCGGCGGGTGGTCTCCTGGGTGGCCAGGGAGGTCTCATAGGTGGTGCGGATGCGCTCGAAGTCGGCGGCGGCGATGATGCCCGCCTCCCGGTTGGCCTTGGCCCGGGCCAGGTCGGACTTGGCCTGGGCCAGGTTGGCGGTGGCGGACGTGAGGTCCGATTGGACGGCTTGCAGGTTGGCCTGCTGGGCGTCGGCAGCGGCGCGGGCACTGCGGGGGTCGATCTCCATGAGGAACTGGCCCCGGGTGACGCGGTCCCCCTCCTTCACGGCCAGGCGGGTGACCTGGCCCATGACATTGGCGGAGATGTCGGCCTTGGTGACTGCCTGGACCTTGCCGTTGGCACTGACCTTCGACTGCAGGTTCTCCCGGCCCACGGGCGCCGCCTGCACGGCGATGCCCTGGTCCCGCATGCTGGCGACGCTGAGCCCACCGGCCACCACGACCACCAGACCGCCCCCCAGAATCCACCACTGCTTCCGTTTCATGGCAAAGCTCTCCCCAAGGGTCAATTGCTGCCTATGTTTCGCTCAAGTGCTGCAATCGTTTAGTGGACCACGGTCTTGCAGATAGAAAAAAATTCTATTGACCGAGGGACCTAGATGGAAAAGAATTTCATCTGGAGCAAACCTGATGCCGTTCATCCCTCTTCGCGCCACCCTCCTGGCCATGCTGGCCACTGCTCCCCTGCTGGTTGCCAGTGCCGGCAGCGGCTTCGTCACGGGCCAGGTTCTCGATGACCGGGGACGGCCGGTGGCGGGCGCCGGGCTGGCGCTGTCGAACCCGGTCTCGGGCTACCGGCAGCGGGTCCGCAGCGATGCCAAGGGAGCCTTCACGTTCCAGAACGTCCCGTTCAACGGCTACCACCTGGATGTCCAGGCCTCTGGCCTGCTGCCAGCCCACCTGGATCTGGACGTCCACAGCCAGCTGCCCCTGGTGGTCCCCGTGGCCCTGAAGCCCGAGGGGGCCGTGGTGGCGGTCGAGGAGAACCTCCGGCTGGTGGAGGACCATCCGTCCACCCACCTGGACATCGACAAGAGCACCATCGAACGCACGCCGGCGGCGGTTCAGAGCCGCGCCATGGAGAGCATCCTGCTCGCCACGCCTGGCTTCATCGCCGACGAGAACGGCCGCTTCCACTTCCGGGGCAGCCACGGGCAGATGACCTATGTGGTGGATGGCATCCCGGTGTCGGACCAGCTGCACGCCACGTTCAGCAACAGCCTCGATCCCAGCCAGGTGGAGAGCCTCGAGGTCATCACCGGAGGCATCTCCGCGGAGTTCGGCGGCAAGCCCGTGGTGGTGGTGAACGTCAACACCAAGTCGGGCCTGGGCGCGCCGGACGGCTTCGAGGGGGAGGCCTCGTTCGGGGTCGCCCGGTTCGGCACGGCCGAGGCGGGCTTCAACGCCCGGGGCGGCTCGCGGGGCTTCGGCTGGTTCGTGAGCGCGGCGGCCAGTGAGAGCGACCGCTTCCTGGACCCCGTGAACTTCGAGAGCCTGCACAACCATGGGCGGACCGCCCGGGTCTTCTCCCGCTTCGACTGGGTGCTCGGCAGCCAGGACACCCTGCGGTTCTCGCTCTCCGGAGGTGAGACGAGCCGCGAGGTGGCGAATCTGGTCTCCCAGCAGATCCTGGGCCAGGATCAGCGGGCAGTCACCAAGGACACGAGCCTGAGCCTGGCCTGGTCCCACCTGTTCAGCCCCACCCGCAGCCTCGACGCCTCGGTGTTCTTCCGGGGCTCCCGGGCCGAGCTCCGGCCCACGGAAGATCTGGCGGAGGGCTTCGGCGCCGCGGGGCATCCGGACTTCCCCACCTGGGCCAGGCAGGACCGCAGCCTCGACAACCGGGGCGTCCAGGTAGCCTTCACCCAGCAGTGGGGGGCCGGGAACCTGCTGAAGGCCGGTCTCCAACGCATCGAGTATCCCCTGCACGAGCGCTTCAGCTTCGCCATCACGGACCCGGGCCTGGTTATGGATCCCGCCGATCCGCTCTATCGCTATACGCCGGCGGGGGGCGGGAACCTCTTCCGCTTTGACGGCTCGCTGCGCCCGGTCCTGAACTCGGCCTTCGTGCAGAACGACCTGCACCTGGGCGCCTTCTTCCTGGCCCTGGGCCTGCGCCACGACACCTACACCGTGGCCGAGGTCACCGACAGCCAGCTGCAGCCCCGCCTGGGCTTCAGCTATCGCGTGGATGCCACGGCGACCGTGCTGCGCGTCAGCTACGACCGTCTGATGGTCCTGCGGGAGCATGAGAACCTGGCCCTTTCGATGTCCCAGCAGGCCTGGGATCTGGGCCCCCTGGCGGGTACGCCCCGGCAGCCCCTGCGGCCTGAGCACCAGGACTCCTTCAGCTACGGGGTGGAGCAGCAGCTGGGCAAAGCCGGGCGCCTCACGGTCGAGTTCTGGGAGAAGCGGAGCCGCAACGCCGGGGACAACGCCCAGTTCCTGAACACGGGCATCCTGTTCCCCGTGGGGGCCGACCGGGGCATCTTCCGGGGCATGAACCTGCGCCTGGACCTGGTGCCCGTCAACGGCTGGTCAGCCACCCTGAGCCTGGGCCGCACCCGGGCCATCTTCCAGGCGCCCCTGGTGGGCGGCCTGCAGCTGGAAGCTCCCGAGGCCGCGCCAGGTGAGCGGTTCCTCATCGACCACGACCAGAAGCTGAGCGCCCAGCTGGGCATTGTCTATGAGCATGAGGGCCTCACCGCCCAGCTGCTGGGCCGCTACGACTCGGGGCTGGTCGCCCGCGACCCCTCCGAGGTGGCTGGCCAGACTGACTACGCCTTCGGCGCGGCCTATGTGCGGCTGGACTCCGAGGGGACCTGGCGCATCAAGCCCCGCACCACCTGGGACCTCAGCGTCAGCCGGGCCTGGAAGCTGGCGGGGACCCGCCGGTTCTCCCTGGGTGTGGACCTGCTCAACGCCACCGACGAGAAGGGTCTCTACAACTTCCTCAGCACCTTCGGCGGCACCCACGTCATCCCGCCCCGAACCCTGGCGGCGCGGGTGAAGTGGAAGTTCTGATCCCGATTTCCCTTCAACGAAACCGGGATCAGACCGGAAGAATCTGCGGAATCTCAAGCACGAATAGGCTGCCCTGAGGGGCATTGGCCTCCACCCAGATGCGCCCTTCGTGGGCTTCAGCCACCACCTTGCAGAAGGCGAGGCCGATGCCAGAGCCGGAATGGGTCGTGACCTCACCCTTATGGTGGCGCACGAATTTCTCGAAGACCTGTTCCCGCATGTGTTCGGGAATGCCTTGCCCCTGGTCCCGCACCACCAGGCGCACGCCATCACTCGTGGAGTGGGCCTCGATCCGGGTGTGACTGCCGGAGGGTGAATACTTCATGGCGTTGTCGACGAGATTCATCAGAAGCCTGCGCAGGAAATCCTGGTCAGCCTCGATCTCCAGCCCGGAGGGGCAATCCCAGGCCAGGTCGTGCTTCTTGGAGTGGGCCTGGGACTCCATCTCCTGCAGGAGCCCGGGAAGCCAGGTGCTCAGCTGGATGCGGGTCTTGTGGAGCTCCAACCCCAGCTCCTCGGCCTGGCCAATGTCGAGGATGTTCTGGATCATCCGTCCCATTTGGCTTCCGGTGTCCCGGAGCCGGCGTATCTGCACCTCGTGGGCGGGGGTGTTGTCATCCCGCTGGCTGAGAAGGTCCAGCCCCACCTGGATCGCCGAGAGCGGATTCTTCAGGTCATGGACGATGAACTGGAAGAGCTGTTCCCGCTGTTTCTGGAGTTCAAGCAGGCTGTCCCTTTCTCCCTGGATCTCCGCCTGGAGCCGCTTGAGTCGCATGAGACTCCGGATCCTGACGACCAGCTCCCCGGAAAGGACGGGTTTCCGCAGGAAGTCATCACCCCCAGCCCGAAAGGCCAGGGTGTGAATGTCCGGCCGTTCATCTCCGGTCAGGAAGATGATGGGCAGCAGATCACCGTGCGGCATCTGCCGGATCCTCTGGCAGACTTCCAGCCCATCCACTTCGGGCATCTGGATATCCAGGAGGATCAAGTCCGGGGAGAAGGAGGCGAGCTGGGCCAGCGCCTGGGGACCGCCCTCCGCGGTTTCAACCTGATAGTGCCCCCGTTCCAGCATGGCCCGGAGGCTCCGGCGCGACAGGGCATCGTCATCCACCACGAGAACCCTGGCCCCGTGGTCTGCCCTGCGAAACGTAACGGGCTGGTTATCCATCCCTGACCTCTAAGGACTCCTCGTAAAGAATTACGAAAAACTTAACCTATGTGTTTTTTATCATAATTATTGGCTTCCAAAGTATACCAATTAATGGGTATGCCTGTCGGGTGGAGGCTTCAGATTCTGGCCAAGTCCATGGGGAACGGTCCGGGCGGGCCGGCACGGGTGGGGCCGTCTGGGCAACCGCAGGAGAGGCCTACTTCTTGAACGGGTGCTCGAAGCTGACGTAGAGGAAGATGGCCTTCTCGCCGCGGCTGGCGCCGACGCCGATGGGCATGGCGAGGCCCGGGACGATCTGCAGGCCGCTGGGGAAGTTGTAGGACCAGCGGATGCCGGGGCTGAGGTAGGTGGCGGTGACCTTCTCGGTGCGGTCCGGGCCCGCCACGGCCTGGGCCTGGGTGTGCACGTATTCCAGCATCACGTTGAAGCGGGGGTGGGCCAGCCAGATCAGGCTCTGGCCCAGGCTGACGTCCTGGGTGTTGGCCTTCTCGCCAAGGGTGTTCTTGGCCTTGGGGGTGAGCGTCATGCCCACGTTGGTGTGGGCCACGAAGGCGTCGCTCAGGGCCACGCTCATGGGCAGCGCAAGCTGCAGACCCGTGGCGCCCCGGCCGAAGCCCTTCTTCTCGTCCCCGGTGGGCAGCAGCACCGACACCCGGGGCGAGAGGGCCACCTTGGCGTTGCCGTCCCCCAGCAGCTGGTAGCGGTAGTTCAGCGCCACGTCCCCGAAGGCCTGCTTGCCATCCAGGGAGGTGCCGAAGCGCTGCCAGGGCAGGGTGAAGCTGAGCTGGTGCTGGATGCTGCCGATGGGCCATTCCTGGGTGAAGGTGTAGATCCAGTCCTTGGACTCCTGGTAGCGGGTGAAGGTGCTGATGTGCTGGACGACCCCGGTCTCCTGGTTGTAGGCCTCCTCGATGAGGAAGGAGTTGTCCTGGATGGGACCTTCCTTCTTGTCGGCGGACTTTTCCTGGGCGCTCAGCGAGGTGGCCAGGAGAAGGGCGGGAAGGGCGAGGAGGGCTCGTTTCAGCATGATGTTGATACTGAATCTCATCTGGTCTCCATTCAAGGGCGCCAGCTCCAAAGGTGACCCTCGTCACGGTATGGGCTGGTGGCTTATTCGTTATCGAATCGATGGCGGCAAGGCTTGATTCCAGAACATTCTCGCCAAGAAAGAATCGACAAGTCCGATTTTATACTTAGTGATACGATGTTTCGTCGTTCCGACCCCATGGAGTCCCGATGCGAACCCGTTCCCTCACCCTGTCCCTGCTGACCCTCGCCCTTGTCGGCGCCTCCCTTCGGGCCGAAGAGGGGATGTGGACCTTCGAGAACCTGCCCACCAAGAAGATCCAGGCCGCCTACAGCTGGGCGCCGGATCAGGCCTGGCTGGATCACGTTCGCCTCTCCTCCCTGCGCTTCCCCGGGGGCTCCGGCTCCTTCGTGAGCAAGGATGGCCTCGTGCTGACCAACCACCACGTGGGCCGCAGCTGGATCCAGCGCGTGAGCAGCAAGGAGGCGGACTACGTGAAGAACGGCTTCGCCGCCACCACCCGCGAGCAGGAGATCAAGGTGCCGGGCCTCGAGCTGATGACGCTCATGGCCATGGAAGACATCACCGCCCGCCTCACTGCGGCCCTCAAGCCCGGCACGCCCGAGAAGGAGGCCCTGAAGCTGCGTGAGACCGAGATCGAGAAGCTCAAGAAGGCCATGCAGGAGAAGAGTGGCCTCACCTGTGAGCACGTCACCCTCTACCAGGGCGGCGAGCACTGGATCTACAGCTACAAGAAGCACGCGGACGTGCGGCTTGTCTTCGCGCCCGAGCAGCAGATAGCCTTCTTCGGCGGCGACCCTGACAACTTCACCTTCCCCCGCCACAACCTGGACTTCTCGATCTTCCGTGTCTACGAGAATGGCAAGCCCTACCAGCCTAAGGACTTCCTCAAGTGGACCCAGGGCGGTGTCAAGGCCGGGGACCTGACCTTTGTGACGGGCCACCCGGGCCGCACCAGCCGCCAGGACACCCTGGCCCAGATGCTCTACTCCCGCGACTTCGCGATCCCCATGCGCCTGAAGGCCATGGAGCGCCGCAAGGAGGCGCTGGTGGCCTACGCCAAGACCTCGGCCGAGGCCTCCCGCCAGGCCAACACCCAGATCTTCGGCATCGAGAACGGCATCAAGGCCACCACCGGCCAGTGGTCGGGGCTGAAGGACAAGGAGGCCATGGCCCGCATCGAGGCCGCCGAGAAGGACCTGCGCGCCAAGGTGGCCAAGGATTCCAAGCTGGCCGCCTCCACCGGCGACAGCTGGACGAAGATCGAGCAGGCCACCCTGGTGGCCAAGGGCATGGCCAGGGAGAGCCTGAATGTCGGCACCGCGAACTCCACGCTGCTGGGCTACGCCATGTCCCTGGTGCGCATCGCCGATGAAGAGGCGCTGCCCAGCGAGAAGCGCCTGCCCGAATACAGCGACGCCAACCTGAAGACCGCCAAGGCCCGCCTCGGCGTCCCTGCGCCCTTCTACAAGGAGCAGGAGCTGTTCCTGTTCACCAAGGGGCTGGAGGAGGCCGCCAAGGAGCTGGGCCCCCAGCACCCCTACGTGAAGGCCATGCTGGGCGGCAAGCCCGCCGCCGAGGTGGCCAAGGCCGCCGTGGCAGGCTCGAAGCTCGGTGAGCCCGAGGCCCGCAAGGCCCTGCTGGCTGCAGGCAAGAAGGGCATCGCCGAGAGCCAGGATCCCATGATCCTGCTGGCCCGGAAGCTGGATCCCCTGACCCGGGCCCTGCGCAAGAAGCAGGAGGACCAGGTGGCGAGCATCATCACCGAGCACGGCACCCGCATCGCCAAGGCCCGCTTCGCCGCCTACGGCAAGAACACCTATCCCGACGCCACCTTCACCCTGCGCCTGTCCTACGGCGCCGTGGCGGAGTACAAGGCCAACGGCACGCTGATCCAGCCCTTCACCACCTTCGGCGGCCTCTTCGACCGCTACGACGGCTGGGGCGGCAACGCGGCCAAGGCCCACGACAGCGCCTGGACCCTGCCCCAGCGCTGGCTGGACAAGCGCGGAGCCCTGGATCCCACGGTGCCCTTCAACTTCGCCCACAAGGTGGACATCATCGGCGGCAACTCCGGCTCGCCGGTCATCGATCGCAAGGGCGAGCTGGTGGGCCTGATCTTCGATGGCAACATCGAGAGCCTGCCCGGCAACTACTTCTACGACGAGGCCGTGAACCGCGGCGTCTCCGTGGACGCCCGCGCCATCACGCATGCCCTCGACAAGGTCTACGGCGCCGCCGCGTTGGTCGCCGAGCTGACCGGCAAGTAGTCTTGTTGCTGCGAAGCATAGATGGTTGATTTGTGGCCTACTCGGTTTCGCTTGCAGCGAAACCGAGACATGAAAAGCCTCGTGGCGAAGAACTGTTTTCAAGGAGTTCCCATGCGCCGCCTCTCGGCTCTTGTCTTCCTGTTTGCCCTGCCGGTGCTCCGCGCCGAGGAGGGCATGTGGACCTTCGACAACCTGCCCCTCAAGCAGCTGAAGGCGAAGTACGCCTTCGAGCCGAGCCGGGACTGGCTCGAGCACGTGCGGCTCTCGACCCTCACCCTGGGCGGCTGCACCGGCTCCTTCGTGAGCGCCGACGGCCTGGTCCTCACCAACCACCACTGCACCCGGGGCTCCATCCAGCGGCTCTCCACCAAGGAGAAGAACCTGGTGAAGAACGGCTTCGTTGCCATGGACCGCAGTCAGGAGCTCAAGATCCCCGGCCAGACCTACCGCATCCTCATGGCCATGGAGAACATCACCGAGCGCCTGGCCAAGGCCCTCGAGCCGGGCCTCAGCGAGAAGGCCGCGGCGGCTGCCCGGGCCAAGGAGCTCGACGCCATCAAGGCTGAGACGGAGAAGAAGAGCGGACTCACCTGCGACATCGTGAACCTCTACCAGGGCGGCGAGACCTGGGTGTACAGCTTCAAGGTCTTCAAGGACGTGCGCTTGGTGGCCGCGCCCGAGATGGCCGTGGCGGCCTTCGGCGGCGACTACGACAACTTCACCTACCCCCGGCACGACCTGGACTTCACCCTGGTCCGCGTCTACGAGAACGACCAGCCCTACCACCCCGCCCACCACCTGACCTGGAGCACCGAGGGCCTGCAGGCGGGCGACCTCACCTTCGTGGTGGGCCACCCGGGCCGCACCAGCCGCCTCCAGACCTTCGCCCAGATGAAGTACGACCGCGACCTTGGCATCCCCGCGGGGCTGAAGTCCTCCGAGCGCCTGCGGGGCATCTTCGAGGAGTACGGCAAGCGCAGCCCTGAGCACGCCCGCCAGGTCCAGACGGCGATCCTGGGCGTGAACAACGGCACCAAGGCCAACGAGGGCGCCCTGGCCGGCCTGAAGGACGCCGAGGCCATGAAGCGCATCGAGGACGCCGAGAAGGCCCTGCGCGCGGCCGTGGCCAAGGATCCCAAGCTGGAGGCCAGCACCGGCAAGAGCTGGGCCCGCATCGAACAGGCCCTGAAGCTGCAGACTGGGTTCCTCACCGAGGCTCAGCACCTCGGCAGCGCCCGCTCCACCACCCTGGGGCAGGCCCTGGCCCTGGTGCGGCTCGCCGAGCAGCTGGAGCTGCCCGTGGAGAAGCGGCTGACGGAGTATCGCTCCGAGAGCGGCCTGAAGACCCTGAAGACCCGGCTTGCCGGTCCCGCCACGGGGATGATGGGCATGGCCTTCACGGCGGAGCAGGAGACCCTGATGTTCACCCGGGGCCTCGAGGATGCCGCCAAGACCCTCGGCGCCAAGCACCCCTACGTCGTGGCGGTGCTGGGCGGGAAGGCGCCAGAGGAAGTGGCCAAGAGCCTGCTGGAGACCACCAAGCTCGGCGAGCCCGGCGTGCGCAAGGCCCTGTTGGAGGGTGGCCGCAAGGCCGTGGTCGAGAGCTCGGACCCCATGATCCAGCTGGCCCGGAAGCTGGAGCCCATCCTGCTGGGTCTGCGCAAGAAGCAGGATGACGTGCGCGCCATCGTGGAGGAGCACGCCGCCCGCATCGCCAAGGCGCGGTTCGCGGTCTACGGGAAGGCCCTGCCGCCGGACGCCACAAGCAGCCTGCGCATCACCTACGGGGCCGTCGCCACCTACCCGGCCAATGGCACCCTCCAGCAGCCCTTCACCACTTACCTGGGCCTCTACGACCGCCACCTCGGCTGGGGCGGCAACCAGGCCAAGGACTACACCGACTGGACCCTGCCCCAGCGCTGGCTGGACCGCATGGGCAGGCTGGACCTGAAGACGCCCCTGAACTTCTCCCATGCCGTGGACACCACCGGCGGCAACTCCGGCAGCCCCGTGGTGAACCGCAAGGGCGAGCTGGTGGGCCTCCTCTTCGACGGCAACATCGAGGGCAATGCCGGCCGCTACTTCTACGACGAGAAGGTGAACCGCAGCATCTCCGTGGACGCCCGCGCCATCCTCGAGGCCCTGGGCAAGGTCTACGACGCGTCGCACCTCGTCGCCGAGCTGACCGGGAAGTAGGATTTTTCTCACCACGAAGACGGGAAGACCACGAAGGTAAAATTCATTCTCTTCTTCGTGGGCTTGGTGGTCTTCGTGGTGAATCCTTTTCATTTGGAGTTCCCATGCGCCGACTATCCGCCCTTGCCCTGCTGCTCGCTCTGCCGGCGCTTCGCGCTGACGAGGGGATGTGGACCTTCGACAACATCCCGGCACCGAAGATCAAGGCGAAGTACGGGGTGGAGCTGAGCCCGTCCTGGCTGAAGAACCTGCAGCTGGCCACGGTGCGTTTCCCCGGCGGCACGGGGGCCTTCGTGAGCCGCGACGGGCTGGTGGTCACCAACCACCACGTGGGCCGGGGCGCCATCGCCCAGCTCTCCAGCGCCAAGGCCGATCTGGTCCGGGACGGGTTCACCGCCGCCACCCGCGAGCAGGAGCTCAAGGTGCCGGGTCTCGAGCTGATGATGCTGGTGTCCACCGAGGACGTCACCGCGCGGGTGAACACCGCCGTGAAGCCCGGCACCGCCGACAAGGATGCCCTCACCGCCCGGCGCAACGCCCTGGCGGACCTGCGCAAGGCCGAGGAGGCGAAGACGGGGCTTACCTGCGAGCCCGTGACCCTCTACCAGGGCGGCGAATACTGGCTCTACCGCTACAGGAAGTTCACGGATGTGCGTCTCGCAGCTGCCCCGGAGCTGCAGCTGGCGGCCTTCGGCGGCGACCCCGACAACTACACCTACCCGCGCCACAACCTGGATTTCGCCCTGTTCCGCGTCTACGAGAACGGCCAGCCCTACCGGCCCGAGGCCTTCCTGCCCTTCAGTGCCAAGGGCATCGCCATGGGCGAGCTGACCTTCATCTCGGGTCATCCGGGCACCACCTACCGCCAGCAGACCCACTCGCAGATGGTCTATGCGCGGGACATCGGCATCCCCTTCCAGCTGAAGGCCATGAACCGCCAGAAGGCGGCGCTGCAGGCGCTGTCCGCCACCTCGCCCGAGGCCAGGCGCATCGCGGCCGACGCCATCTACGGCATCGAGAACGGCTACAAGCGCCTCAGCGGACAGCTGCTGGGCCTGGCCAAGCCCGAGAACCTCAAGAAGGTGGCCGATGCCGAGGCCTCCCTCCAGGCCGCCGTCGCCAAGGATCCCGCGCTGAAGGCCCGGGTGGCCGAGAGCTGGCAGCGGGTGGACCAGGCCGTGGCGCGCCAGCAGGCGCTGTTGAAGGAGTCCTCCTCCATTTCTGCGGGCCGCGTCACCCTGCTGGGTCACGCCCTCACCCTGGTGCGGCTGCCGGAGGAGGAAGCCAAGCCCTCGGCCCTGCGCCTGACGGAGTTCAGCGAAGGCAACCTGAAGGCCACCAAGGCCCGCCTGGTGCTGCCGCGCCCCGTGCAGAAGCCCATCGACGTGACGCTGCTGGCGGCGGGGCTGCGCGAGGCCCAGGACCAGCTTGGCGCGGGGCATCCCTACGTGCAGGCCATGCTGGGGGGCCAGACTCCGGAGGCCGTTGCCAAGGCCGCCGTGGAAGGCAGCCGTCTCGACGATCCGGCCGTGCGCAGGACGCTGGCCGAGGGTGGTCAGGCGGCCCTGGAGGCCAGCGCCGATCCCATGCTGGTCCTGGCCCGGAAGCTGGATCCCTTCAACCGCGCCGTGCGCAAGCAGGTCGAGGATGAGGTCACCAGCGTGCTCAGCGAGCACGGCGGCCGCATCGCTGAGGCTCGGTTCAAGGCCTTCGGGAAGACGCTGTATCCCGATGCCACCTTCACCCTGCGCCTGGGCTTCGGGCCCGTCACCACCTACGCCAATGGCACCGGCACCAAGGCCCAGCCCTTCACCACCTACATGGGCATGTTCGACCGCCACCTGGGCTGGGGCGGCAACGCCGCCGCCGCCGAAGAGGGTGCCTGGACCCTGCCGCAGCGCTGGCTGGACCGGCAGGCCAAGCTGGACCAGACCACGCCCTTCAACTTCATCTACGCCTGCGACACCGTGGGCGGCAACAGCGGCAGCCCCGTGGTGAACCTGAAGGGCGAGTTCGTGGGCATCAACTTCGACAGCGTCTACGAAGGGCAGGGCGGCTACTACGTCTACGATGCCGACACGAAGCGCGCCGTGGCCACGGACGTCCGCGCCATCGTGGAGGCCCTGCGCAGGATCATGGACGCGGACCGGCTCGTGACCGAGCTGACCGGGAAATGACCAGATCCACCCCAAAACAAGCTCTTCCTCTTTGTGTCCTTTGTGTTCTTTGTGGTTAAATTTCTCTCTTTTCTTGACGCGTAAATCCATCAACCACAGGTGTGACTGGGCTTCAAAGCCGCTGGCAGCTTGATGTTGAGCCCCTTCTGGGGAAAGAAAATAGGGATTAACCACAAAGAACACAAAGGGCACAAAGAAGGACAAGGTCATCCTGGCTGGTGGCTGTTTCGTGAGGCCGACGGGCCTTCTCAAATTTGGGGTTGCCCCCTTTCGTTGGGGTTTCTCTTATTAGGTGGATTTTCATGGACCTCTACTTCTCCTGTTCATTGACCGGCGGTCGCCAGGATCAGCCGATCTATGCGGCCATGGTCACGCACCTGCAGGGGCTGGGGCACCGGGTGCTGACGGAGCATCTGGCCTCGCCGACGGTGATGGCGGCGGACAGCGCCCTGGATCCCGAGGCGGTCTATATCCGGGACACGGCCTGGCTGCGGGCCTGCGATGCGGTCATCGCGGAGGTCAGCACCCCGTCCCACGGCGTGGGCTACGAGGTGGCCTACGCCCTGGAGCGCGGCAAGCCCGTGCTCTGCCTGGCCCGGGCCGAGGTCCGCGTCAGCAAGATGCTCACGGGGCTGCGCGCGCCAGGCTTCGAGGTGGGCACCTATGGCACCCCCGCGGAAGCCCTCGCCTGCATGGAAGCCTTCCTGGCGCGATACTAGGGTCCGCTTCCCCGAGGAGGGCCCCATGGCCACCACCCGTCGTGATCTGTTCAAGCTGGGCGCCGCCACCGCCGCGGGCCTGGTCGCGGCCCGTCTGGGCGCCGTCGAGGGCACAGAGCCCGTGGGCCTGCGCCCGCTGCCCCCGGCGCCCTTCAACCCCGCCACCACCATGCCGACCCGCAACCTGGGTCGCACGGGGCACCGGGTGGGGCTCTTCAGCCTGGGCGGCCAAGCCAGCATCGAGCAGCCCGACAACGAGAAGGTGGCCATCCCCCTCATCGAGCGGGCCCTGGACCTGGGCGTGAACTACCTGGACACCTCCGCGCGCTACGGCGGCCCGGCCCGCTGGAGCGAGCAGTACTTCGGGCAGGTCATGAAGCACCGCCGCCGCGAGGCCTTCCTCGCCACCAAGACCCATGACCGCACGGCGGACGGTTCCTTCCGTCTGCTGGAGCTCTCCCTCAAGCTGCTGAACACCGACCACGTGGACCTCTGGCAGCTGCACGCCATGAGCACCATGGACGACGTGGAGCGGGTCTGCGCCAAGGGCGGCGCCCTGGAGGCCTTCGTGAAGGCGCGGGACCAGAAGCTGGTGCGCTTCCTGGGCCTCAGCGGCCACACGGATCCGGATGTGCTGGCCGAGGCCATCCGCCGCTTCCCCTTCGACACGGTGCTCATGGCCTTCAACGCCGCGGACACCTGGCACCTGCCCTTCAAGAAGACCCTGCTGCCCCTGGCGGTCGAGAAGGAGATGGGCATCATCGCCATGAAGATCCCCGCCCGGGGCCGCATCCTGACGGGCGTGCCGCCACCGCCCCCGGACAGGCAGCGGGGCCCAGCCAAGTACGATCGGCCCGGCACCCTCACCATCAAGGAGGCCATGCGCTACACCCTGAGCCACCCGGTGAGCACAGCCATCATCGGCGTGGACAACATCGCCCAGCTGGAGGAGAACGTCCGCATCGCCCGGGACTTCCTGCCCCTGAACCAGGCCCAGCTCGAGGCCCTGGAGCAGAAGGTGAAGCCGGTCTACGGCCAGGCCCAGTGGTTCAAGCGCGACGCCCCCGCCAACCCGCCGAAGTAGCTGCAGCAGATGGATGCTTCCCATCCCCCCAGCGCCGCCAACGGGTTCCACGGGGCCCATGCGGCCCTGCTGCTGGACAGCTACCAGCGCCTGCTCGGGCGGCCTCTGATCGAGCCCGCGCCCGGGGCTGACATGGGCCGCTTGTTGTATGAGGCGGACTTCGTCCTCCTGTCCCACGGCACGGAGCCTGATCCCCGGTTCAACTACGCCAATCGTGCGGCCCAGGCCCTGTTCGGCTACCCCTGGGAGGCCTTCGTCGGCCTGCCGTCCCGGCTCTCCGCTGAGCCCGTGGCCCGCGAGGAGCGGGAGCGCCTGCTGCGGCGGGTCGCCGAGCAGGGCTTCATCGACGACTACGCCGGCGTGCGGGTGGCCGCCGACGGCCGGCGCTTCCGGATCGAGCAGGCCGTAGTCTGGAACCTCGCCGATGCGCAGCAGACCCCGTGCGGACAGGCCGCCTGTTTCCACCACTGGCGACCGCTGTAGAGACCTGGACAGCCGTCTACTCGGCCTTCCGCGCGGCCTCTTCGGTGCGGAAGAGAAGGGAGGCCCGCTGCCTCCACTGGGGCAGGCGGAGGGCGAAGAGCAGGCCCACGGCCAGACAGCCGCCGCCACCCAGGGCCACGGTGAGGGGCGCGCCCAGCTGGTGGGCGAGGGTGCCGCCGATGAGCGCTCCCACCGGGGCCATGCCCATGAACATCATCGAGTAGACGGACATGACCCGGCCCCGCAGGGCGTCGGGGATCATCATCTGGATGAGGGTGTTGCTGGAGGCCAGCTCCACCATGAGCGTGAAGCCCAGGGGCAGCATGAGCACCGCGCTCAGCGTGTAGCTGCGGGACAGGGAGAAGGCGATCAGGGCCACGCCGAAGCCGCAGGCGCTCGCAGCGATCCAGCGGCCGAGGCCCTTGGGGCTGTGGCGCAGGGCCAGGCTGAGAGCCCCGGTCAGGGCGCCCACGCCGGAGAGTCCCATGAGCACGCCCATGGCCTTGGCGCCGCCGTGGAGGATCTGGTCCGCGAAGATGGGCATCAGCGCGGTGTAGGGCATGCCCATGAGGCTCAGCAGGCCCAGCAGCAGGAGCAGGTCGCGGACCGGCGTGGCCGCCCGGATGAAGCGGAGGCCCTCCAGCACGCCCTGGACGGCGGGGCCGTGGGAGGCCGGTGCCCGCGCCTCCAGGCGCATGGCCAGGAGCCCCGCGAGCACCGCCACGTAGCTCAGGCTGTTGGCCAGGAAGCACCAGCCCTCTCCCACGGCCGCCACCAGCAGGCCGCCCAGGGCGGGGCCCACGATGCGGGCGCCGTTGAACATGGACGAGTTCAGCGCGATGGCGTTCATGAGGTCGGGCCGGGACACGGTCTGCGCCACGAAGACCTGCCGGGCCGGGATGTCGAAGGCGTTCACCACGCCCAACAGCATGGAGAGGACGACGATGTGCCAGACCTGCACGTGCCCGGTGAGGGTCAGCAGGGCCAGGACCAGGCTCAGCCCCATGGAGCTGGCCTGGGTGATCACGATGAGGGTGTGGGGACGCACGCGGTCCGCGATCATGCCCCCGACCAGGGCCAGCAGGAACACCGGGAACTGCCCCGCGAAAGCCACAAGGCCCAGCATCGAGGCCTTGCCCGTCAGCCGGTAGATCAGCCAGGACTGCGCCACGATCTGCATCCAGGTGCCGATGAGCGAGATCAGCTGCCCCGAGAAGAAGAGCCGGAAGTTGCGGTAGCGGAAGGCCCGCAGGGCCTCCGGAAGAGCGGTCATGCCTTGATCCTAGCCCGGTTCAGGGATGCGGAGGCCTGACCTGGTCGAAGGTTCAGTCGTGATTGCTGAAGGCCCGTGGGCTGTCGGGCCAGTAGGGGGGGCGCTCAGGGCCGACAATTCTCCCTGGCGCCAAGGCCGCCTCCATGCGGGGATTTTCAGGATCAAGGATCCATTGGACGGCGGCCTCGAAGGTCGGGATGTCCTTCCTGCAATGGCCTGCTTTGGAGGCCTCAAAGACCAGCTCGCCGCAATTCAGGACTGAGCCTAGAAATTCGCCATCACAGAAGATGCTGCAACCGTAATCTGTGTGGTTGATGTCAATGCGGGGCATTGGGTCTCCCGAGAGGTCAACGCTGAGCGATATCCAGGGGCCATCTGTGGGCAATGTACGGCCGATGGCGACCTCGGTTAGGCATCGGTTCATTAAGTCTAGATTTTTTCATCCCCAGCGTCCCCTCCGTCCCCGCTCCTGAAAATACCCTTCATCAGGCAGGAGGACGGAGGAAGGGGATGGCTCCTGACTTAGATGAGCGCGGTGCAGAAAGGGGCCGGGCCGGCGGTGGTTCAGGCTGCCAGGGGGCTGCGTTTCCTGGCCAGCAGGGAGCGCAGCGCCAGCGTCTGCACCAGCGTCAGGGCGTTGGAGGTGGCCCAGTAGAGCCCGATCGTGGAAGGCAGAGAGGCGATGAAGAACAGGGAGACGAGGACGGGGATTGCCAGCATGACCAGCATGGAGGTGTTCGCCGTGGCGCCCGGCATGAGGGCCGGGGTCAGCAGCATGAGGGCGCCGATGAGCAGCGTCAGGGCGACATCCGGTTTGGCCAGAGTGGTGATCCACAGAAACCTGGAGCTGAACACCGTCTGCTTCAGGCCCTGGAAGACACCAAGGCCGAAGATGCCCTGGGTGCCCATGTTCAGGACGGAGACCTTACCAAAGAACGAGATCCCGTTGGCGCGCTGGAGGGCCATGGTCCGGGCCGCCAGCTCCGAGGGGTCATCCTTGTAGGTTTCGCGCAGAGTCTCCAGCTGAGGCTTCAGGCGTTCCATGGCCTCTTTGCTTTTCTGCGATCGATAGACGGCCGCCACCGAAAGAGGCATCAGCGCCATCCGGGCAACCACGGTCAGCGTGATGATCGAGACCGGTTCCGAGAGCCCGAAATGGGCCGACAGGAACCCAAGCGATGCCTGCAGGAACTGGGTCCACATCGACCAGATTTCCATCCCGACCCCCTTGGTTGCTTGGCAGGTTAACTAGAAGCCGAGGGCCAGCAGGCACAAAGCGGTCAGGGTCTGGAATTATTTGGTTCTTCGCGGAATAGTGTGAGCCAGGGTTAAGCGCTTGATGCCTATCTGCGGCGCAGAAGGAGTCATGACCCGAACCTGATCTCCCCTGGCTCAGGTGCCCTTCCGTTGGGGCGCGTGGTTGTGACCAAAAAGCTGATTCGCCGGGGAGAAACGGTGAGGGCCCGTGAGAAAGAACCCTAGCCAGCGGCAGTCTCACTGCTCCTCACCGTTCCTCACCGGTTTCCTTTGTTTTCCTTGTCCTTCTGGCCTGGCGTCTGGAGTGGGGGTCCTGGTCGCGGGCCCAGAGCGCGGGGGGAAGAGAACGGGGTTCCCAGGCCCCGAGCCCCACGCTAAAACGCGATGAACCAAAAATACAAAGCAGTTTTGGCCACCTATTAACACCGATAAGAGCATAAACAAGAACAAGCATCAGCGTTTCTAGCTCGCTCTTCACCGGCGGTTAATCGGTGTTCATCGGTGTTCCATCTTTGACC
>JAAXXS010000163.1 GCA_013334395.1 Holophagaceae bacterium | reverse complement strand
ACGTCGATGATCTGCAGGGGATCGCTGGGGGTGCCGGGTACGGCCACCTCACCGCCCCGGTCGAAGCGCGCGGGCCAGTAGGTGAAGCGGCCGGAAGGGTCATCGGGGCCGACGATGTAGCCGGGCCGGATCACCGTGGTACGGCCGGGCATGGCCTTCTGGGCCGCCTGCTCGCAGAGGGCCTTGAGGGCGCCGTAGTATTCGTAGCTCTTGCCCATGTCCTCCAGGGTGGGGTCCGGCATGGTGGCCAGGGGCGCGTCCTCGGTGCCGGCCTCGGGATTGGGCTCCTTGTAGGCGCTGATGCTGGAGAGGATCAGGTACTGGCGGACCCGCGGCGCCAGCAGGCCCGCCGAGGCGGCGACCATGCGCGGGTAGTAGGCGCTGTTGTCGATGACGGCGTCCCAGGTGCCCTTCTCCAAGGCCTTGAGGCCCTCGCCCTTCTTCGGGTCGCGATCGCCGTGCAGCTTCTCCACGCCGGGGAAGAGCTCCGGTCGCGTCTTTCCGCGGTTGAACATCGTCACCTGATGGCCGCGGGCCTGGGCGGCCTCAATGGTGGCGGGGCCCAGGAAGCCCGTGCCGCCCAGAATGAGGATCTTCAGCTTGCCGGCCTTGCCGGTGGCCTTGGCGGGGGTGGCGGCCAGGTCCAGACCTGCTCCCGCCAGAGCGGCGGTGGCGGACCACTGAAGGAACTGGCGGCGGGAGGCGGTCATGGGGAACTCCAGGCGGGGGTGCTCAGCGCGGGAATCGGGTTGACTTTTTCAACGCATGCTTGAAAATAATGGACATGCACATGTCGGTGGAATCTTTCTCCTGCACGCCGCGGCTCACCGCTGGCGGCCGGGGACTGTCCACGCTGACCACCACGACTAATATTACGCTCGCCATCCCGCGGGGCGCCTGACCTGATTCCACCTTTCAGACTCGGCCCCGCGGTTACCCCGCGGGGCTTTTTCGTATCGACTTCCCGGAGCCCCTCATGCAGCCCAGCGCCATCCGTGTCATGAAATTCGGCGGCACCAGCCTCGGCGGCGCCGTCCGCCTGCGGGCCGCCGTGGAGCTCGCCGCCACCGCCCGGACCACCCACCGTGTCTGTGTCGTGGCCTCGGCCATGTCGGGCATCACCAACCTGCTGCTGCACGGCGGCCGGGTGCCCAACCGCGAGGAGGCGGACCGCCTGCTCGAGACCTACCGGCAGCGCCACGCCGAGGTGGTGGAGGCCATGGCCGCCGACCTGGGTGCCGAAGCGGTCGGAGTCCGCGAGGAGCTGGCGGCCCTGGAGACCCTGGGTCGCCGCCTGCTGCACGGCATGGCGCTCCTGGAGGAAGGCCCGCCCTCGGTGCTGGCCCAGGTGTCGAGCCTCGGCGAGCGCGCCTCCTGCGCCATCCTCATGGGCCTGCTGCGGGCCCGGGGCTTGGCCCCCAGTTACCTCGACCCCGTGACCTACATCCGGGTGGAGGGCGACCCCCTCCAGGCCCGGCCCGTCATGGCCGCCATCGATGCGGCCTTCGCGCCGCTGAAGGCGGGCACCGACGGGCTCTGGGTGCTGCCCGGCTTCTTCGGCGGCGACAGCCAGGGCCGGATCCTCTCCCTGGGCCGGGGCGGCTCGGACCACAGCGCGGCCCTGGCCGCCGCAGCCTTTGGCGCGGACCTGCTGGAGATCTGGACCGATGTGGCCGGCCTCTACAGCGCCGATCCCGGCCTGGTCCCCGAGGCCTTCCCGCTGCCGGAGGCCAGCTTCGAGGAGGCCATGGAGCTCTCCTTCTTCGGGGCCAAGGTCCTGCATCCCAAGACCATCCCGCCGGTGCGGGAGCGGGGCATCCCGGTGCGGGTGTGCAGCAGCTTCGACCCCGCCCACCCGGGCACGATCATCCGGGAAGACGTGCCGCCCCCGCCCAGCGGTGTGCGCGGGCTGTCCTTCCTGGGCGACCTCTCCGTGGTGAACCTCACGGGCCCCGGCATGCCCGGCACGCCCGGCATCGCGGGCCGCGTCTTCAGCGCCCTGGCCCGCAAGGGCATCTCCGCGGTGCTCATCACCCAGAGCTCGTCCGAGCTCTCCATCTGCTTCGCCGTCCGCCGGGCCGAGGGTCCGGGCGCCGTGGAGGCCATCCAGGAGGCCTTCCCGGGCGAGCTGGCTGCGGGCTTCCTGGATCCCGTGGACCTGCGCCGGGGCCTGGCGGTGCTCAGCATCGTCGGCGACGGCATGCGCACCCGGGCCGGGGTGGCCGGCACCTTCTTCGACGCCCTGGCGGAAGTGGGCTGCAACGTGGTGGCCATCGCCCAGGGCGCCAGCGAGCGCATCATCTCCGCCGTGGTGGACGAGCGCGACGGCGCGCGCGCCATGGTCCACATCCACCGCCGCTTCTTCCAGGCCAAGGTGGTGGTGGACCTCCACCTGATCGGCGCGGGCAACGTGGGCGGCAGCCTGCTGGGCCAGATCCAGCGGCAGCATGACCAGCTGGCGGCCCAGGGCCTGGATCTCCGCGTGGTGACCATCGCCACCAGCCGCTTCATGCTCACGGACCCCAAGGGCCTGGACCTCGGCCGCTGGCGGGAGGACCTGCCGAAGGCCGGTCCCATGAACCTGGACCAATTGCTGGACACCGTGCGGAACGGCCCTCCGGCCCTGCCGGTGCTGGTGGACTGCACCACCAGCGGCGACCTCGCCGCCCGCTACGTCGAGCTCTTCGACGCGGGCTTCCACGTCGTCACCGCCAACAAGAAGGCCAACAGCGGCACCCAGGAGTTCTACCGCGAGCTGCGCAAGCGGTCCACCCGGCGGGGGCTGCGCTTCCTCTACGAGGCCAATGTCGGCGCGGGCCTGCCCATCATCGACACCGTGAAGAACCTGGTGCTGACCGGCGACCGCGTGGTGCGCGGCGAGGGCATCCTGTCCGGCTCCATGTCCTACATCCTGGGCCTGCTGGGCGAGGGCGTGCCGCTGTCCGAGGCCGTGCGCTCCGCCAAGGAGAGCGGCTTCACCGAGCCCGATCCCCGGGACGACCTCAGCGGCATGGACGTGGCCCGCAAGCTCATCATCCTGGCCCGGGAGTGCGGCATGGAGCTGGAGCTGGCGGATGTGGTGGTGGAGGGCCTGCTGCCCGCGGACTTCGACGCCACCGGCGACATCCCCTCCTTCATGGACCGCCTGCCCAGCCTGGACGAGACCTTCCGGCTGCGCCTCGCGGCCCTCAAGGCCGAGGGCAAGACCCTGCGCTACGTGGGCAGCCTCTCGGACAGCGGCTGTCGCGTGGGCCTGCTGGCCGTCGCTGCCGATCACCCCTTCACCGCCATCAAGGGGGGCGAGAACGCCCTGGCCCTGCTGACCGAGCGCTACCAGCCCCACCCCATGGTGATCCGCGGCTACGGGGCGGGGGCTGAGGTCACCGCCGCCGGGGTGCTGGCGGATGTGCTGCGGCTGGTGCCTCCCGGCGCCCGCCCCGCGAGGAGGCACTGATGCTGGCCTACGCTGACCTTCCGGCTACGGGTGTGGTGGCCTACGCGCCCGCCAGCATCGGCAACGTCGCCGCGGGCTTCGACCTGCTGGGCGCGGCCCTGGCGCCCCTGGATGGCAGCCTCCTGGGGGACCTGGTCCACGTGGCCCCCGCCGCCCAGGACAGCTTCCGCATGGTGGGCGCCTACGCCGCGGCCCTGGCCGGCGACACCCGGCCCAACCTCGCCCTGCGCGCCCGGGACCTCTTCCGCGAGGCCCTGGTGGCCCGCGGCGGCGAGGCGGGACCGCTCGCCATCACCCTGGAGAAGCGCCTGCCGGTCGCCAGTGGCCTGGGCTCCAGTGCCAGCTCCATCGTCGCCGCCATCGCCGCCCTCCAGGCCCTCTACGGCGACCCGCTGGAGATCGCCGAGCTGGTGGACCTGACGGGCCGCACTGAGGGCCTCACCAGCGGCGGCGTCCACCTCGACAACGTGGTGCCCTCCCTGCTGGGCGGCCTGCAGGTGGTGGTGCCGGGTCGCGGCGGCAAGCCCGCCACGCGCCGCCTCCCCTGGCCTGCGGACCTGCTGCTGGTGGTCGCCCACCCGGACGTGCAGCTCTCCACCGCCGACAGCCGCAAGGCGCTGCCCGAGCGGCCCGAGTGGCGCGCCACCCTCGACTTCGCAGGCAACCTGGCGGGGCTGGTGCACGCGCTCCACACCGGCGACCGCTCCCTGCTGGCGCGCTGCCTGCGCGACCCCCTGGTGGAGGTCCACCGGGCTCCGCTGGTGCCGGGCTTCCGCGCGGCCCAGGCCGCCGCCATGGCCGCCGGGGCCCTGGGCTGCAGCCTGTCCGGCTCGGGTCCGTCAGTGTTCGCCGTGGCGGAGCACGAGGCCCAGGCCAGCCAGATCCTCCGCGGCCTCCGCGACGCCTTCAGCGCCGCCGGCCTCGCCAGCCAGGGCTGGCTCTGCGCCCTCGATCCCAACGGCGCCCGCATCCTGGCCGCCGACGCAAGTCCGCTGGCAAAGGAATAAATAAAGTCCACCGCCAAGGCGCCAAGACGCCAAGTAAAACAACAGCAGTTCTTTTTGCAGTTCTTGGCCTCTTGGCGTCTTGGCGGTGAAAAATTATTAGCATCTGTCGCACACGAAAAATTTCTGATTGAGGAATCACCATGCAGCTCGTCAGCACGCGCAATCCCTCCCTGGAAAACAGCTTCCTGGGCGCGGTCCAGGCGGGCCTCGCGCCGGATGGCGGCCTCTACATCCCCACGGAGATCCCGCGCTTCGCCGACATGGCGGAGCTGCTGGCCACGGACTTCCAGGCCCGCTCTGCGGAGATCCTGCACCGCTTCATCGGCAGCGAGATCCCCCGCGCCGAGCTGGACGCCCTGGTGCGGCGAACCTTCACGTTCCCAGCGCCCGTGGTGCCCGTGACGGACCGCCTCGCGGCCCTGGAGCTGTGGCACGGGCCCACCCTGGCCTTCAAGGACTTCGGCGCGCGCTTCCTGGCCCAGGTCATGGCCTACGCCAGCACCGGCGCCCGCTGCACGGTGCTCACCGCCACCTCGGGGGACACCGGCGCCGCCGTGGCCCAGGCCTTCTGGGGTCTGCCCGGCGTGCAGGTGGTGGTGCTCTATCCCGAGGGCCGGGTCTCGCCCCTGCAGGAGCGCCAGTTCGCCACCTGTGGCGGCAACGTGCTGGCCCTGGCCGTGGAGGGCGCCTTCGATGACTGCCAGCGCCTGGTGAAGGCCGCCTTCGAGGACAAGGCCCTGGTTGAGCAGCTGGGCCTCACCTCGGCCAACAGCATCAACATCGCGCGGCTGCTGGCCCAGACGCTCTACTACTTCGAGGCCGCGGCCCAGATCAAGAACCCCGCGCCCCTGGTGGTCTCGGTGCCCAGCGGCAACTTCGGCGACCTGTATGCAGGCCTGCTGGCCCAGCGCTGCGGCGCCCCCATCGCGCAGTTCGTGGTGGCTACCAACGCCAACCGCGTGGTGCCCGAGTACCTCGAGACCGGCACCTACACGCCGCGGCCCTCGGTGGCCACCGTGTCCAACGCCATGGACGTGGGCGCCCCCAGCAACTGGGAGCGCATCCACGCCCTCTTCGGCGGCGACCATGACGCCATGGCCGGCGCCCTGCGCTGGGGCAGCCGCACGGACGCGGAGACCTGCG
>JAAXXS010000325.1 GCA_013334395.1 Holophagaceae bacterium | reverse complement strand
GGACCTTGTCCTTGTCCAGCTTGAGCGCCTCAGCCACGGAATCCCGGAAGACAAACGGAGACTGATTGGAGGCCCACACTGTCATGCGGCCCTCCTGCCACTGGGCGACGGAGGTGTGGGGCTCGAGGGTGGCGTGGCCCTCGTAGGCGTTGCGGTACTCCCCCTCCACCACGGTGGCGGCCCGCTTCTCCCCGGCAGCCACATCGCCGCGGGCGATCATTACGCGCTGTCCGGGCGCCGCCTTGTCCACGAGGTACTGGTAGATGCGCACGTCGTCCACGTCGGGCTCGGTCCCCTCGAAGGTGCCCTTCACCAGGGCGAGGGCCTTGCGGGCGGTGTCGGGCTGGGCGTGGAGCACGGCCAGGAGGGTGCCGTCCCGCACGATGCGGACGCCGGGAACCCGCTCGGCGGCCGCCGTGTCCGCGGTGGTCAGCTTCTGGCCCTGGGCCGGGGGCCGCAGGATGCAGGCGTGGAGCGTGCCGGGCAGGCGCAGGTCGCCGGCGTACTTGGCGGCGCCGGTGATCTTGGCGAGGGCGTCCTTGCGGGGGATGCGGCGCCCGAGCACGGTGCATTCAGAAAGGGGCTTGGGCTTGACCTTGCCCAGGTGCCGCGCCATCTTCCGGCCCTGCACCAGCGCGCCGAAGGTGGTGCGGCGCGTGGGGGCCGCCTTCACCCAGATGGCGCCGTCCTTCAGGGTCAGGTCGGCGGCCGGGGCGCCCAGGGCCTTGGCCGCCAGGCCCAGCAGCACCGCCCGCGCCTCAGCGGCGGCGCCCCGGAGGACGGGGGCCGTGTGCCACATGGTGAGGGAGCCGCCCGTGGGCAGGTCCCAGGGGCAGAGGTCCGTGTCGCCCAACAGCATGTCCACCTGGGCCGGATCCAGCTCCAGCTCCTCAGCGACGAGCATGGCCAGCACCGTCGTGGCGCCCTGGCCCAGCTCGGTCTTCCCCACGAAGCAGCCCACGCGGCCATCAGCCGAGATCTTCAGGTAGGCGTTGAAGTCCTCGGCGTAGGCGCCGGGCCGGGTCGGCTCGATGGGCGCGGCGCTGGCGGGGGTCCTGAAGAAGAACGTGAGCGCGCCCGCCGCAGCGGTCTGGAGAAGGGTCCGCCTTCTCATCGCACACCTCCCGTGGCCTTGCCTACCGACTCGACCGCGTCCAGGATCCGCACGTGGGCCCCGCAGCGGCAGATGTTCCCCTCCATGGCCGCGACGATCTCGGCTCGGGTGGCCTTGGGCTGCTTCTTCAGGAAGGCCCAGGCGGCCATGATCATCCCGGAGGTGCAGTAGCCGCACTGGAAGGCGTGGTGGTCCTCGAATGCCTTCTGGACCGGGTCCAGCTTCCCGTCCAGGACCAGGCCCTCGATGGTGAGGATCGACTTCCCGGCCACGTCGCCCAGCGCCGTGGAGCAGGAGAGCACGGCCTCGGAGTCCACCAGCACCGTGCAGGCTCCGCAGAGCCCAGCCTCGCAGCCCACCTTGGTGCCCGTGAGGCCCAGCTCGTCGCGCAGCACCCAGACCAGCATCCGGTCCCGGGGGCTCTGGACGGTGACAGGCTTGCCGTTGAGGACGAACGAGACAGGGGCGTCCATGGGGGAACCTCCGGGGGCAGGGGCGGGCTGGCGAAGGGTCCCATGATAAACCCGGAAGCGGAGGGGCTTCGCGGCATTCGATATGCTGGAACCCGCCACATGATTTGCGAACCACGGATGGGACGACCCGACATGCAGCCATCGCCTCAACTACGACTCGCGAAGCAGGAGGACCTTCCAGCGATC
>JAAXXS010000015.1 GCA_013334395.1 Holophagaceae bacterium | reverse complement strand
TCCGCTACGAGCAGCTGATCGATGACCGGCTGGTCCGGGCCTTTGCTGACGTGAGCGGCGACTGCAATCCGATCCACCTGGACGAGGCCGTGGCCAGCGGCAGCCGCTTTGGCCAGCGCATCGCCCACGGCGGCATCCTGTTCGGCATGATCTCCAAGGTGCTGGGCATGGAGATGCCGGGCATGGGCACCGTCTACCTGAGCCAGTGCTGCTCCTTCAAGCAGCCTGTGTTCCTCGGCGACACGGTCAGCCTGGACGTGACCATCACCGAACTGCTCCCCAAGAGCCAGGCGCGCCTGTCCACCGTGATCACCAAGCAGACCGGGGACGTGGTCCTGGACGGCACCGCCGAAGTCAAGCTGCCGGGGTGGCTGTTCAAGGCCTAGGTTGCAGACTGCCTGACTGGTGCCTTCAAACGCTCATCGGATGCTTGGCGAGGAAGCCGAGGATCAGGGTGTTCACCTCGGCGGCCTTCTCGAGGACGACCACGTGCCCGGCGCCGGGGATCAGGTGGAACTCGGAGCCGGGGATGGCCCGGTGCATGAGTTCGCCGTACTGGCGGGGCTTGAGCAGGTCCAGCTCTGCGGACACGATGCAGGTGGGTACCGAGATCCGCCCTAGGTCAGCCTTGACGTCGAAGCGCTGGAAGCTCTCGATGAGGCGCACGGCGGCGGGCAGGTCCAGTTCCGCGTAGCGCGCCTCGGCCATGGGGATGAGCTCCGGTCGCTGGGTCAGGAAGCCTTCGGAGTAGACATCCGCGTAGATGAGCCGGAAGAAGGCGGGCCCGTCGTTGAGCTTTGCCGCCAGGCGCCAGCGCTCGATCATGGCTACCAGCAGGGGATCGCTGTGGGACACCGAGGCGATGATGACCAGGGACTGGCAGCGGTCCGGGTGGTGGATGCCCATGAGCAGGTTCAGCTCGCCGCCGTAGGACGTGCCCACCATGTGCGCTTTGGGCAGGCCCAGGGTGTCCATGAGGGCCACCAGGTCCTCGGTGTGCAGCTCCAGCGAGTAGTCGCTCGCGGGATGGTCGCTCCGGCCCTGGCCCCGCATGTCGTAGGTCAGCACGCGGTAGCGCTGGCACAGGGCCGGCAGCTGGAAGGCCCAGGAGGCGGTGTTCATGAAGACGCCGTTGTTGAGGATCAGCAGCTCGCCGTCCTCGCGGCCCTTGAACTCGTAATACAGCTCGACGCCATTGACCTTCAGGTGGGGCATGGCAGGCCTCCTCAGGCTCCCGGCTGGGCCGTGCGCTTCCGCCAGGCGCCGAGGCGGAGCTTGCCCACGATGCCCGCGGGGAACTTGTAGACACTCAGGATGAAGAGCAGCCCCAGCCAGAGCAGCCAGCGGTCCGGATGGACCAGATCCCGCAGCAGGGGGACATTGGTGGCGGCGCCGCTGGCCACCTTCATCAGCTCCTGCAGGTAGTTCTGGGCCACGATGAAGATGGCGGCACCGACCACGGCGCCATAGAGGGTGCCCATGCCACCGATGACGACCATGAGCAGGAGGTCGATCATGATCTCGAAGGAGAGGGACGTGTCCGGGCCGTTGTAGCGCATCCACAGGGCCATCAGGGCGCCCGCGAGGGTGGCGAACATGGCCGAGAGCACGTTGGAGGAGGTCCGGTAGGACACGGTGCGGTAGCCCAGGGCCTCGGCGCGGAACTCGTTCTCGCGGATGGCCTGCAGCACGCGGCCGAAGGGCGAGTTGACGATGCGCAGCATCAGCAGGAACAGCACCACGGTTACGGCGATCAGCAGGTAGAAGGTGATCAGCTTGCCGTCCAGCGACACGCCCAGGAAGGGGGCCTCCCGCAGGGAGAAACCGGGCGTCAGCAGCTCCGGCACCTTGAAGCTGAGGCCATCCTCACCGCCGGTGATATCCGAGAACTGCGAGGCCATGGTCATGAAGGCGCTGGCCACGGCCAGGGTGATCATGGCGTAGAACATGGCCTTCACCCGGAGGCTGAAGAGGCCGATGAGGAGGGACAGGGCCAGGGAGATGACCAGGGCCCCGGCCACGCCGACCGCCACACCGGTCCAGGTGGGGCCCATGTGCGTGAGGGCGATGGCGATGCCGTAGGCGCCGATGCCGAAGAACATGGTGTGGGCGAAGGACACGATGCCGGTGTAGCCCAGCAGCAGGTCGAAGCTGGCCACCAGCACGATGAAGTAGCAGATCTTTGCCGCCACGTTGAGGGCCTTGGCCCCCGGGAAGATGAAAGGCGTGAGCAGGAGGCCGGCCAGGATGATGACGAGCACCACGGCCAGAACCCGGCTGCGGGGCAGATCGCCGGAGAGGAGGTGGTTGAGCATCACTTCTTCCCCACGGGATAGAGCCCCTCGGGTCGCCACAGGAGGACGATCACCATGAGCAGGATGTTGGAGAAGAGCGCCACCTTGGGCACCAGGAAGCCGGTGTAGTTGGCGAGCAGGCCCACCAGCATCGCCCCGATGAAGCAGCCGGTGACGGAGCCCATGCCCCCGATGATGATGACGATGAACAGGAGCACGTTGACCTGGGAGCCCAGCTGGGGAATGACGCTCTGCTGGTAGAGGCCCCACATGACGCCGCCAAGGCCCGCCAGGGCGGAGCCGACGACGAAGACGCCGATGAAGAGGCGCCGGATGCGGTAGCCGAGGCTCTCGACCATCTCCCGGTCGTGGACGCCCGCCCGGATCAGGAGGCCGACCTTGGTGTGGGTGAGGACCCAGGTCATGATGGCGAAGACGATCAGCCCCAGCACCACCGAGATCAGACGGTACTTCTCCACAGCAGCGTCACCCAGGAGGATGGAGCCCTGGAAGGCGGTGGGCAGCAGCAGGGGACGGGCCTGGGGCCCCCAGACCACCTTGATGAGCTCTTCGCCCACGATCATGCCGCCCATGGTGATGAGGATCTGCTTCAGGGGCTGGCCGTAGACCGGCCGGATGATGACCCGCTCGAAGACCGCGCCGACCCCACCAGCCACGCTCATGGCCACCAGCATGGCCGCGAGGACCGCCACCAGGTTGAGCAGCAGGCTGGTGCTGGTGGTCCAGCCGGTCATGAGACCCAGCACCGAGGTGGCCATGAAGGCACCCAGAGTGATGAACACGCCATGGCCGAAGTTGAGCACGTCCATGAGGCCGAACACGAGGGTGAGGCCCGAGGCGATGATGAAGATGATCATGCCCATGGCCAGGCCCGCGAAGGTGAGCGTCACCCAGGTCGAGGCCGAGCCGATCAGGGGCAGCGCCACCAGCGCCAGCACCGGCAGGAGCATTAGCGGCAGGCGGTCCGGCTTGACCGTCGGCAGGGCCTCCACGGCCGTGGTTGCAGGGGCATTCATCGAGACTCCTTCATCACTGATGCGACGCGAGGGACAGGCCCAGCAGGCGCTGCTGCAGGCCCTCGTCACCGGCGAGGTCGGCCATGGCACCCGAGTGCACGATCTGGCCGCCGTCCATGACCGCCACCTGATCGCCGAGCTGCCGCGCGAAATTGAAGTTCTGTTCCACCAGGAGGATCGTGGTGTCCGTCCGCTTGAGCTCCTGGAAGGCCGTGATCATGTTCTGGATGATGGCCGGAGCCAGGCCCTTGCTCGGCTCGTCGATGAGCAGCAGCTTCCGGGGCTCGACGATGGCGCGCGCCACGGCCAGCATCTGCTTCTGGCCGCCGGAGAGCAGCCCGGCAGGGTGCTGCCAGAAGCGCTTCATGGCCGGGAAGAGGCCGAAGACCCACTCCAGGCGCTTGGCGTCCATATCCTCGGCGCGCTTGGCGTTGCGGGCGGCGAGGATCATGTTCTCGGCCACGGTGAGGTCCGAGAAGATGCCCATGTTCTCGGGCACGTAGGCGATGCCGCGCTGGGCGATGTCGGGCGTGCCCATGAGGCCGATGTTGTCGCCCTCGAAGGTGACGGAGCCTGCGGACACCTGCCACAGGCCCATGATGGTGCGCAGCGTGGTGGTCTTGCCGGCGCCGTTGCGGCCCAGCAGGACGGTCAGCTCGCCCTTGGGCACCGTGAGGTCGACGCCCTGCAGGATGTGGTAGGCGCCGATGTGGGTGTGGACACCCTGGAGCTGCAGCAGGGGTTCGCTCATTTCGCCACCTCGACACCCAGATAGGCTTCCTGGACGATGGGCGAGGCGATCACCTCCGCCGGCTCGCCGTCGGCGACCAGGGCGCCGTTGTGCAGCACGATGATGCGGTCCGACAGCTCCCGGACGACGTCCATCTTGTGCTCCACCAGCAGGATGGTCTTGTCGCTCTGGGTCTTGAGGCCCCGGATCAGGTCCAGGATGACGGGCACTTCGTCCACGCTCATGCCCGCGGTGGGCTCATCGAACATGAACACATCCGGCTCCAGGGCCATGAGGATGGCGACCTCAAGCTTGCGCTGGTCGCCGTGGGGCAGGGCGCTGGCGGCCATGTCCCGCTTGGCCGTGAGGGCGACGGTCTCCAGCACTTCCTCGGCGCGGGTGATGAGGGCCCGGTGGCTGCTCCAGATGCTCCAGAGGTTGTGGCCCAGCCCGGCGCGGGACTGCACCGCCAGGCGGATGTTCTCCAGCACGCTGAGGTTCGGGAAGAGGTTGGTCAGCTGGAAGGCGCGGCCGATGCCGCGCAGGCTTCGCTGGGGCGCCGAGAGGGCGCTGATGTCCTGGCCGTGCAGGAACACGCGGCCGGCGCTGGCCTTGAGCTGCCCCGAGATCAGGTTGAAGTAGGTGGTCTTGCCGGCGCCATTGGGGCCGACGATGGCGGTGAGCGTGCCCGGCTCGAAGGCGCAGGACACGGCGTCCACGGCCACATGGCCACCGAAGCGGATGGTGAGTTCTTGGGTCTCGAGGGCGAACGGCATGGGTTCTCGTGGGGATTCAAAGATGGATGGTGCCGGAAGGAACTGGCCGCGCGCCCACCGGGGCGAACGCGCGGCCAGCCACGGCGGGTTTAGCGCTTGTTGGTGATGGGAATCTGCATCTCGGAGATGGGGATCTCGCGGATCAGCTCGGGAATGGCCCAGGCCACCTTGGGATCAACCTTGATCTTGAAGTGGTACATGGGCTGCATGGCCTGGTGGTCTTCCTTGCGGAAGGTCATCTTGCCCTTGGGGGTCTCGAAGGACATGCCTTCCATGGTGGCGATCAGCTTCTCGGTGCTGGCATCGCCCTTGGTCTTCTTGAGGGCCTCGATGACGGCCATGCCGGCGCTCATGCCACCCGCGGTGAAGAAGTCCGGGGGGGTGTTGAAGCGCTTCTGGTGCTCGGTGACGAGCCACTTGTTCACGGGATTCTTGGGGATCTCGTAGTAGTAGTAGGCGGCGCCCTCGAGGCCGGGGAAGGCCTTGTAGGCAGCCAGGGCCGGCAGGATGTTGCCGCCGGTGGCGATCTCGATGCCGTAGCGGCCGGGGTTCAGGTCGGCGATCTTGAACGGGTTGCCGCCGCCGGCCCAGTTGATGAAGATGATCTTCCGGCCCTTGAGGTCCTTGAGCTTGTCGAAGATGCGCTGCGCACCGGCGGTGAAGTCGGTGGTGGTGGCGGGCAGGTACTCCTCGTGCACCAGCTTGGCGTTCTTGATGGCGCCACGGAAGGCCTTCACGAAGTCCTTGCCGAAGGCGTAGTCCTGGGCCAGGGTGGCGATGTTGACGCCGGCCTTGTCGAGGGCCACCGCGTTCGAGATGGCGTCCTGGGAGGAGTTGCGGCCCGTGCGGAAGATGAAGCGGTTCCACTTGTCGCCGGTGATGGAGTCGGCCACGGCGGGCTCGACGAGCAGGATCTTCTTGTATTCCTCGGCCACGGGCAGCATGGCCAGGGCAGCGCCGGAGCTGGTGGGGCCGATGGCGAGAGCCACCTTGTCGTCCGCATAGGCCGAGGCCAGCTGGGACTTGGCGATGTCGGGCTTGCCCTGGGTGTCCTTCTCGACGAGCACGATCTTGTGGCCGTTGACCATCATCGTGCCGTTGGTGGCGTATTCCAGGCCCATCAGCAGGCCCGTCTGGGTCTGCTTGGCGTAGGCCTCAAGCACACCCGTCTTGTCATAGACGTGCGCGATCTTGATGTCCTGGGCGATGGCGGCGCTTGCTCCGAAGAGCAGCGACAGGGCCAGACCGGCCATGAACTTGCGGTTTTTCTGCATGTTTCCTCCTTGGGTTGCCATGAGTTGGTGCTGGAATTCATGCGGCCGTTCCCCAGGGACCGCTTCAGCGACCCGATGGAAAGCCATTCCCGGATTTCCACCGGGGAACAAAGGGGACGGCGGCCAACTCAAGCCGTCGCCCCCTTCGAATGCCGTGCGTCATTCGCCAAGAGGCCCCTGCCGGGGCTAGGCCCCGGCAGGGTTCGTGGGGGCTAGAACCAGTAGTTCAGGCTCAGGCTGAGCTGGCGCCAGGACTCGCCGTAGGACAGGGCGCTGTTGCCGAAGGCGCTGAAGCCCGTGAGGAAGCCCTGATAGTTCACGCGGCTGTCGTTGTTGATGGTGGTGAGGGCGACGCCGACGAAAGCCCGCTTGGTGAGGGCGTAGTCATAGGCAAAGGTCATCTGCTTGGCGGCGGTGTTGGCCTGGGAAGCCGTCTTGCCGGCGATGGTGTAGGTGGCGTAGACGCCGTGGTCGCCCCACTGGTAGGACACGGGGATCTGGAAGGCGGTGCGGCCGGAGTCCACAAGCTGGCCAACGGTGGTGGTGGTGCCACCGTTCACCATGCTGGTGTCGTCGTAGATGATGCCAGCCTTGATGCCGTTCCACTTGTAGGACAGGCCCAGGCGCATGGCCTTGAGCTCGGTGTTGGCGGCGTTGGACGCGATGCCCTGCTTCTTCTCGTCAAGGTAGGTCGCCATGGCCGAGAAGCCGTGGCCGTTGTAGAGGGCCTTGCCGAAGACAGTCTGGCCGCCCTCGTAGGTGGTGCCATTGGCGTTGGAGATCCAGACGTTCTGGGGCCCGGACGCGTTCTTGGACCAGGCCAGCGAGAAGCTGAGGAGGCTGGCGGCGTCTGGCTTGAAGGTCGGGGAGTCCCACTTGATGACGTTGCGGGACCGCGTGATGCTCAGGGTATTCGCCTTGGACAGGAAGCTGACCCCGTCCTGCTTGCCAGTCATGTAAGTGTTAAGAAGGTTGAAGATGCCAAGGGCCTGAACGTCCCAGACGCGGTAGCCCTCACCGGGGTGCTCGAGGGAGGGGGCAAGGTAGCCCACGGAGATGCCGTCGGTCACGTAGAGGTGCATATGGCCAGCATAGAAGTTGCCATAGGGGGTGCCGATGCCGGCCCAGGAGTCGCCGTCAGCCCAGCCGGTGGCGCCATTCGTCGCAAGGTTTACCCCAACCGCACCAGTGGTGAGATTGGCGGCACCAGTCCCCACTGCCGTGCCAGCCACAAGGGCGTCACCGGGGCGGACGTTCATGGGCATGCGGCTCTCAATGCGCATGAACACGGTCCAGCCATCGGTGATCTTGGAGGAGCTGGTGAACCACAGGCGGGAGGTGTTGTCATAGACGCCCGTTTCGTTCGCGGTCACGCGAGCGGCAGCGGCGTTGCCCTGGCTGATCTCCGAGTTCTTCACGCCCATGGCGATCAGGCCGCCGATGGTGATGTTGGTGGACGAGCTGACCCCGACGGTGGTCTGGGCCCAGGCGGGTAGGGCTGCGAGGGCTGCGGCGGCTGCGACGACAGCGAAGCGAATTTTCATGACCTGTCCTTTAAGGTGATGGAGATGGTCCTTGGACCTGACGCCATCGGGTTGGGGGGGAGAGGGGTTGGGGTGGTGAAGTTTGCGGGAATGTTACACCCGTTCAAAAGAGGCCGCGAGGACCGATTCCATCAAAACATCAAAATGGACTATTTGGCGATGCCCTTGGGATAGCAGAGGCCGCCGGTGATCTCGATGGTAGTCGCGTTCAGCGCCTCGTTCTCGACGCAATAGCTGATCAGGGAGGCGATCTCCTCGGGGGCGACGAGGCGGCCCAGGTGCACGTCCTCGAGGATGGCCTTCAGGGCGTCCTGGTTCATGCCGGTCAGCATGGGGGTGGCCGTGTAGCCCGGGGCGATGGCGACGCAGCGGATGTTGCGGATGCCCCGCATCAGGAACTCGCCCACGATGATCTTGGGCATGAGGGCGTCGGCGACCTTGGCGGACGAGTAGTTGATTTGTCCAACCTGGCCGACCTTGTTCACGGAGGAGATCGGGACCAGCAGACCCTGCCAGCCTCCGTTGACCATGGCCTCGGCGGCGTCCCGCATGGTGAGGAAGGTGCCTGTGAGGTTGGTGTCGATGACCGCCTGCCACTTGTCCAGACCCAGCTTCTTGGAGACCTTGCCGGTTTCCTTGTCCAGGCTCAGCATCGTCCCGTCGCGGATGATGCCCGCGCAGGACACGGCGATGTTGAGCTGGCCGAAGGCCTCGATCGTGCCCTTGATATAGCGGGCGGTGTCGGCCTCGCTGGTGACGTTGGCCTGGATGCCCACGGCCTCCCCGCCCATGGCCTTGATGTCCTTGACCACCCGGTCGATGTTCTTCTGCACCATGTCAACGACGGCCACCTTGGCGCCGGCCTTGGCCAGGTGCTTTACCACGGCCTCGCCGATGCCATTCCCGCCACCCGTTACCAGGGCCACGCTTCCTTTGATTTCCATGGGGACTCCTCTGATAGATCCTGATTCTTGGTTGATGCAACAGTCCGGGGCGCGGCGCTCAGAGCGTCTTGGGGCTGGAGACGCTGTCCTTGTCCCAGTAAATGAAGTTGGGGTGGGTCACATCCGGGCCGACGATCTTGAGGTCGCCGATCCGGTTGGGATGGGTGACATCGGGACCCACGGACTTGATCCCCACCGGGAAAATGGTCTTGACCAGGGCCAGGGTCCGGACGGCCGCATCGGCCTCGGACAGGCCCGGGAACAGCCCCGCGGCCGCGAGGGCGCTGGCACCGCTGGGCAGCTTGTAGGAGATGTCCCAGCGGTCGCCGCTGGGCTCTACGGAGAACTGCATGTCGTTGTACAGAAGGCTTGGCATGGGCGTCCTTTCCTCGGCAGCGCCGCGACTAGAGCTTTCTCAGGACTGTGACGCAGTTGGTGACCGCAGAGCCGCCGACGTTGAAGGCCACGCCGATGTCAGCCTTCTTGGCCTTGACGCCGATGGCTTCCCCGATGATCTGCTTGTAGATGAGGGCGTGCATGGAGGCGCCGGTGGCGCCCACGGGATGGCCCTTGGACTTGAGGCCGCCCGAGAGGTTGATGGCCACCTTGTCGTCCCGGGTGAACCGGCCCTCCAGGTAGTCGTAGCCGGCCCGGCCGTCCGCGGAGAGGCCCAGGGCCTCGGTGGAGATGATCTGGTTGATGGTGAAGCAGTCGTGCACCTCGGCCAGGTCGATGTCGGCGGCGGTGATGCCGGCTTCCTTGTAGGCCTTGGCCACAGCATTCTTGCCGCCCATCAGCTCGTACATGTTCGGACGCACGTTCTCGGGCAGGCGCTCCACAGAGTGGCCGATGCCGGCGATCTCCACGGCCCGCTTCTTGTTGCTCACGTTCGCGGTCTGGGTGATGACCAGGGCGGCGGCGCCGTCGGTGACCAGAGAGCAGTCGTGCAGGCGCAGGGGGGCGGCGATCATCATGTTCTTGCAGCGGCCCTTGGCGTCCAGCTCATTGAGGGCCATGATCGCCTCCACCGAGGCGGGGCCGTTCTTCACGTGGGCCAGGGGGTTCTCGGCACCGTTCTTGTAGCAGAGCGCGCCGGCGGTCCACAGCATCCGCTCGAACTCCTCGGTGGGGATGTTGTAATGGGCCTGGTAGCCCTTGGCGTACTCGGCGAACAGCATGGGGAAGGACATGCCGCGGGAGCCTTCCGTGGGCCAATGCGAGGAGCAGGCCAGCACGTGGGTCATCTGCGGCGTCGGCAGGAGGTTCATCTTCTCCACGCCGATGACCAGGACATTCTTGGCGCGGCCGGCCTCGACGGCATAGATGGCGTCATAGAGGGCCACCGAGCTGGAGGCGCAGGCGCACTCGCAGCGGGTCATGGGCTTGAAGCGCAGGGCCGGGTCGATCTCGGCGGCGATGGGGGCGACGTGCTCCTGGTTGATGAAGGAGCCCGGCGAGCAGGAGCCCACATAGATGGCGTCGATGTCCTTGGCCTCCAGGCCCGCATCGGCGATGGCGCCGCGGCCGGCCTCGATCAGCAGGTCGTAGTAGGTCTTGGTGTCGGTGATCAGGCCCGTGGCCTTGTCCTTTTTCACGAAGGCGCCGAACTCTGTGTTGTAGGCACCGATGATGCTGGCTTTGCTCATGGGGGAACCTTTCAGCTGATGGGAATGGGTGGGGGCGGGGCTCTGCGGCCGCGCTCAGGGCATGATGAACGCGGCCGCAGCCTGGTTGTAGCCCACCCCGGAGCCCACCAGCACGACGCGGTCGCCGGAGTGGATCTTGCCCTTGGCCAGGGCGTCATCCAGGGCCATGGGGATGCAGGCGGAGCCGGTGTAGCCCCACTCCTCCATCACCATGTGGGTCTTCTCCATGGGCAGCCCGAGGTCCGCCATCACCAGCTCGATGGAGGGCTTGCGGACCTGGGTGAAGATGATGAAGTCGATGTCGGACAGCTCGAAGCCGCAGCCGGCGGCCAGCTTGCGGGTGAGCCGGGGCCAGCCCTCGTGGTTGATCTCGGGCGGGTAGCGGTCGAGGATCTTCACGGTGGTGCGTCCGGCGGCCACCGAGGCCACCGTGGCGGGCTCATAGGTGCCCCCGGAGTAGATGCCCCAGTGCTTGTGGTAGGCGCCGCCGGCCTGGGCCGCGGCCCCGAGGAAGCCTGGCTTGTCCGAGGCCACCAGGACCGCCGCGCCGGCGCCGTCGCCGTAGAAGAAGGTCATCGGGTCATCGATCTGGGCCAGCTTATGCATCAGGTAGACGCCGACAACCAGCACGACCTTGATGTTGGGGTTGGTGGCGATCCAGCCCGCGCCCGAGGCCAGGGCCGTGGGGAACGAGGCGCAGGCGCAGCCGACGTCGAAGGTGCCGGCGTTCACCGCGCCCAGCTTGTGCTGCAGCACCACCGAGGTGGCGGGGGTGATGTAGTCCGGGGAGTCGGTGCCAAGGATGATCAGGTCCACGTCCTCCGGCTTCAGGCCTGCGCGCTCCAGAGCCTGCTTCGCGGCGGGCAGCGCGAGATCCGACGTGGCCCAGTCCTCCGGCGCGTGCCAGCGGCAGCGGATGCCCGAGGAGTCCTCCATCTTGTCGATGAAGTCCGGCAGGTGCGCGAAGCGCTGCCGCAGCACATCGTTGGAGACTTTGATTTCCGGAAGGTACATGCCTGTGGAGACGATGCTGGCGAATCTGTCCATCGGGTCCTCTTTGGGGGTGGTGACAGCGGTCGGACAAGGATGACTGGAAAACGAACGGTTGGTATGTTTTTAAAATTGTCCGCTTCCCGCGAGCTCTGTCAAGCTGAAAATCGAGTTCTATATCAAAAATGGTTTTTATTGAAAATAAACAATTTAAATCATTTTTCGGGCTCAGCGGCAGTCGGCTTGAAGAGCCCACGCTGCAGGATTTTCGAGATCTCCCGGATCGCCATGGGCGTTTCATGGCCGAGCTGGTCGGGGACGCCGAACAGCATCTCCACAGCAAAGTATTGCAGGAAGATCCGGCTCGCCAGCATGAGGGCCAAGGTGGGATCGGTGCCAGGCACCAGCCGGTCCTTGAGGGTGTCCCCGGGGAACCGGGCGTTCAGGAAGGTGGCGAAGCGGTCGGACATCCCGGAGTAGAACTTCCGGATGTGGGTGCCGTCGAACTCGACCACGTCCACATAGATCAGGGCCACATGACGCCGGTAGTCGCGGACGCTCTCTTCGGCCGCCTTGGCCAGAGCGTCCAGGTCATCGGGAAAGGCACCCGCCGCCAGGGCCCGGTTGAAAGGGAAGTCCGGCTGGTCGATGGCGGCCCAATACTGGTCGAGGAGGGTCCTGAACAGGGCCTCCTTGTCGGGGAAGTGGTGGTACACGTTGCCCGTGGACAGCCCCGCCGCCTCCGCGATCTCCCGGATGCTGGTGCCGCGATAGCCCTGGTGCGAGAACAGGTTCAGGGCCGCCTCCAGAATCCCGTTCCGGCTGCGCTCGGACTTCTCTCCTTGGGTCTGCTTCAAAATGGGACTCCCCGGCCGAGGTTACGTATTGTGACTGTCTGGGTCAAGTATTGTCGCCCACCGAGGGCAGGCACTCGGCCAGGGCATGGATGAGGGCATCCACGGGCGCGTCGCCCAGGTGGGCCCCGGTGGTGATCCGCAGGCGGGCGGAGCCCACGGGCACCGTGGGGGGGCGCACGGCGCGCACGTCGAAGCCCCGCCCCTGGAGCATCCGGGCGATGCGGACGGCTTCGGCATCCGGGCCGATCGGGATGGGGATGATGGCCGAGGGCTGATCCGGCTGGCCGAGGGCCTGGCGCAGGCGCCCGGCCAGAGCGAGGGCCCGCTCCCGGCGCCAGGGCTCGGCCCGGGCGAGGCGGATGCCTGCCAGGGCGGCGCCCACCACCGGCGGGGGTAGGGCGGTGGAGAAGACGAAACCCCGGGCGGTGTTCAGCAGGTGCTCCCGGAGGACTTCCGGGCAGCAGACGAAGGCCCCGAAGGCACCGAGGCCCTTGCCGAGGGTCCCCATGACCAAGGGCACCCGGCCGTGGAGGCCCTGGTGCTGGGCCAGCCCGGCGCCATCGCTGCCAAGGAGGCCCGTGGCGTGGGCTTCATCTATAAGAAGGAGGGCCCCGTGGCGGTCACAGACCTCGACCAGGGTGGGCAGGTCAGCGGCGTCCCCGTCCATGCTGAAGATGGCGTCTGTGGCGACCAGGGCCACGGCCCCGGCGGGGGCCTCGGCGCGCCAAGCCGACAACTGGCCGTCCAGGTGGCCGGCATCCCTGTGGCGGTAGATGCCGACCCGAGTCCCGCCGGCCCGGGCCAGGCGGCAGCCATCCACCAGGGAGGCGTGGTTCAGGGCATCAGAGAAGACGGCGTCCCCCCGGCTCAGCAGGGCAGGGATGAGGGTGGCATTGGCCTGGAAGCCGGTGTTGAAGAGCAGGCAGGCGTCGGTGCCCTTCCACTGAGCCAACAGGGCTTCCAGCTCCTGGTGGAGGGGGCTGTCGCCCCGGAGCAGGCGGGCGGCCCCGGCCCCAGCCCCGAGGGACCGGGCGGCCTCGGCGGCGGCCTCGGCCAGGCGGGGGTCGGCGCGCAGTCCTAAGTAGTCGTTGGAGCAGAAATCGAGGCCCGAGGCGGGCTGGATGGCCCTGGCCCGGCCCAGGGCAAGGCGTTCCTCGGCTTGGGTCTGGAGGCGATTTTTCCAGGCAAAAGAAATCACGGAACCTCAGGGGTGGTAGCCGCAGATCTAAGGCGGGGGGGAATGTTAGGATCTAAGGGGGATCCACTCGTGGGTCCCTCTTGGAGCTTTGCATGGATTATCAGCAGTCATGGCAGGGAGCCTCGACCGGGGCGCAGTCCCGTATTGATTTTGTCCGAAGTGTCTACCTCTGGCTCATGGGTGGCTTCGGCGTGGCGGCCCTGGGTGCCCTCAGCGCCCCGCTGGTGGCCGCGGCCCTGGTGCCCGTGGCGGGTCGCTTCCTGGGGTGGGTGCTCTTCGGGATCCAGTTCGGGACCCTGATGTTCGCCTCCTCGGTGAGCCGCCGGAAGCCCCTCAACCGCGTCGCCTTCGGCCTGTTCACCTTCGTGTCCGGGGTGATCGCGGGCATCGTGGCCCTGGTGGTGGCGCGGGGGGCGGGTTTCACGCCCGTGTTCGCGGCCTTCGGCCTCACCGGTGTGGTCTTCCTGACCCTCACGACCACGGCCTTCGTCTCCAAGAGGGACTTCAGCTTCCTGCGGAACTTCGTCATCGTCGGCATCGCCGTGATGTTCTTCGGCAGCCTGGCGGCGGCGATCTTCCACCTTGAGGCCCTCAGCATGATCATCAGCGGCGTGGCGGTCATTGCCTGCTCCGCCAAGCTGCTGTGGGACACCTCCGCCATGCTGCGCACCGACGATCTGGGCGACCCGGCGGGGTTTGCCTTGGCGCTCTTCGTCAGCCTCTACAACATCTTCATCTCCCTGATGAACCTTCTCGGCGGACGGCGCCGCTAAGCGCCCCCCTGCATCCAAGGACACCCATGCTGCGTGCCTCTCTCCTCTCCCTGATCGCCCTCGGCCTCTCGGCCCAGGAACCCGCCAAGGCGCCGGTTCCCGCACCCGCTCCCGTCCAGGCTCCGGCCCCTGCTCCGGCCCCCAAGCCCGAGGACGTGGTCCTCGCCCGGGTGGGCGGCGAGCCCGTCACCGAGGCCGACTTCCAGTCCGCCTTCCGCCTGCTGGGCCAGCAGGAGCAGATGCAGGTCCTCATGGTCCAGGGGGGCAAGGAAGAGTTCGTGAAGCGCATGGCCGAAAGCAAGATGCTGGCCGCCAAGGGCAAGCTGCTGGAGCTGGACAAGACTCCGGAGTACAGGCTGGCCCTGGCGCGGGCCAAGGATGACCTCCTGGCCCGGGAGTTCCTCACCAAGGAAGGCCCCGGTCTCCAGAAGAAGCTGGTCGTGGGCGAGGCGGAGGTGAAGGCCTACTACGACGCCCACCCGGACCGCTTCAAGCAGCCGGAGCTGGTCAGCGTGCGCCACATCCTAGTGTCCGTGAAGAAGGGCGAGGAGCAGCCGGGTCTCAGTGATGCCGAGGCCAAGGCCCGCGTCGCCAAGATCCAGGCCGAGCTGAAGAAGGGCGCCAAGTTCGAGGCGCTGGCGAAGAAGTACAGCGACGATCCCGGCAGCAAGGACAACGGCGGCCTCTACGCGGACGCCGATCCTTCCGCATGGGTCCCTGAGTTCGGGGCCGCTGCCCGCACCCAGCCCGTCGCCAAGGTGGGCGCCCCGGTGAAGACCCAGTTCGGCTACCACCTGATCAAGGTCGAGGGCCGCAAGCCCAGCCGACAGGTGCCCTTCGAAGAGGCCAAGGAGACTGCCGAGAAGCAGGCCCGCCAGGAGCGCCAAGTGCAGGTCTGGAATGAGCTGATGGACGGCCTCCGGAAGGAGATCCCCTTCGAGCTGGTCAAGCCCGAGGCTCCGAAGGCCGCAGAGCCCGCCAAGGCCGGTGCCAAGTGAGGCGCTTCGCGCCCTTCCTTGCCCTGCTGCTGCTGGCTGTTCCCGTTCTGGCGGAGGACACCAAGCCCGAGCCGAAGGCCGATGTCCGGGACGAGATCCTGGTCGTCGTCAACAAGCACATCATCACCCGGCGCACCCTGACCCAGTCCGTGGAGCAGCAGAATGCGGCCCTCTACCGGCAGTTTGCCGGCAAGGAGCTGGACGAGAAGCTGAAGGACGCCCGGGAGAAGACCCTTCAGGGCCTCGTGGACGCCTTCCTCCTGGAGGACAAGGGCGCCGAGCTGGGCTCGCCCGTCACCGAGGACTACGTGCGCTCCACCATCGACGGCATCAAGAAGGAGAACAACTTCGCCACGGATGCAGACCTGGAGCGGGCGCTGAAGACCAGCCTCGGCATCGGCCTCCCTGAGTTCATGAAGCGGCAGAAGCAGCAGGCGGTCCAGCAGTTCGTCCTCCAGAGGGAGGTTTACTCCAAGGTGGCCGTGGAGGACAACGAGCTGCGCGCCTACTACGAGGATCACAAGGACGAGTACCGCATGCCAACCCGGTTCCGCATCCGGGAGCTGGTCCTGGCCAAGGGTGCCACGGCCGCAGAGCAGGCGGAGTCCCGCAAGCTGCTGGGTGCGATCCAGGCCGAGCTGAAGGCCGGGAATGCATTCGAGGCGTTGGCCCGCCTCCACTCCACCAGCCCCAGCAAGGCCACCGGGGGGGATCTGGGCTGGATGAACAAGGGCTTCCTCCGTCAGAGCCTCGAGGATGCGGCGGTGAAGCTCAAGCCCGAACAGGTCTCCGAACCCCTCGAGACGGACAAGGACCTCTACCTGATCCAGCTGGTCTCCCTGGAGGACGCCCCTGTGAAGTCCTTCGCAGAAGTGAGGGTCAAGATCCTGGAAAAGCTCCAGGAGCCCAAGGCCCAGAACGCCATCGAGCAGTTCCTGGCAAGCCTGCGCATGCGCGCCAACATCCGCTACCTGGTGCCCAAGGACGAGATCCTCAAGGGGTGATGGCATGCGCCTCGATGCCTTCCTCAAGAAGAGCCTGCTCATCAAGCGTCGCGAACTGGCCAACCAGCTCTGCGACGAGGGGATGGTGCGGGTCAACGGCGTGCCCCGCAAGGCAAGCCAGGACGTGAACCCCCAGGACGAGCTGGAGTTCCCGCTCTACAACCGGCAGCTGAAGGTCCGGGTGCTGTCCCTGCCTGAGGGCAATACGAAGAAGGCCGATCAGTGGTCGATCTTCGAGGTGCTCGAGGACAAGCGGATTCCCATGGAGCTCGGCTACGGGGACGAGGATCCCTTCGCCCCACCACCCAAGGTCCCCCGCAGCCACTAGCTCCCGCTCGACAGCCGCTGTCGTGTTGCGGGGCTTATCGTGGCAGGGTGCATGGAGAGTCAATGTCCGACCAGCCCGTGATCCGAACCCTCAAGGAGGGCGATGCCTTCCAGGGCTTCCTCCTGGCCCAGGAGGCCACCTACAAAGTCAGCGTCAAGGGTACCGAGTACCTTGAGCTGAAGCTGGCGGACGCCTCCGGCGACCTCAAGGGCTTCCTCTGGGACCTGCGGGCCGTGGAGGGCGACCTGGAAGCCATCCGCGCGGACGCCTTCGTCCGCGTGAAGGGATCGGTGACCAGCTTCAATGGCCGGCTGCAGCTCCGGGTCGACAAGATCCGCTTCGCCCCGGATGCGGAGGTCGGCGACTTCTCGGCTTTTTTCCCGGTGAGTGCGCGGCCCGTGCCGGAGATGCTGGCGGAACTGGACGTCTGCCTGGCCTCCATCCTGGATCCCTGGATCCGTGGTCTCCTGACCGCCCTCTTCGTTGATGATGCCGAGCTGCGGGCCGCCTTCGCCTTGGCCCCCGCCGCCAAGTCCATGCACCACGCCTACCTGGGCGGGCTGCTCGAACACAGCCTCTCCGTCATTGGCATGGCTGAGCGGGCCTGCGCCCACTACCCCCTGCTCAACCGGGACCTGGTCCTGGCCGGGGCCCTGCTCCACGATGTGGGCAAGACCGCCGAGCTCAGCTACCAGCGCAGCATCGGCTACACCGACGCGGGCAATCTGCTGGGCCATATCTCCCTGGAGGCCGAGTGGATCAGCCGGGCGGTGGGCAGGATCCCCGGGTTTCCCGAGGGGCTGCGCCTGCAGATCCTGCACATCGTCCTGAGTCACCATGGCCGCCTGGAGTTCGGTTCCCCGGTGCTGCCCAAGACCCCCGAGGCCCTGCTGGTCCACTACCTGGATGACCTGGACGGGAAGCTGGAAGTGATGTTCCGCGCCGTGGCAGAAGAGAGCGGGGGCGGTTCCTGGAGTCCGTACAGCCGGGCCCTGGACCGCATGATCTATCGGGTTCGCTGGCCCAAGGCGGGGCCTGTCGAAAACTGACCAGAACCATTCTTGTCTGGCCACATCTGGACATGACCCGAGGTCCTAACCCGCCCTGTAGGCAGGTCCCGCCGCGTCGTATCTGTAGGGAAGTCCTGATAATTCAAGGCCTGGGTCGAAAGGGTCGCGGTAGAAATTTCCTGGCACGAGTCTGGCTCAGAAGGAGGGAAGTCCTTCTGAGGTGGTCCATGAAGCTTTCCCGCAAAGCCAAGCGCTACGACGATTCTGTCCTTCCCGGCGAATTCCAGGGCTACGAGACCTTTCATCAGGCCGATCTCGAGCTGGACGGCACCGTGGAGGGCTTCCTCCGTCGTGGCGAGGGCTGCGTGCAGCTGGGCGAGATGGTGCTCGAGCGGAACATCCCCAAGAAGCTCAGCTTCGCCAAGCTCAAGAACAAGGCGGAGAAGCTCTCGGAACAGGTGAACTACCTTAAGGAGCGCCTGGAGATCGTGGACCACGACCGCCGAGGGATGTATATCCAGCTCCGAAGCCTGCCCCCCTACAAGGACGACACCCAGATCCAGTTCAACGAGATCAGCATCGGCAAGAACAAGATCGTGGTGAAGCGGATCGCCTTCTACCGCAAGGACGAGGTCAAGCAGCAGGTGCCCCTCCACCTGTCCGAGCTCGAGCTCAAGCGCCTCCTGTCCGATATTCGACAGGCGATTGCCTAGCCTTTGATCTGTTGCCGTTAATTAACTTTGAAATCGAAGGGGCGCCATTTGGCGCCCCTTCGATTTCAAAGCATCGCCATCCAGTTCCCACTCTCAGCTCGGATGGGGCCTTCGGGAAGGTCGCTTTCCTTGAACATGAAGTGGTGGCTGTTCCAGCTGCCGCAGCTGTCGCAGCGGTCGGCGTAGTCCTGGACTCGGTGGCCGCAGACGGCGCACTCGAAGCGCAGCTTGAGGATGCCCAGGTTGCGGAGCAGCTGGCGGTACTCGTTCAGGGCCGCGTCGATGCGGCCGCGGCGGCTGTGGATCTTGGCCATGAAGAAGAACAGGATCGGGCTGTAGACGACCTGGCTGCGGACCTCCTGGAACAGGTCCAGGGCCTCGTCCAGGATCTCCAGGCGGTAGAGCATCTTGCCCAGGAAGAACTTGGCGGTGGTGGCGTGCCTGGAGGTGGCGGCAACTCGCCGCAGGAGCGCGAGGCCATCCTCAGGGCGGCCCAGCTGGATGAAGTAGTCCTCCGCTTCCTGCAGGAAGGTGCCCTCGCCGGTCTTGCGGAAGCCTTCGAGCCAGATCTCGAGGCCCTGGGCCTCCTGGTCCTGGAGGATCATGCAGCGGCCCAGGCTGAGGTAGGCCGGCACGAAGTCGGGCTCGTCCTTGATGACCTGCTGGAAGATCTGGGCGGCATCCTTGAACTGGTCGGCCTCGACCTTGGTCAGGCCCACCTGGTAGGCCAGGGCCGAACCCTGGGCCCGCTCGCCCTGGGTGAGTTCGGCGGCGAAGTGGGCCAATAATTTCTTGTGGGCTTCGTTGGCTTCCTCCCAGCGCCGGCCCTCCATGTGGATGGCCCGCAGCCGCCGCCAGGCCCGCAGGGCCTTCTTGGGGTGATCCGCAGCCAGCTTCTTGAGCACAGCGGTGGAGGCCTCGGGGTTCCGGACGGCCACCAGCGCCTCGGCCAGCTGGTAGCGGGCCTCGACCTGGTCGTGATCATCGCGGCAGATGGACTCGAACACCTTCACGGCCTCTTCCGGGCCGCCGCTCTTGAGGAGGATCTCGCCGAGCAGGAGCCGGGCGGGGATGTAGTCCTTGCGCTGCTCGAGGATCCCCTCCAGGATCTCCCGCGCTTCCTTGGGCAGGCCGTGGGCGACCAGGTCCCGGGCATCCTGCGCGCGCTCGGAGATGCGCTTCACCAGGCGGGTGTCCGCAGAGTCGTTGAGGCCCCGCACCAGCCGCACCACTTCCATGATGCCGGTGTAGAGAACGTTCAGCAGGAACCCGAGCAGGAAGGTGATGAGGATGACGCTCTGCAGCTTGATGCTCTCGCCGAACACCACGACTTCCCGCATGAGCAGGTCATGGTTGGTCAGGTACAGGTTGCCGAGCACCATCAGAACGAGCAGCAGCAGGACGATGAAGAACACGTTGACAAGGCGCATGGGGGTCCCCGAAAGCAAGGCTCCGCCTAGCATGACACAGTCAGCGGCGGGCCCTCAGCGCCCGGCTGGGGGGTCGTCGGGACGGTCCATCCAGGCCTTCGCCGCCTGGAGGTCCTCCCACACGGCCCGGCGCACATCCTGGGTGTACTGCCGCAGCACATAGGCCGGGTGGAAGGTGGGCATGACCGGAATCTCGCGGTCCCCCACCTTCAGCCGACGCCACTGGCCGCGCACCCGGGTGATGCCTTCGCTGACGCCCAGCAGCTCGCGCAGGGGCGTGGCGCCGAGGGTGACGATGACGGCGGGCTGGAGCAGCTCGATCTTGCGCCGCAGGTAGCCCAGGCAGGCGCGGGCCTCCTCGGGCGCGGGCACGCGGTTGTCCGGGGGGCGGCACATGACGACGTTGGTGATGTAGGTCTGCTCGCGCCTCAGGCCCAGCGCGCTGATCATCTTGTCCAGCAGCTCACCGGCCTTGCCCACGAAGGGACGGCCCTGCAGGTCCTCGTCCCGGCCGGGGCCTTCGCCCACGAACAGGAGCCGGGCCTGCGGATCCCCTTCGCCGAAGACGAGCTTGATGCGACCCCCCCCCAGGGGGCAGGCGAGGCAGTCGGCGACGGCCTGCTGCAGCTCCTCGAGGCTGCCGCAGGCGGACACGACTTCTGCCGAGGGGCAGGCGGCGGGGCCCGTGGGCGGGACGTAGGCCGGGGGGCCCTGGCGCGGGGGCACAGGGGGGGCGATGGGTGGGGCCTGGACTTGGGCCCGGCGCTCCGGGGCGGCGGGCGGCACGGGCGTGGCGGGCGCTTCCCGGACCAATCCCACCACCCCCAGGTCGCCGAGGGTGTCGCGCCAGGCTTGCAGCGGATGGTCCATGCCTTAGCCTAGGGGCCTCGCCGGGGAAATGGAATGAGGAGCCCCCGGATTCCTTCCCGAGGGGTTGGTCCGGAACTTCCGGCCCGCCTGGGGCATCATTGGGCATCGGAGTGTGAATGACGCAGTCCCCCCAGGCAGTTCCTTTCGGCACCCAGGAGGCCTTTCATGCCGCCTTCGCTGAGCTTTATCCAAGGCTCGTGAGCTATGCCCGCCGCTACGGAGCCAACTTCCCGGAGGACATCGCCCAGGAGGCCTTCGTCATCCTCATGCAGCGGGAGGTCCCTGTGGAACACCCCACGGCCTTCCTCTACGGCACGGTCCGCACCCTGTCCCTCACGGAGCGGCGCCCCATGAAGAACCAGAACATCAGCCTGGAAGCGGTGGCTGAGCCCGGCCAGGCGGCTTATGCCGAGGACATGGTGCTCAACCAGGAGGTCCGGGAACGGATGCGGCTGCTTTCGCCCACCTTCCGGGAAGCCCTCTGGCTCTTCGTGGTGGAGGGGCTGTCCATCCGGGAGATCGCGGAGATCCTCGACATCCCCGAGGCCACCGTGAAGACCCGCATCCACCGGGCCAAGGCCCAGCTCAAAGAACAGCTCAATCCTGCAGGAGGCGTGCATGTCCTGGTCTGATCCCGCTCGGCGCTTTGAACCCGTCGAGGACGTCCAGCTCCGGGCCGAGCTTCGCGACCTGCTGGGCCTTGGCGCCCCCATCGCTGTCCAGGCCGTGGAGCCCACGCCGGAACTGAAGGCTCTTGCCGACGACCTGCGCCGGGAGGCCCTGCGCCGCAGCCGCACCCAGCGCCGCCGGCCCACCTGGGGCCTGCTGGCCGCCGCGGCCCTGCCCCTCCTGGCGGCCCTGGCCGGCCTTGGCAACTGGGGCATCCAGCAGAAGCACCGCGCCGACGACCTGGCAGTCCAGGCCCAGCGGCAGGAGCAGGAGCTGACCCGACTCGCCACCACCCATGCCACCGAGGTGGCCCGGGAGCGGCAGGCCAAGGAAGCCATCCAGCAGAAACTGCAGATCGCTTCCCGCAAGAGCAGCCCGAAGGCCGAACCCTACCTGGTCATCCCTGTCGAGAAGCCCGTCAAGGGGGTCAGCGACGAGTACCAGCGGGTGAAGCAGAAGCCGTAGCCCGCTTCGGCACGGTCCTGGCTAGACTCGGGGCAAGGTGTGCCCATGGCCAGCAATCCCCTGCTCCTCCTGATTCTCGTGCTCGCGGCCCTTTCCACGGTCCTGGCGGGACTTGGCGTGTTCGGCAACAGCCGGCCCCCGGATCCGCGCCTGAACAACCTGCTCAACGACCTGGATGACATCAAGGGTGTGCTGTCCCAGATCCAGAAATCCGTCATGCAGACCGAGCGGAAGCTGGAGAAGGAGATCCAGGCCGCACGCAACGAGAACCGCGAAGTGGTCGAGAAATTGGCGGATGTCGTGGACAAGCGGCTGAAAGAACTCGTCGGCTAGGCGGGACCTGTGCGGTTGATGCAAGAGAAAGCCCGGCAGTGCCGGGCTTTCTCGCGGGGGTCCGGGGGGAGGCTCCGGGTCCGCAAGCCCGAGTGGCGAGTGGGAGCCACGCAAGGCGTGGCGATACCTGGAGGCGCGCAGCGTCCTCCGCCTGACGGGCCCTGCCCCGCAGGGCCCTCCTGCTCGCAGGCTCGCAGAGGCGGAGCCCCCCCGGAGAGTGAAAGCAGAGCACGGCCACGCCGTGATCTGCGCGGGGGTCCGGGGGTGTGCGCGCAGCGCGGAACCCCCGGAGAGAATCACCCAGCCTGGCTGTGGTTAGCCGGGGTCCAGCCGCGCTCGTTCAGGAGCTTGACGCCCTGGATGCGGGTGACCCGAAAGGCCATCTCTTCCTGGTGCAGGTGGCAGAAGGCCAGCAGGTGGTCCTCGTGGATGGTGCGAGGGGACACCCGCCGCAGCTGCGTGCGGTGCGCCGCCGGGGGCAGGTAGGTGAGCTCCACCATCAGGGTGTGGCCCGCCGCGTATTCCAGGATGCGCTGGACCTCTTCGGCCAGCTGGTCCTCGCCGCCCAGGTGCAGCATGGGGATCCGCCGCTGGACCTCCTGGTAGAGGGACGGGTCCTCGTCGTGGAGGCGCTGCAGGGCGCAGCGGACCATCTGCTGCACGGGCTCCAGGTGGTGGTTCATGCCCTTCTCATCCACGAAGGCCAGGGCCGCCAGGGCCCACAGGTAGAGCTTCTCGTCGGAGTCCACGCTGAGGGCCAGGAACCGGCCGGGCTTGGGCATGAAGCCCGCCTGCTTGAGCAGGGCGTGGGCGTTGCCATCGCCGCGCACCTCCACCACGGTGTCCGAGATGGAAGCCAGCTTCAGGGGGGCCAGCTCGGGCCGGAGCTTCAGCTCATCGGCCAGATGCGCCGTGCGGGCCCGGATGAGCTTCACCCCCTGGTGCACCTCCACCTCACCCACGCGCCGGGAGAGGTCCTCCAGCAGCTGGAGCAGGGGCTGGGGCAGGGTCTGGGTGGCGGCGCCGAGGCGCTGCCCGAGCTCTTCGAGGGGCACACCGGAGTCCAGGGCGCGCACCAGGGTGGCGTGGCTGACCCGGAAGGTGCCCATGGCGTCCAGGGCCTCCACCTCGGCCAGCTGCGCGAGCTGGAGCAGCCGGTGGGGATTCTGCAGCAGGGGCGTCAGCAGTTCCAGGGTGGGCTGCATGATCATGGGCTGCTCCTGCTCCAGGGGCAGCCAGTGGGCCGCGGTTCCCTTGAGGTCCCGCAGCAGGTACTCGTGGGCCAGAGCCTCGCCGTGCTCCGTGAGCCGAAGGTGGGCCAGGGTCGCGTCGCCATGGATGATGCCCATGCGGCCCAGGAAGGGCAGGAACACCGTGCGGGTGCGCTCCTCGTCCAGGGGATGCAGGGTCTCGAGGAAGGCCAGGAAGGGCTGGACGGCCAGGGTCTGGCCCCGGCGCTCCAGCAGGTGCTGCATGAGGAAGTGGCGGTCCTCGGCCGGGGGCATGCCCCAGCCCTTGAGGTCATGCTCAAGCAGGCTGGCGAAGGCCCGCTCGGCCACCCAGCGGGGCGGGTGGCTGGTCACGGCGGGCAGCAGGGTCTCCACCCGCCCATCGCGGTTCCAGAGCAGGCCGAGCCGGTGCAGCAGCGTGAAGAGCAGGGTGGCGTCCTGCTCCTCGTGCAGCATGGCATTGCGCTGCATGAGCAGGCCCAGCTCCTTCTTGGCGGGCAGGCCGCCCTTGAGGACGCGCAGGCCGGCGACGCAGCGCAGCAGGACGCTGGTGAGTGCCAAGGAGAAGCGGAAGGGTTCCGCGTGGCGCAGCTTCACTTCCGGCGGGGCCTGGAAGCTGAAGTCGCCGTCATCGAAGTCGTCCAGGGCATCGGCCACCCGCTCGGCCACGACCCAGCCGGGACCCTCCGGGAGGATCAGGCCAAGGTCGCCGAGGCTCTGGAGGAGCTCCGGGGGGGGCAGGGCACCCTCGGCGGCGAGGTGCTTGAGGGCCACCAGGGACGCGCTGTCCAGGTCGGCCAGGGTGTCTGACAGCCGCTTGTGGTCCTCCAGGTGAAAGACCATGGTCTTCAGGAGGCGCATCCGGCCTTCGGCGCCCTCTTCCCAGCGGATGGGAATGGGCAGGTGACGACGTTCGCAGATGGTCCTGAGCTGCTCATCCGAGCAGTTCGAGAGAAGCTGGAAGTGCGTGAGCGGCATAGGCACCCAGAGGTCCGTGTACAGACGATCGAACAGTATCTCACGAAACGGCTTTTTGCTCACGCGCGAAAACCGGAGGGCATCCTGGATGCCCGGGTGGGCGGAGGCGGGAAGCCGCCCTGGGCGCTACTCGGCTAGGGTTGCCAGGCGGTGGGTCGGGCCGCTCACGCCATCGCTCAGGACCACCTCAACGCGCTTCGCGCGGGTGGCGAGCGCGTGGCTGCCTCCTCCGAGGATGGCGATCACCTCCCCGGTGTCCGCATCCCGGACCAGGGCCGCGGGATGCAGGGTTGCATCCCACCGGACCTGGATCTGCTCCGTGGCGAGGCGCCGGGCCTCCGGTGGTGCAGCGGTCAGCCGCGCCGCCTTCGCCAGGCCGCGCAGTCCCGTCATGACCCGGCCATCCCTCAGCACACTCAGGCCTATGACCGCTTCCAGAATCGGCGCCTCCAGAGGCAGCGCCACCACGAAGTGGCGCTCGCGCCCCTTGGGTGAGCAGCCGACCTCCATCAGAGCGAGGGGGGTTGTGAAGAGCGCGGTGCCCTGCGCATCCAGACACGACAGGCTGTAGTCCCCTTCGGCGGGCAAGGCCGAGGGCAGCGCCCGGGTCCGGAAGGCGGGGAGCAGCTCCACCTGGCCGTCCTCGTGGACGAGGCCGCGCACGATGAGGCACTCCTTGGCGGCAGAAAGGGGCGCGGCGAGAGGCGTGTCCTCGGCGCCGCCCGCCAGGAAGCCGCCCGTGCCGCCCCGGAAATCCAGCACCTTCTGATAGGTGTAGTCGCTGATCCAGACGGGGCTGCAATAGGCCATGATGTCCTTGTTTGTCAGGGGGGATTTCCACATGCCCAGGCTGGTGTCGTAGCCCCACTGGCCGATGAGCCCACCGGCGTAGGGGTAGGCCGGGTCGATGTCGGAAGGGACGTTGGAACCGGAGCTGGGGCAGGGGCTGTGGCTGCGCCCCATGTTGTGACCGGTCTCATGGGCGAAAACCTCGGGGAAGTTGCCCCCATCGGGGTAGCCGGTCTTGTCCCACCCGAGGGCGGTGCGATATGCGAAGGAGGAGGATGCGGAAGAGGGGACATAGCCGAGCCCGGCGACGCCCGAGGGATAGCTCACGTTCAGGGCCCCGAAGTAGTAGCGGTCCGAGGCGCCGTCAGCCAGGTGCTTGGTGGCGAGGTCGCTCAGCAGGGTGCTCCAGCCGGTTCCGTCCGAGCTGACGGTGGAGACCGATCCCGTGAAGGCGGCTCCGACGGCCACGTCCACGCTGGCCACCGGATACATCTTGGCGAGCCGGGCGGCCCAGGCCTCCTTGTTGGCTTCGGTGACGTTGCCGGTGCCGTTGGTCAGCACCACGGGGAAGAGGGTGGTCTTGAAGGTCGGCACCACGGAGCCCCTCAGTGTGGCGGCGAGTGTGTTGTTGGTCTCATCTGCCTCGGTCACGGTCCCCGTGGGATCCACTTCGGCCAGGAGGCTGTAGCCGCTGCCCAGGGGGGTTGTCAGGTCCGTGCCCGGGACCGCGAGGTTCCAGCTGTTGGCGGAGAGGGACGGGTCCAGGGCGAGGGGGACACTGCTGCTGGGGGCAGGGACCGTCTTTGGATAGCCCGAGACGGCCGCGCCATTGTTCAACAGGGTGACTCTGACCGCGGGGGTAGCGGTGTTCACTTGGTTGGCCAGCACGAAGACCCGGATCAGGCCCTGCTTCCCCGCCACGATGGACACTGCGTTGTCCAGGGTCTGGGTGCTCTGGGTGAGCTGCACCCTCTCAATATGGAGGTCCAGCGTGGCGGCTGCGTTATTGACCGCGAAGGTCCGGGTCACCGTGCCGCCGGGCGTGGTGAGGACCAGATTTCCGCTGGTGGCACCGGCGGGCACCGTGAAGGTGATCTGAGTGGCGCTCATGCTGGTGGGCGTGATGGCCAAGCCGTTCAGGGTGAGGGTGGTGCCGCTGTAGCCCAGGTAGGTGCCCGTTATGACCACGGGGGTGTCCACGGGGCCCTGGGTGGGGTTCACTCCGGTGATGGTCGGGGTTCCATACGTCACGGAGAAGCTGCCGGTGGAGAGGCCCGTGCCCTGGAGATTGGTGAGGCTGATGGGGGCGCTTCCGATGCTTGCACCAGCGGGGACCGTGGCGCTGAGGCTGGTCCCGTCCGTGAGGGTGTAGCTGGCGCTGAGGCCGCCGAGACCTACGCTGGTCAGCCCGAAGAAGTTCCCCCCGGTAATCCGGACGCTGGTCTCGCCCGCCAGTCCGGAGGTGGGCGTGAAGCTGGTGATCAGCGGCTTCAGATCGCTCGCCGTGGGCACCGTGAGGTTGGCCACCACATCATCAAGCACGAAGCTGGTGGCGTTCTGGCCGTCCTCCTGGCTCTTGAAGGACAGACGCACCGTCCTGCCCTTGTAGGGGAGCAGATCGGCCGTGTAGGCGGTGTAGTTGGAGGCATTCAGATTGGAGCGGGTGAGCAGGGTGCCCAGGGTGAGGTTGGAGGTGTCGAGGGCGGCGACGGTGAGGCTGTCCATGGCGGTGGAACCCGTCTCGGCGGTGATGATCTTCAGGTAGAACGTGACCGTGGCGGACTGGGCCGTGGCCGGGATGTGGAAGTCCTGGGTGATCTGATCCGAGGCCGTGAAGCCATAGCCGCCCAGCCAGGCGAACTTGATGCCGCTGTGGGCGACCACACCCGGATCACTCGAACCCGGGGCATCCTGGATGACGCCGGTGTCACCCTGCCAAACCACCGGCGTGGCCTGCTCGAAATCCGTGTTCATCAGCACCTGGAGGGTCGCTCCAGAGCTGGCCAGCGTGAAGTTGGCCGTGAGGGTGAGGTTCTGGGTGACGTTGGTGAGAGTGAGGGCAGCCGAGGTGCTCGTGGTGAAGCCGGTGCCGGTCCAGTTCGTGAAGGCATAGCCCGTGGCGGGGACCGCCGTGACGGCGGTGGTGC
>JAAXXS010000162.1 GCA_013334395.1 Holophagaceae bacterium | reverse complement strand
TGGCCGATGGAGAGCTGCTGAAGGCCCAGGGCAACCTGCCCTTCCCGGCCGGCAGCACCCTCACCCTGAAGGCCCTGCCTCTGCCGGAAGGCGCTGGCATCCGGCTGCAGGTGGTTGGCGCGACCCCACCCCCCGCTCCCGCAGTGCTGGCACCCCTGGTCTTCGGGGAGGCCGCCCAGCTGCTGGCCCGCATCCAGGCCGGCAGCGACCAGGCCCCCCTCGCGGCCCTGTTCCGCAGCCTCCTGCAGGCGGGTTCGGCCATCGCCGAGCAGCCCGAGACCTGGTTCACCTGGATGAAGGAGGCCATGAAGACCCTGGCCAATCCGGCCACCTCCCCGACCGAGGCTCCCTTTCATCAGCTCCAGGCCCAGGAGGGCACCGGCTGGTTCGAGATTCCCCTGCCCTGGGCGACCGGAGTGGAGCCCCTGCGGATCTGGATCGAGGATGAGCGGGAGGCCGCGGGGGCCGAGGCCTCGCCGACCCACCGGGTGTTCCTGAGCGTCCCCTTCAGCGCCCTGGGAGAGGTGCGCCTGGGCCTGGAGCAGCGCAACTCCGGCCTGCGGGTGCGCCTCTGGCTGCAGGACCCCGCTCAGCTCGACGGCCTGCGTCCCGAGCTCGAGGCGGAACTGAAGGCCCTCGGGCGGCCCGTGGAGCTCCAGGTGCTTGCCCTGCCCCCGGGAGTGCCCGACCTGCGGGCCATGGCGGGGGCCTCCCCGCTCCAGGCCATGGGCTAGCCGTGAGCCTATCCCCTCTCCCGGATGACCGGCCCAACCGGCGGCTGGACCAGCTCATGGCCTGCACGGGCGCCATCCCCTGGTCCATGGACCCGGAGAGCGGGACCTGTGTCTATCTGGGCCGTTCCGAAGAGAAGTTCTTCGGCTGGCCGCAGGAGAGCTGGCGCGCCCTCCCCTTCTGGGGCGGCGTGGTGCACCCCGAGGACCAGGGCGCTTTCCGCAGCTTCGTGCAGGATCTGGGCCCGGCCCAGGGCAGTCCCCAGTTCGAGTTCCGGCTCCAGACCCCCGAGGGGGGCGCCCACTGGGTGCGTGCCGCCGGGGGGCTGGAAGTCGGCGCCCCGGAGAGTCAGGTCATGGGCTTCCTCTTCGACATCCATGCCCAGAAGGTGGCCGAGGAGAATGTCCTGGAGGCCTCCCTGAGACAGAAGGACCTGCTGCTCCGCGAGATCCACCACCGGGTGAAGAACAACCTCCAGGTGGTCTCCAGCCTGCTGCGGCTGCAGGCCTCGACCAACCAGGATCCCGCCCTGCAGCGGGCCCTGCAGGAGGCCCAGGAACGCATCCAGGCCATCGCCCTCATCCACCAGAAGCTCAAGCACGCCCCTGACTTCACACAACTGGACCTGCCGGGCTACGTGCGGACGCTGGCCGAGCGGCTGGTGCGGACCTACGCCAGCGTCCCGGCCCTCATCGACCTGCAGGTGCGGGTGGCGGAAGTGGACATCGGCCCTGACGCCCCGATGCCCCTGGGCCTGATCCTCAACGAGCTGGTGGCCAACGCCCTCCAGCACGCCTTTCCCCCCGGCGAGGGGGGCAGCCTCGACATCGAGATCGCCCTGGACGCCCGGGGCTGGGTCACCCTCCGTGTGGCAGATTCCGGGCTGGGGCTTCCCGCCACCGTGGAATTGGATCAGGGCGGTCTGGGATTCCAGTTGGTTAAAGCCCTGACCGATCAATTATCCGGGGTCCTGGAGCTGGAACGGCGCCGGGGGGCCTCCTTCCTCCTGAGCTTTCCCCCCGCCCGACGGCAGCCATGACCCCCTCCCGAATCCTCATCGTCGAAGATGAAGCCATCGTGGCGATGGATCTGAAGCTGCACCTCCAGGAGCTGGGCTATGGCGCGGTGGGCCTGGCCTCCAGTGGCGAGGAGGCCCTGGAAGTCGCGGGCCGTGAGGCCCCGGACCTCGTCCTGATGGACATCTCCCTCGGCGCGGGCATGGACGGGATCGACGCGGCCCGGCACCTCCAGGGCCTGGGCATTCCCGTGGTCTTCCTCACGGCCTTCGCCGACGAGCGGACCCTGGCCCGGGCCAAGGAGAGCGGCCCCTACGGCTACCTCCTGAAGCCCTTTGACGAGCGGACCCTCCACTCCACCGTGGAGATGGCCCTCTACCGGCACCGCATGGAGCAGGAGCTCAAGGCCAGCGAGTCCCGGCTGCGGGCCATCATCGAGCACGCGCTCGATCTGGTGGTGATCCTCGACCGCTATGGGCAGGTGGTCTACAGCAGTCCCGCCGCCGGAAGGATCCTGGGCTACCTGCCCGGCGAACGGCTGGGCATGTCGGCAGCGGACCTGATCCATCCTGGAGACCAGGCGCTGTTCCAGAAGGCGTTCCTGGAGCTGAGCCAGTCCCCCGGCAGCTCCAAGACCCTCGAGATCCGGGTGATTCACAAGAACGGCACACCCCGGCTCATGGAAGCCATCTCGCACAACGCCCTGGATGTTCCGGGCGTCCATGGCATCGTGGTGAACGCCCGCGATGTGACGGAGCGGCGCCAGGCGGAACAGGACCGGCAGGACATGGAATCCAAGGTCCAGCAGGCCCAGAAGCTGGAGAGCCTCGGCGTGCTGGCGGGCGGCATCGCCCATGACTTCAACAACCTGCTCATGGGCATCATGGGCCATGCGGGCCTGGCCCTGATGGACCCGGACCTGCAGCCCGCCATGCAGCGCCGCCTCAACCAGATCGAGATGGCCGCCACCCGGGCGGCAGAACTGACCAACCAGCTGCTGGCCTACTCCGGGCGCGGCAAGTTCCATGTGGAGCCCCTCTCCCTCTCGCGCCTGGTGGACGAGATGGAGAGCCTGCTGGAGACCGTGATCTCGAAAAAGGCGGTGCTGGAGCACCGGTTCGCCCCGGACCTGCCGCTGATCGACGGCGATGCCACCCAGGTCCGCCAGGTCATCATGAACCTCATCACCAACGCCTCCGATGCCCTGGAGGACCGTGTCGGGAAGATCACCATCTCCACGGGCACCGTGGAGACCGGCACCCTCACCCACTGCCTTGCCGGCACCCCGCCGGATGGCACCTCGGTCTATCTCGAAGTGGCTGACAACGGCTCCGGCATGGAAGCGGACACCCTCCAGCGGATCTTCGACCCCTTCTTCACGACCAAGTTCACGGGCCGGGGGCTCGGCCTCGCCGCGGTGCTGGGCATCATGCGCGGCCACCACGGCGCCGTGCAGGTGCTGAGCTGCCCCGGGGAAGGGACCTCCTTCCGCCTGCTCTTCCCCCGCTCGGAGGAAGTCCTCCCCGCAGAACCCTGGGAGGATCGGCCCCTGGATTCCTACTTCAGCCACGGGGACATCCTGGTGGTGGATGACGAGGAGGCGGTGCGGAGCGTGGCCTCCCTGACCCTGGAAGGCTGCGGCTTCCGAGTCCAGACGGCCAGCGATGGGCGCGAGGGCCTCCTGACCTACCGGGAGCAGGAGGACCGGATCCGGGCCGTGGTCCTGGATCTCACCATGCCCGTGCTGGGCGGGGACGAGGTGCTGGCCGAGTTGCGGAAGGGCGGCGGACCCGGCGCCAAGGTTCCGGTCCTGCTGTCCAGCGGCTACAGCAGCAGCGACATCGCGGGCAACCTGCAGCGCTACGGCCCGATCCAGTTCCTCCAGAAGCCCTACAGCCCCCTGGACCTCATCCAGAAGATCCGGGCCTGCCTCGGCGAGTGATCAGCCCTTCCGAAGCTGCTTGATGAGCCTCGGCAGGCGGTTCAGGGCCGCCTGGGCCTCGGCCCACTCCCGGTGGGGACGGGCCGGGAACCCCGTGACGAAGCTGCCCTCGGGCAGACTCTTCGCCACCACGCTGTTGCCGCCCACGACGCTGCGCGCGCCGATCTCGATGTGGCCCACGACCCCGACCTTGCCCGCCAGAGTCACGTAGTCGCCCAGCTTCGTGGAGCCGCTGATGCCCGACTGGGCCACCAGCAGGCAGTGGCTCCCCACCTGGACGTTGTGGGCCACCTGGACCTGGTTGTCGATCTTGGTGCCGGCGCCGATCCGGGTGGGGCCCAGCACGCCCCGGTCGATGCAGACGCAGGCGCCGATCTCCACGTCGTCTCCCACCTCCACCCAGCCCACCTGGGGGATCTTCGCGTGACGCCCCTCCACCAGGACGTAGCCGTAGCCGTCGCTGCCCACCACGGAGTTGGCGTGGATGACCACGCGGCGACCGAGCCGGGTCTGGCGGTAGAGCACCACGCCCGGGAACAGCTCACAGCCCTCCCCCAGCTCGCAGTCGTCCCCGACGTGGACCCCCGGATGCAGCACGCAGCCGGCGGCAATCACGGTCCGGGCGCCCACGGTAGAACCCGGGGCGACCACGCAGTCCGCGCTGAGCACCGCCGAGGCGTGCACCGGCGTGGCGCTCCGCTCGGGCGCCGGCTCGGGATGCAGCCAGCCAATGGCCTGGGCGAAGCACCAATAGGGGTGCGGCACCCGGAGGACCGGCCGGTCGCCCAGGTCCGTCTTGGCGTCCACGAGGATCAGACCCGCCGGACTCTCCAGGGCCTTGGTGGCGTACCGGGGGTTGGCGAGAAAGGAGATGGAGCCCGCCAAGGCCTCTTCCAGCGGCTTCACTTCGGAAATGAGGCGATCCGGGGGACAATGCTCCAGGGTGCCCCCCAAACGTTCGGCCAGATCCTGCGCGGTCAGGGTCATCGAGGTCCGGGACATGGGTGCTCCTCAGCAGTCTCCAGTCTTCAGGGTACGGCCTCCAGTTTCCAGTCTTCCCATTATCTGACCTCCGAGTTCCCCGCATGCATCCTGTCATCATCGAGTTTGGCTCCTTCCCCCTGGGCACCTACGGTCTGCTGCTGGCCATCGCCTTCTTCGCGGGGACCGCCCTGGCCAAGCGCCAGGGGGGGCTGGACAGCCTGTCGCCCTCGGCCATCACGGATCTGGGCATCGCCATGCTGATCTCGGCCCTCCTGGGCTCGAAGCTGCTCATGATCGTGGTCGACCTCATCGGCGGGGCGCCTCTCCGTGAAGTCTTCTCCCTCGGCACCTTGCGGGCTGGCGGGGCCATCCACGGGGGCATCATCGCCGCCACGGCGGTGTTCTTCTGGAAGCTCCGGAAGGGCCAGGGCCTGCCCCTCCGGGTCACCGGCGACGCCCTGGTGCCCGGCGTGGCCCTGGGCCAGGCCATCGGCCGCCTGGGCTGTTTTTCCGCGGGCTGCTGCTACGGCACCGAGTCGCACCTGCCCTGGGCCACCACCTTCACGGACCCCCTCGCCCGCGCCTTCAGCGGCACGCCCCTGGGCATTCCGCTGCATCCGGTCCAGCTCTACAACTTCCTGGCCAACCTCCTGGTCATGGTCATTCTGCTGTTGGCCCGCCCCAAGCGGAGCTTTCGGGGTCAAATTTTCGCCCTCTACTTTCTGGTCGAGGGAATCGGCCGCGTCATCACCGAGATCTGGCGGGGTGACGTGGATCGCGGCACGGGGTGGCTGGGCTGGGCCTGGCTCAGCACCGGCCGCTTGACAGGTCTCGCCTTCGCCCTCCTGGGCCTGGGCCTATGGGTGGCGTGGAGCCGCACAAGGGAAACCCGATGATGCAGTTCTGCGCCGAGGCTGGCGCCCCCCGTCTGGATCGCTACCTCGCTGACCTCCACCCGGAGGTGCCTCGGGCCCGCTGGGATGCCCA
>JAAXXS010000161.1 GCA_013334395.1 Holophagaceae bacterium | reverse complement strand
AGCAGCTCGCCCTTGCCCAGGGGCAGGGGATCCACGGGCTCCTGCAGGGTCACGCCCAGGCCGTTGCCGCGGGGGTAGCGCACGGCGGCGGGGTGGCCGCAGTAGATGGCCGTCATGAGCATCCGCCGCAGCTCGTTCTCGTCCCGGGGGGCCATGATGACCATGTTCGGCAGGCAGCGCAGGTAGGCCAGGTCGTAGAGGCCGTGGTGGGTGGGACCATCCGCGCCGACGATGCCGGCGCGGTCCAGCACGAAGGTCACCGGCAGGTTCTGGATGCAGACGTCATGGGCCACCTGGTCGAAGCCGCGCTGCAGGAACGTGCTGTAGATGGCCACCACGGGCCGCATGCCCTGGGCCGCGAGGCCCGCGGCGAAGGTGACCGCGTGCTGCTCGGCGATGCCCACGTCGAAGCAGCGCTCCGGGAAGGCCTTCTGGAGGAAGTTCAGCCCCGTGCCGTCCAGCATGGCGGCGGTGATGCCGACGATCTTGTCGTCGGTGCGGGCCAGCTCGACCAGGGTCTTGCCGAACACGCTGGTGTAGCTGGGCGGGGCGGGCTTGGCGGGGTCCACCACGACCTTGGTGATCTCGCCGGACTCGGCGTCGAAGGCGGTGACGCCATGCCACTTCATCGGGTCCTGCATGGCGGGCTCGTAGCCGTAGCCCTTCTTGGTCTGCACGTGCAGCAGCACCGGGCCGTCCTTCATCTTCTCCTTGGCCTCGGCCAGGGCCTTGGAGGTGGCGTCCACGTCATGGCCATTCACGGGGCCCAGGTAGCGGAAGCCCAGGTCCTCGAAGAGCAGGCCGGGCACCATGAGGCGCTTGAAGCTCTCCTCGCTCCACTTCGCGGCCTTGGCCACGCCCTTGCTCAGCCCGCCGATGGGGATGGCCTTGATGGCGTGCTCGATGCGCTCGCGCCAGCGGTGATAGTACTGGCCGGACATGATCTGGTTCAGGTAGCCCTGCAGCGAACCCACGTTGGGGTTGATGCTCATGTCGTTGTCGTTGAGGATCACCAGGAAGTTCTTCGTGACCAGGTAGCCGGCCTGGTTGAGGGCCTCGAAGGCCATGCCTGCCGTCATGGAGCCGTCGCCGATCACGGCGATGCAGACGTGGTCCTGCTTCTGCAGGTCGCGGGCCTTGGCCATGCCGAGGGCGGCGGAGATGCTGGTGCTGGCGTGGCCCGCTCCGAAGTGGTCGTAGGGGCTCTCGTCCCGCTTGAGGAACCCGGACAGGCCGTGGTGCATGCGCAGGGTGGGGAAGCGGTCCCGGCGGCCCGTGAGGATCTTGTGGGGATAGGCCTGGTGGCCCACGTCCCAGACGATGCGGTCCTGCAGGAAGTCGAAGTGGTGGAAGAGGGCGACGGTCAGTTCGACGGTGCCCAGGTTCGAGCTGAAGTGGCCGCCGGTCTCGGACACCGAGGTGATGAGGAAGGCGCGCACTTCCGCCGCGAGCTCCTCCATCTGGGCCGGGGAGAAGTGCTTCACCTGCTGAGGGGCCGTCAGGGAGTCAAGCAGGGGATAGGGGCTGGAGGGGGCGTGCATGCCGGTGCCTAGCTGGCCCGCTGGGCCAGGTAACGCGCCCAGGCCGCCAAGGAACTCCGGATGGGAAGGGATGCTAGCTGACATAGGGCATTCTCGGTGGCCTCGTGCAGGGCTTTGCGGGCGCCGTCCAGGCCCAGCAGTGACGGGTAGGTGATCTTACCTCTTCCGGCGTCCTTTCCGGCACGCTTGCCCAGTTCGGCCTCGGTGGCGGTGGCGTCGAGGATGTCGTCCTGGATCTGGAAGGCCAGGCCGATGGCCGCGCCGTAGGCCCGGAGGGCGCTGCGCTCGGCGGGCGTGGCGCCTCCCAGCACGGCGCCGATCTCCAGTGAGGCGCGCAGCAGGGCGCCGGTCTTCAGCCGGTGGATGAGGCGGAGCTGCTCCAGGTCCGGCGGCGTGGTGTGCTTCTCGCCCTCGAGGTCCAGGGCCTGGCCGCCGGCCATGCCGCGCCAGCCCGCGCCCTCCGCGAGCAGCGCCAGGGCGTCGGCCCGCCGCACGGGATCCAGGGCGGCCGAGGCCAGCACGCCGAAGGCCTCGGTCAGCAGGGCATCACCGGCGAGGATGGCGTGGCCCTCGCCGAAGACCTTGTGGTTGGTGGGGCGGCCGCGCCGGAGGTCGTCGTCGTCCATGGCGGGCAGGTCGTCGTGGATCAGCGAGTAGGTGTGGACGTATTCCAGGGCCAGGGCGCCGGGCAGCGCCTGGGCCACGGTGCCGCCCACGGCCTCGCTGGCCAGCAGGCACAGGACCGGCCGCACACGCTTGCCGCCGGCCTCCAGGCTGTAGCGGATGGCTTCGCCCAGGCGGGGCGCCTCCCCGGTCCGGAAGGGGGCCGTCAGCTCCGCGTCGAGCACCGGGAGCAGCCGATCCAGATCGGCCCGGACCTGGGCGGCGGCGTCGGTCATCGTGCCTTGCCCTCGTCCAGGGGCTCGGCGCGGTATTCGCCGCCCAGGCCCGCCTTGAGCAGCTCGACCTTGCGCTGCGCTTCCGCCAGCTGCTTCTGCAGGGCCTGGCTCAGCTGCACACCCTCCTCGAAGCGGGCGAGGGCGTCCTCCAGGCTCAGGCTGCCGGTCTCCAGCTGCTGGACCAGGGCCTCCAGGTGGTCGAGGCCATCGTCGAAGGAAGGTTCAGCGGTCATGGCGAATCCAGAGTGGGAGGGGCCCCGTCGGAGCCCCGACCAGTCTAGCCCTACCGCTTCCCTTTCAGGCCATCCCTCATCTCCTTGCCCCCGTCCTTCACCGCGTAGTCCGCGGGCAGGACCCAGGCGGCGGCGGGAATGGGGGCCGTGGAGATGGCGGTCGCCTCGGTGGTCATGTCCGTGCCCATGAGCCCGGTGACGCGGGTGCGCAGGGGCACGCCCTTGAGCTTGGCCGTCTCCTGATAGACCCGCTTGAACAGGACCCCCATCTGGCCGGGCATCCGGTTGAGCATGCCCATGGCCTTGGCGTAGTCCTTCACCGGGAACTGCAGGGAGGGATCCACGCTGAGCTCCTGGACCATCTTCCCCAGCTTGATGCGGACTTTCTTGCAGGGGCGGTCCAGCACGGTGTCCGGTCCCAGCTGCTCGACGGACACCTCCGAGACATCGCCGAACATCATCTTCGTGATCATCTCCGGCATGCCCGCGGCCTGGTCTTCCATGGCCTGCATGGCTTCCTGGAGGTCCTTGAACGCCATGCGGGTGACGACCTTCTTGCCGTGGTCGATGCTGTACATGACCTCGTGCTCGTAGTCCACCAGGGTGTCGCTCTTCGAGCCGGCGCTGTTGACGCGCATCCGGGTGGGGCTGAAGAGCTGCACCTGGCTGCCGTCCTTGGCCAGGGCCCCTTTGCCCGTGACCTGGCTGGTGATGGTCAGGTCGCTGGCCTGAAGGCTTGAAATGGTTGCAAGCAGCGCAAAGGCCGATGAAAGAAGGAGTCTCATGGTAAATCTCCGATGGATTGCCTCCGAGCATACGCCGGGTCCATGTCCGGAGCCAGGCGAGTTTGAGCTACCTTCTTCCTGGGGGTGTGCATGGCCCGGGTGCTCGTGGTGGACGACAGCAAGGAAACCTGCGAGTTCCTGGAGGAGCTGCTGGGCTCCATGGGGCTGGAGGTGGTCAAGGCCACGCATCCCGACAAGGCCATCGAGCTGCTGCACGGGGAGCCCTTCGACCTGCTGCTCTCCGACATCAACCTGGAGGCCAAGAAGGACGGCCTGGACCTGCTGCGGGAGGCGAAGCCCCTGGGCGTGGACACCATCCTGCTGTCGGGCTTCGGCACCCTGGAGACCGCCATCGAGGCCGTGCGGGAAGGGGCCTTCGACTTCCTGAGCAAGCCCTGGAACAACGAAGAGCTCAAGGCCCTGGTGACCCGGGCCCTGGCGCGCCGCCAGTCCAGCGGGCAGGGGGTGGTCCCCAGCGTCGCGGGCAAGGGGAAGCGCAGCCTCATGATCGGCTCCAGCTCCCGGATGATGGCCGTCTACAAGACCATCGCCAGCCTCCAGAACAGCCGCGCCACGGTCCTGATCACCGGGGAGAGCGGCACCGGCAAGGAGCTGGTGGCCCGCAGCATCCACCTCTCCAGCGACCGGCGCGACAAGGCGTTCGTGGCGGTGAACTGCGGCGCCCTGACGGAGACCCTGCTGGAATCCGAGCTCTTCGGCCACGTGAAGGGCTCCTTCACCGGCGCCATCGGCGAGAAGCCGGGCCTGTTCGAGGAGGCCTCCGGCGGCACGATCTTCCTGGATGAGATCGGCGAGACCAGCCCGAGCTTCCAGGTGCGCCTGCTGCGGGTCCTCCAGGAGCAGGAGATCCGCCGCGTGGGCGGCAACAAGACCATCAAGGTGGACGCCCGGGTCATCGCCGCCACGAACCGCGACCTGCAGCTGATGGTCAAGGCCGGAACCTTCCGGGAGGATCTCTACTACCGGCTCGGTGTCGTGGAGCTGGGGGTGCCGGCCCTGCGGGACCGGCGCGAGGACATCCCGGCGCTCATCGACCACTTCCTGGCGGAGTTCGGCCGGAAGGACGAGCAGGTCTACCTGGTGCAGCGGGAGGCCCGCCAGGTGCTGGAGTCCTACTCCTGGCCTGGCAATGTGCGTGAGCTGAGCAACGCCCTGGAGAACCTGACCCAGCTGAGCCGCGGGCGGGAGATCACTGTCGATGACCTGCCCGCCAAGATCCAGGCGGATGTCCTGAAACGAGCCCTCCGGCGGCCCGAGGCCGATGACGCGGCCCCCGGCCTGATCGGGGACTGGCCCTCCCTGGACGAGCTGGAGCGCCGCTACATCCAGCTCCTGCTGGGCAAGCATAAGGAAAAACAGCGCATCGCGGAGATCCTGGGCGTGGACCGGACCACCCTCTACCGCAAGCTCAAGCGCTACGGCTTCCACGACGGGGAATAGGGCACTTAGCTCTGGCAGAGCTGTCGCACCTTGCGACAGGTTGCACATTGCCACGCGATTTTGTGGTTGCCAATATATTTAAGTCAAATGATTACTTTATATATAATTTGGCGTGAAGCCTGCTTATATGGTTCTCAATTCCCGCCGTGTCGGGAAAACCCAACGGAGAAGTCCCAATGAAGAAGCTCGCCGCGCTGCTCATCGCTGCCGCCCTGATCAGCCCCGTTTTCGCCGAAGAGGCGAAGAAGCCCGCCGCCCCCAAGACCGAGAAGGTCGAGGCCGCCCCCAAGGCTGAGAAGAAGGCTGCCAAGAAGGCCAAGAAGGAAGCCGCCCCCAAGGCCGAGGCCAAGAAGGAAGAGGCCAAGAAGGCCCTGACCGCCGAGGAGAAGAAGGCTGAGCCCAAGAAGGCCGAGCCCAAGGCTGAGAAGGCCGCTCCTGCTGCCCCCAAGGCCGAGAAGAAGGCCAAGAAGGCTGCCAAGAAGGCTGAAGCCAAGGCTGAGCCCAAGGCTGCCGAGGCCAAGAAGGCCCTGACCGCCGAAGAGAAGAAGGCTGAGGCCCCCAAGGCTGAGAAGAAGGCCAAGAAGGCCAAGAAGGAAGCTGCCAAGGCCGAGCCCAAGAAGGAAGAGGCCAAGAAGGCCCTGACCGCCGAAGAGAAGAAGGCTGAGCCCAAGAAGGCCGAGCCCAAGGCTGAGAAGGCCGCTCCTGCCGCCCCCAAGGCCGAGAAGAAGGCCAAGAAGGCTGAAGCCAAG
>JAAXXS010000160.1 GCA_013334395.1 Holophagaceae bacterium | reverse complement strand
GTGCTGGAGGTGTGGTCCTCGACCTTGAAGCGGAGCGCGCCCAGCCCCATGACCTCGATGGCGACCTCGATGGGATGCAGCCCCTCGGTGATGCTGCGGCCGGGGGCCCGGAGGTGGGCCACCTGGCGAAGCGGGAAGGGCTCTGGCCGCTCCGGGGAGACCTCCGAGGCCGACCGCCACAGGCCTTCCCCGAGGTCCAGCTCCAGGTCCTCGGCCCGCAGCTCCAGGGGGCCGATGCGCACCCCCACGACGCGGGTGAGGATCACGTCGCTCAGACGGTTCTTCAGGCTGATGGCCACGCCTTCTTCGGCGTTGCGGAGGGAGCCATGCGTATAGAGTTTCCGGAGGATCAGAGAAGGAAACATGGGGACACTGCCTTTGGGGGGGTGCATCAATGTGCCACCCCCCTGGGGTTCCCGCCACCCCTGAATTTGAATTATCGATGTGTAAAGGAATTCATTTATTTCTCCAGGCTTCAGCCAGTCGGCACCTTTCCATCCCTAGAATGGCCTGCGACCCCAGGTCTTCCGTCCAGACCCAAGTCCCCCAGGAGCCACGCCATGTCCACGCCCACGAGCAAGGCCGCCGATCTCATCGCCCGGGAGAACCAGTACGGCGCCCACAACTACCACCCCCTGGACGTGGTCTGCACCAAGGGCGAGGGCGTGTTCCTCACGGACGTGGACGGCAAGCGCTACATGGACTTCCTGGCCGCCTACTCCGCCGTGAACCAGGGCCACAACCACCCAAAGATCGGCGAGGCCATGATCGCCCAGATCAAGACCCTGGCCCTGACCAGCCGGGCCTTCCGCAATGACCAGTTCCCGCCCCTGCTGGAGAAGCTCTGCCGGCTGACGGGCTTCGAGAAGGCCCTGCTCATGAACAGCGGCGCCGAGGCCGTGGAGACCGCCCTCAAGGCCATGCGCAAGTGGGGCTACGACAAGAAGGGCATCGAATACGGCAAGGCCGAGATCATCGTGGCCGAGGGCAACTTCCACGGCCGCACCACCACCATTGTCGGGTTCAGCACGGATCCCGACAGCACCAGCCGCTTCGGCCCCTTCACGCCAGGGTTCGTGATCGTGCCCTACGGGGACCTGGAAGCCGTGCGCCGGGCCATCACGCCCAACACCTGCGCCATCTTCATGGAGCCCATCCAGGGCGAAGGCGGCGTGGTGATCCCGCCCAAGGGCTTCCTGCAGGGCCTGCGCAAGCTGGCCGATGAGAGCAACACCCTCCTGGTGCTGGACGAGATCCAGTCCGGCCTGGGCCGCACCGGCAAGCTGTTCGCCTTCGAGCACGAGGGCATCCGCCCGGATGGCATCACCATCGGCAAGGCCCTCAGCGGCGGCTACTACCCCGTCAGCGCCTTCCTGGCCAACGACGCGGTCATGGACGTGTTCACCCCGGGCATCCACGGCTCGACCTACGGGGGGAACCCCCTGGCCTGCGCCGTGGCCAGCGCCGCCCTGGATGTGCTGGTGGAGGAGCGGCTGGTGGAGCGGGCCGCGGAGCTGGGTCGGCACCTGGAGCAGCGGCTCCGGAGCATGAAGACCGACAAGGTGCAGGAGGTCCGCTGCATCGGCCTCTGGGCTGGCGTGCAGCTGCACCCTGAGGCCGGCGGCGCCCGCAAGTACTGCTACGCCCTCAAGGACCGGGGCATGCTCTGCAAGGACACCCACGTGGACACCATCCGCCTGGCGCCACCCCTGGTGATCACCCAGGAGCAGATCGACTGGGCCGTGGACCAGCTCGAGGCCGTCCTGAGCTAGGCTTCAGGGCTGGAGTGCCATGGCCCGAGTCCCCTCAGCCGAGATCTTTGCCCTGCTCGATGACTGCGAGGCGAGGGAGGGTTCGCCCACGAGCCGCCTCTACCGGGACCACGCCGGAACCCACCGCTGCGAGAACCCGGCTGACCTGGAGGCCGTCTGGGAGCGGGTGGAGCTCGACCAACGGGCGGGACTCCACGCGGTGCTCCTGGCGGACTACGAGTGGGGTGCCCGGATGCTGGGGGCCGGGCACGGGCGCTGGACACCGGAGGATCTGGGGGGCCGGGTCCCGGCCCTGCAGGTGCTGATGTTCCGGTCCCTCGAGCGGCTGAGCCGGGCGGGCGTGGAGGCTTGGCTGGCGGCGGCTGAAGGGCAGGCGGAGCCCGGCCCCGCCGGCGCCGCGGGCCTGAGGTCCCGGGTGGACCGGGCGCGCTTCGACGCGGACTTCGCCTGGATCCAGGAGCGGCTCCGGGCGGGGGACACCTACCAGGTGAACTACACCCTGGGCCTGGACTTCCAGGTCTACGGGGACCCTCTGGCCCTCTATCGCCGCCTCCGGGCCCGGCAGCCGGTGCGCTACGGGGCCCTGCTCGCCCTGGGCGAAGGTCGGCATGTGCTGTCCCTGTCGCCGGAGCTCTTCGTGCGCCACGACGGCGAGGGGGAGGCCCGGCGCCTCTGGGCGCGGCCCATGAAGGGCACCGCACCCCGGGGGGTCGGCCCGGTCCCTGATGTTCCCCTGGCCTCGGACCGCAAGACCCGGGCCGAGAACGTGATGATCGTGGACCTCCTCCGCAACGACTTGGGCCGGGTGGCAGAGGTCGGCTCCGTGCGGGTGCCGGCCCTGTTCACGGAAGAAGTCTTTCCCACCCTCACCCAGCTCACGTCCACCGTCGAGGCGCGCCCCCGGACAGACCTGCGGTTCCCCGAGTTCCTGCGGGCCCTCTTTCCTTGCGGGTCCGTGACCGGAGCCCCCAAGCACCGCACCATGGAGCTCATCGCGGCCCTCGAACACGCCCCCCGGGGCTGCTACTGCGGGGCCCTGGGCTGGGTGGACGCGCCTGGGGCGGCGCCCCTCGGTCCCTTCTGCCTGTCCGTGACCATCCGCACCCTGGACCTGGAGGTTCACTCCGGGTCCAGGGCCGGACGCCTGGGGGTGGGGGCGGGCATCGTGCTGGGCAGCCAGGCCGCCGCCGAGTATGAGGAGGTGGCCCTCAAGGCGGCCTTCCTCACGGGGCTGGACCCGGGGTTCGACCTTTTGGAGACCCTCCTCCGGGACGTGGCCGGGGGCATCCCGCTCCTGGACCTGCACCTGGCCCGGCTGGGGGGGAGTGCCAGGGAGCTGGGGTTCGTCTGCGACCCGGCCGCCCTGCGCGCGGAGCTGCTCCAGGCGGCCGCCACCCTGCCGCTCGGCGTCCCGGGGATGCTGCGCCTGACCCTGGCCAAGGCTGGCCGCAGCGCGGTGACCGCGCGGCCCCTAGAGCCGCCCTGGGGAGAAGCTGGTGCCGAGGTGCTCGTGGGGGTGGCCCCGGAACCCCTTGAGGCGGATCTCCTCCTGGCGCGCCACAAGACCACCTGGCGGCCGCGCTACGAGGCGGGCCTGGCCGAGGCCGGGGCGCGGGGCTGGTTCGACCTGCTGTTCCTGAACGCCGCATGCGAGCTGGTGGAGGGCGCCCGGACCAGCGTGTTCCTGCAGCGCGGCGGGCGCTGGCTCACGCCCCCCCTATCCTGTGGCGCCCTGCCCGGCATCCAGCGGGGTCGGCTGCTGGCGGATCCGGCCTGGGACGCCCGGGAGGCGGTGCTCACCCTCCAGGATCTGCGAGAGGCCGAGGCCCTGGTGGTGTGCAACGCCCTCCGGGGACCGCTCCGGGCGAGGCTGGCAGGACCCCTCCCGGGCTGAACCATGAGCCTGGTCGGATTTTGAAGCCCTCCGGACCCGGAATGTCCGATCATCGGAGGGGAGATTGCCATGGCTGAAGGCCGCATCGAGTCCATCCACATCGCCACGGCGGCGGGGGCACCCATGCAGTCCCGGGTGGAGGTGTCCGTGACCGCCGGCTCCGGCATCGACGGGGACCGCTACGCCACCCAGTCCGGGAAATTTTCAGACAAGCCCAAGTCCGGCCGGCAGATCACCTTCATCGAGGCTGAGGCTGTCGAGGCCCTGGCTCAGGAGCTGGGCATCCGCCTTGAGTCCGGCGAGACCCGTCGCAATGTCGTTACCCGGGGGGTGCCCCTGAACCACCTGGTGGGCCGGGAGTTCGAAGCCGGGTCGGCCCGCTTCCGGGGAGCGGAGCTGTGCGAGCCCTGCCAGTACCTGACGGAGCTGACGGGCAAGCCCGGGATTCTGCCGGGCCTCATCCACCGCGGGGGCCTGCGGGCCGAGATCCTGCAGGGCGGCCTCCTGTCCCTGGGCGATACCATCACTTTCTGACGCCCTCCCTTCCCATCCCGCTTTCCAGCTAGGTGCCCCCATGGTCGAGACCGCCATCACGTTTGACGACGTCCTGTTGATACCCGCCTACAACCACCACGAGTCTAGGCGCATCGTGGACATCACCATGACCGACAAGAGCGGCAAGCTGACCCTGAAGCTGCCCATCATGACCTCGAACATGGACACCGTCACCGAGGACGCCATGGCGGACTTCATCGGCGAGCGGGGCGGCATCGGGGTACTCCACCGCTTCCTCACCGTGGAAGAGAACCTGGCGATGTTCCGGCGCTGCAACCACCCCACCTTCGTCTCCGTGGGCACCTCCGAGTCCGAGATGGAGCGCGTCGAGGCCCTCCGGGACGCCGGCGCCCAGTACTTCTGCGTGGACGTGGCCCATGGCCACGCCAAGTACGTCGGCAAGATGATCAAGCGCATGCGCCAGGTGCTGCCCAACGAGTGCATCATGGCCGGCAATGTCGCCACCTACGCGGGGGCCGACTACCTGGCCGGCGTGAAGGCCGACATCATCAAGGTCGGCATCGGCCCCGGCAGCGTCTGCACCACGCGCATCAAGACCGGCTTCGGCGTGCCCCAGCTCACGGCCATCCAGGAGTGCGCCCGGGCGGACCGCTCCATCGTGGCGGACGGCGGCGTCCGCACCCCCGGCGACATCGTGAAGGCCCTGGCCTTCGGCGCGGACTTCGTGATGATCGGCGGCATGCTGGCGGGCACCCGGCCCACGCCCGGCGAGCCCATCTGCGACGCCGTGGGCACGCCCACGCACAAGGTCTACCGGGGCATGGCCAGCCAGGAAGTCGCGGATGACCACCTGGGCGGCCTCACGGGCTGGAAGACCGCTGAGGGCGTGGCCACCAAGGTCCCCTACCGCGTGGACGAGGACGAGATCATCAACGACATCATCGGCGGCCTCCGCTCCGGTCTCACCTACGGCGGCTCGAACACCATCCGCGAGCTGCAGCGGAAGCTCAACTACATGCTGATCTCCCCCGCCGGGCGGCTCGAGAGCCTGCCCCACAAGACCCTCTGAGCCTAGACGCGGGCAGCCTCCGCCCCCGGCTCCGGGGCCCGGAACCGCGCCAGTAGCAGGCCGGAGACGCCGGCGATGCCGAAGCAGCTGAGCCACACGGCCCGGGGCCCGGTGTGGGCGTAGGCGAGGACTCCGAGCCAGGGCCCCAGGGCCACGGCGGCGGAGAAGCAGAGCGAGAGCAGGCCCATGTATTCGCCGCGGCGGTCCGGCGGAGCGAGGGTGGCCACGGCGTCGCTCATGGCGGGCAGCAGGATCATCTCGCCGAAGGTCCACACCACCGTGGTGAGGATCAAGGTGGCGGGGCCCGTGGCCCAGGCGGTCAGGCCGAAGCCCGTGGCGAAGCAGAGCGCACCCACCAGGAACTGCTTGCGGTGGGGCCACTGGGCCATGGCGAGGTTGAGGGCCACCTCCAGGGCCACCACCA
>JAAXXS010000159.1 GCA_013334395.1 Holophagaceae bacterium | reverse complement strand
TCGGCCAGGGTCAGGTGCGCCGTGGAGGACACCGGCAGGAATTCCGTCAGGCCCTGGATCAGTCCCAGGAGGATGGCGTGTAACAGATGCATTCGGACTCCGGCGCAAAGAGACAGTGTGCCAGAGCGGTCAGGATTCCCGCCTTGCCCCCTGGGCATGATTGAATCTTCAGATGCGACCCCTCGACCTTCGCTCCGACACGGTGACCCGGCCCACGCCGGAGATGCGCGCCGCCATGGCTTCGGCCGAGGTCGGCGACGACGTGCTGGAGCGCGATCCCACCATGGCAGTCCTGGAGGCCCGGGTGGCGGACCTGCTGGGCCTGGAGGCGGCCCTGTGGGTGCCCTCGGGCTGCATGGGCAACCTGATCGGCCTGATGCTGCACCTGCGGCGGGGGGACCGGTTCCTGGCCCCGGCCCAGGCCCATGTGCTGGGCTCGGAGCTGGGCACCGGCGCCTGGCTGGCCGGGGGCATGCCCGAGGCGCTGGCCTGGGAGGGCGGGCCCGGGCGGCCCACCCCTGCGCAGGTGACCCGGGCCGCGGGTTCGCCCGGCCCCTACTACACGCTGCGCAGCCGACTGCTCTGCCTTGAGAACACCCATAACTTTGCCGGGGGTACCGTGACGCCCGTGGCCGAGCACCGGGCCCTGGTGGCTGCCGCCAAGGCCGGGGGCCTGGCCGTGCACCTGGATGGCGCGCGGCTCTGGCACGCCGCCGCGGCCCTGGGCTGCCCGCTCGCGGAGCTTGCGGCGGGCGTGGACACGGTGCAGGTCTGCCTCAGCAAGGGGCTGGGCGCGCCCATGGGTTCCCTGCTGGTCGGTTCGGCCGCGGCCATGGTGGAGGCCCGGCGGCTGCGCAAGATGCTCGGCGGCGGCGTCCGCCAGGGTGGGGTGATGGCCGCCGCGGGCCTTGTGGCCCTGGACTACCTGCCGCGGGTGGCCGAGGACCACGCCAAGATCCAGCGGCTGGCCGAGGGGCTGCGCGCCTTCGGCATCACCGCGCCCGCGCCGGAGACCAACATCCTGCTGGTGCCGGTGGCCGACGCGCCCGCGGCCCTGGCGGCCCTGGAAGGCGTGGGCGTCCGGGTCCTGCCCGTGGGCAGCGCCATCCGCTTCATCGCCCACCGCGACCTGACCACCGAGGACATCGAGGAGGCCCTGTGCCGCCTGGAGCCCGTGGCCCACCTCCTGCGCACGGCCTGACCATGAAGCTGCGCCTGGTCCTCGCTGCGTTACTGCTCCTGGGCCTCGGCGCGGGTTCCTGGTTGGTCTGGCAGAACGGGCTGGAGCCGGTTCCGCTTGCGGATGCCCGTAAGCTCTACGTCCCGGCGGCGCCAGAGTTCCAGGAGGATCTGGCGAAGGTGGCGGTGCTCCTGCCCGCGGGACCCGGCGTGGAGGCCCTGCTGGTCACCCAGTCGGACCTGCCCCTGCTGGAGAAGGGGCCGAATGGCGTGGCGGGTCTGCTGGTGGCGGAGCTCTCCGCTTCCCGCCACGGCCGCCGCTGGCGCCTCACGGTGCGGCCGGGCTGGCGGCTGCAGGACGGCACCACCCTCGACGCCGCGCGGTTGCTGGCGGCTGTTGCGCCCCAGGTGGCCAGCCTCGGCGGCAAGGGTCGCGCCCTCGACCCGACTACGGTGGAGCTGCGCTTCAAGGTCCGGCCCGCGAGCCTGCCCGTGGACTTGCTCGACTGGCGCGTGCCGGGCAGCGGTCCCTTCGTGCGGCGCGGCGCCACGCTGACCCGCTTCGACGGCTTCGTGCTGGGGCGCACGGGCCTCGCGGCCATCACGGTAACCACCGATCCGGCCCTGCTGCAGAGCGACGCCTGGGCCACGGGCCTGAGTGCGCGGCGCTGGGCCTGGGCGGCCTTCCCCGGCGGCATGGCTCCGGCAGACATGGCTCGGGCCCGCACCGCGCCCTACGATGAGCTGCACCTGAAGGGGGGCACCGTGTGGTTCCTCTCCCGCCGCCTGCGCCGTCTGCGCCCCGACCCCACGGACTGGACCCGCACCCGCTTCTTCGGCGCCTGGCAGGGCACCATGGATCTGCCCTACGACCCGCTGGGGATGTAAACGTCCAGGACCACACCATGCCGGAAAAAGGGATCAGCCACCGATGAACACCGATGAACACCGATAACTGCATGATGAAAAATGCCGTTTGAAGATCCTTGCTTGATCCGCTTTTTTTCGTGTCTTCGTGGTTCCCCTGAAAATACCCCTCACCGGAACAGAACTGATCACCGCCAAGACGCCAAGAGCGCCAAGAATGCATGGCCCCGCGAGCGGGGCCACCAGGCACGAATCAACAGGGGGCAGGCACCCTGACAGCACGGGTTGTATCCCGGGGGCGCCGGAAGCCGCCTGCGGCGGACCCGTGCAGGATGTGTCGGTACCGCTTGGCGTCTTGGCGGTGGGCTTTCCATCTCAACCCGCGCGCCGAGTCGCCCGGCATGGGCTCTTCGTGGTGGATCTTTTTTCAAGAATCCACCCGGGGCTACTCCAAATTCGCGGCCTGTTCGCGGATCTGGTCGAGGGCGCCTTTGGCTTCCATGACGGCGCGGGTCATGGCGATGCGCTTGCACTTGCTGCCAGTGGTGTTCAGCTCCCGCAGCACTTCCTGGCACCACACGTCCACGGCCTTGCCTTCGAGGCTGTCCTTCGCCAGGCGCTCGGCGAAGTCCTCCAGGTGGGCCGAGAGGCGGATCAGCTCCTCGCGGACATCCTGCCGCTCGGCCAGCACGCCGGCTTCGGCCAGCAGGCGCTCGGCGGGCAGCTGGCCGGACTGGCGCGCGTCTTCCAGCAGCTGCTCGATGCGCTGGCGGTAGAGGCCCGGCAGCTCCAGGGCCTGGGCCATGGCTTCGGCCTGCAGCCGGTCGCGCAGCTCCTGCAGGCGGGTGAGGCCTTCGGTGAAGAAGGGACGCAGGCGCTCCGCCTCCCGCCGCCGGCCTTCGTTCCAGGCTTCCAGAACGCGGGTCATGCCTTCGAGCAGCTTGGCCTCCAGGCGCTCGGCCAGATTGGAATCCGGGGCCAGCCAGGCGCCGGGCAGGCGGAAGAAGGCGTCCGCCGTGAGAGGCGGCAGGTGCAGCCACTCGGCGTCCTCCTGCCAGGCCTTGGCCGCGGAGCGCAGCAGGGCTCGGTTCAGGCGGGGCTCCAGGGAGGGCTCGTCCTGGACTTCTACCGTGAGGTCAACCTTGCCCCGCTGTGCCGCGCCCCGGACCTTGGCGCGCAGGGCGGCCTCCAGGGGAAACAGCGCCGGCGGCAGCCGCAGCGACAGGTCCAGGGCCTTGCTGTTCACACTGCGCAGCGTCAGCCGCAGCTGGCCCGCCTCCAAGGGCTGGACGATCTCGGCGAAGGCAGTCATCGACTTCATGGTCATCCCTGGTGAAGACCTCCAGCCTACCGCCAGAACACCACAGACTTCTTCTTTGTGCCCTTTGTGCTCTTTGTGGTCAATTTCTATGCTTTTCCGCCAAGCAGACAGAACCACAAGGGCGATTTGTGTACTGAATGATCCTTGCGTCGGTCCCCTTCCAAGGGCTGGGCCACTGTTAAAGAAAAAAAGAGCGATTAACCACAAAGAACACAAAGGTCTGCCTAGGCCGAGAGCTCTGCCTTTCTCTGTGGTTCATCTGGTGGGCTTCTACAGCCAGGGCGTCGCCTTGGCGCGCTTGGCTTCGTAGGCTTCGATGGCGGGCAGGCTGGCGAGGCTGACGCCGATGGCGTCGAGGCCTTCCAGCAGGGTGGTCTTCCGGGCGGGCTCGAGCTCGAACCGGTAGCTGCGGCCGCCGCCGGACACGGTCTGGGCCGGCAGGTCCACGGTGAGGGGTCCCTCCGTGGCGAGGTCCTCCACGGCGGCCATGGGCAGGGTGATGGGGAGGATGCCGTTGGAGAAGCAGTTGTTGAAGAAGATGTCGGCGAAGCTCGGCGCGATGACACAGCGGATGCCGAAGTCGAGCAGGGCCCAGGGGGCGTGCTCGCGGCTGGAGCCGCAGCCGAAGTTGGGACCGCCGAGGAGGATCACCGCCTCGCGGTATTCGGGTCGGTTCAGGATGAAGTCAGGCTGCTCGCGGCCCTGGTCGTCATAGCGCAGCTCGAAGAAGAGGTGGCGCCCCAGGCCCGTGCGCACGATGGTCTTGAGGAACTGCTTGGGGATGAGCAGGTCCGTGTCGATGTTGGCCCGGAGCAGCGGGGCGGCAACACCGGTGAGGGTCGTGAAGGGTTTCATCGGACCTCCAGGAGGCGGCGGACATCGGTGAAGTGGCCCGTGACCGCCGCGGCGGCGGCCATCTCGGGGCTGACCAGGTGGGTGCGGCCGCCCCGGCCCTGGCGTCCTTCGAAGTTGCGGTTGCTGGTGCTGGCGCTGCGCTCGCCGGGTTCCAGGCGGTCGTCGTTCATGCCCAGGCACATGCTGCAGCCGGGCAGGCGCCACTCGAAGCCGGCTTCCAGGAAGACGCGATCGAGGCCCTCGGCCTCGGCCTGGCGCTTGACCAGGCCCGAGCCGGGCACCACCAGGGCGCGCACGCCCGGGGCGACCTGGCGGCCCTTGGCCACCCGGGCCGCCGCGCGCATGTCCTCGATGCGGCCGTTGGTGCAGGAGCCGATGAAGACGACCTGCACGGGCACCTCCTCCATGGGCGTGCCGGGCTTCAGACCCATGTAGTCGAGGGCGAGGCGCATGGCCTCCTGCCTGGCGGGATCGGCGATGGCCCTGGGGTCCGGCACCCGGCCGGTGATGTCCACCACGGCCTCGGGGTTGGTGCCCCAGGTGACCTGTGGCGCCATGCCGCTCACATCAAAGGTGAGTTCCTGGTCGAAGCGGGCGCCCTCATCCGTGGGCAGGCCGCGCCAGGAGGCCAGGGCCTGCTCCCAGAGCTCACCCGCGGGGGCCATGGGCCGGCCGGCCACATAGGCGAAGGTGGTCTCGTCCGGAGCCACCAGCCCCGCGCGGGCGCCGGCCTCGATGCTCATGTTGCAGAGGGTCATGCGGCCTTCCATGGAGAGCGCCCGGACCGCGGAGCCCGCGAACTCGATGACGTGGCCCGTGCCGCCGGCGGTGCCGATCTGGCCGATGAGGAAGAGGGCCAGGTCCTTGGCGCCGAGGCCCTCGGGCAGCGTGCCCTCGAAGCGCACCCGCATGTTCTTCGAGTGCCGCTGGGGCAGGGTCTGGGTGGCGAAGACGTGCTCCACCTCGCTGGTGCCGATGCCGAAGGCCAGGGCCCCGAAGGCGCCATGGGTGCTGGTGTGGCTGTCGCCGCAGACCACGGTGCTGCCGGGCAGGGTGAAGCCCTGCTCGGGGCCAATGACGTGGACGATGCCCTGCCGGTCATCCAGGAGCGGGATGTAGGGCACCTGGAAGGCCGCGACGTTCTCCACCAGTGCCTCCACCTGCAGGCGGCTGGTCTCCTCGAAGCTGCCCTCCGCCCGGTTCTGGGTGGAGATGTTGTGGTCGATCACCGCGAGGATGGCCTCTGGGCGGCGCAGGGGGCGCTCCGCCAGGCGCAGGCCCTCAAAGGCCTGGGGGCTGGTCACCTCGTGGACCAGGTGGCGGTCGATGTAGAGCAGGCTGGTGCCGTCCGGCCGGGTCTCCACCAGGTGGGCTTCCCAGAGCTTGTCGTAGAGGGTGCGGGCGCCAGAGCTCATGGGCGGCTCCTTCGGGGGGAGTTGACCCGGACCGGGAAGGCCAGGGG
>JAAXXS010000158.1 GCA_013334395.1 Holophagaceae bacterium | reverse complement strand
GTGTCCAACGCCATGGACGTGGGCGCCCCCAGCAACTGGGAGCGCATCCACGCCCTCTTCGGCGGCGACCATGACGCCATGGCCGGCGCCCTGCGCTGGGGCAGCCGCACGGACGCGGAGACCTGCGTGACCCTGGCGGAGCTGTATGCCCAGGGCTACCTCGCGGATCCCCACGGCGCCGTGGCCTGCGGGGTCCTCCAGGCCTGTCTGCGGGACGGGGAGCAGGGCCTCTTCCTGGCCACCGCCCACCCCGCCAAGTTCGGCGAAGTGCTGGAGCGCGACCTGGGCATCCAGGTGCCGCTGCCCGAGGCGCTGCTGGCCGTCCAGGACCGCCCCCTGGTGTCCGAGCCCCTGGCCGCCGACATGGCCGACCTCAAGGCCCGCCTGCTGGCCTGGGAGCCCGAGGCCTGATGGCTGTTCGCGATTAACAGAAGGGAAAAGACCTTCTCCACCAAGACACCAAGGTACCAAGAAAACAGGTTTCTCCGCGATTCTGAGGAAGGCCCTCCTCGCAGAGAAGGCAGAAGGGCTGGAGCGAAGCCGTTCATCTCCCGACACCTCGTTCCTGAAAGCAGAAGGGCAATTGGCCGGGGATGAACGGGGATAAACGGGGATGAAAAACATTTGTCAGGACTGGTCCAGCCTGGGGCGTAGCTCCGGGCGGGTCAGACGACCGGTCTCGGGGCCATTCTCTTTATCCCCGTCCATCCCCGTCCATCCCCGGCTAAAAATGGTGGTTTGATCCTTTCAGCAATGCCCAAGGCGTGCTCTGCTCTGGGCTTTTCTTCTTTCCCTGAACTCCTGGACGAACCTTTTTTTATCATTCAATCCCGAACGGGGTCGCAGTCGTTCGCTGCAGCGTACCTACCAGGTCAGGGTCCGCCGCACGATCCGCACGTCGGTGTAGGGATCCACGGGGGCGGGCATCAGGCCGGCGGGGCGGGGCGCGGTCCCGGGCGGCAGGCCGGGCAGGATCAGTTCCACGGTGAGCCGGGTGCCCGGCGGGGCCTCCAGGGCCAGCGTGCAGGTCGCGGGCGGGGCGAACCAGTGGAGCCGGGTGGCGGCGGGCAGGGATCGGCCGTCGACGCGGAGCCCCGTCATGGGATTGGCCGAAGTCACCACCAGGGCCAGGGCGCGCGCCGGGAGGGTGAGGGTCAGTTCCGCCCCGCTCCGGGTCAGCACCGGCGCGGGCAGGTGCAGCGCTGGCGCCGGTGCGGCGAAGGCGGCGCGGCCCGCGAGCCGCGCAGGGACCGGGGCCTCGCCCAGCAGCGTCCGGCTCCAGGCATCGGGTTTCTGGAAGCTCACCCACTGGGCGGTGCCCGTGTCCGCATCTTCGGTGTAGGCCAGGGTGCTCAGCCGCGGGCCGGTCTGCCGGGTCCCGACCGCGAAACAGACCAGCCCGGCGCCAGCCAGCAGGAGCGGCGGCAGCCAACCCCGGGTGGGCGCGGCGCGCTGCAGCAGGGGCAGCAGCGGCAGCAGGCCGAAGGCCGCCAGGAGGCCCAGGAAGGGCGGCAGGCTGAAGCCCAGCAGCAGCGCCAGGTTGTGCCAGAGGGGCGGGAAGAGCAGCAGGAGCGGGACGGCCGCCAGCCAGGGGCGCTCCCGCCAGAGACCGGCCAGGGCGAAGAGCAGGGGCCAGAGCAGCAGGTAGGTGGCACCCGGGAGATAGGCTGTGGCCACCACGAGGGCCAGCAGCCACCAGGCCAGCGCACCCAGGGCCAGACTCCGGCCCGGGAAGCGCCGGAGCGCCCAGGCCCAGGGCAGCAGAGCCGCCGCCAGCGCCACGAACAACAGCGCCGCCTCGAACCAGGGAAGCCCGTAGGGATCGTGGTTGGGGACCCCCTGGCGGAAGGGGGCCGCCAGCAGGCCGAGGAGCCAGCCGACCAGCGCGCCCGCGGCCAGGGAGCCCGCTGCCAGACCCAGGCCCGCGAGGAGGCTCTTGCGGCCGCCCGGCTCGGGCCAGAGCTTCTTCAACAGCGCGGCGAAGACCACCAGGGCCAGTAGCGTGAGGGGCCAGGCCAAGGCGGCGGGATAGACCAGCAGGAGCCGGCCCAGGAGGTCGAAGTAGATGGCCTCGCCCTGGCCCGGCCGGGTGAGGGCGGCCAGGTCCGCGGCCAGGAAGTGGCGGCTGAGGGCGAGGGCCGTGGCGCCGCTCTGCTGCAGGCTGCGTTGATCGAGGTTCTCTGGTGTGTCGAGGGCCGTGTGGTAGTGCGACCAGCGGTCGACAAAAGCGAAGTTGAGCCCGGCCATGCCCGCCTTCTTGAACACGCTCAGGTCCGTGTCGTTGGGCAGCAGCTTGTAGAGCGCGTACATCAGCGAGGAGGCGTGGGGCGAGGGCGCGGCCGCCGCGAAGGCGCGGACCAGGGGCAGGTTGCCGTCGCTGGTCTCGAACATGAAGACGGGTCCGCCGCCGCCCCGGGCCTCGAAGTTCAGCACCAGGGTGGGGGCCTTTTCCTCCAAGGCGTCCACGTAGCCCCGGGCGCCGAGGAGGCCCACCTCCTCGCCGTCGGTGATGAGGATCCGGAGGGTGTTCCGGCCGGGCGCGAGGGCTCGCGCCGCTTCCAGCAGGGCGGCCACGGCGGCGGCGTCGTCAGCGGCCCCGGGTCCCGTGCCATGGGAGTCGTAGTGGGCCGTCAGCAGCAGGGTTCCGGTCGGCGCGCTCCCGGGCCGCTCGGCAAGGATGTTCTCCATGCTGCCCAGCACGAGCTGGCCCCGGCCGTGCACCTGGTGGGCCAGGCGCGGCTGCACGCGGGTGGCGAAACCCAGGTGGTGGAAGGCCGCCACCAGGTGATCGCGCACCCGGTCGTGCTCGGTCGTGCCGGGCGGGTGGGGCGCTCGGGCGAGCTCGCGGACCTGGGCCATGGCGCGCTCGGCCGAGAAGCGGTCCGCCGGGGCCGACGCCGGCACGGGGGCGGGTGGCGCCTGAAGCCAGAGCACCCCAGCCGTCCCCAGGCTGAGGAGCAGCCAGAGGACCAGGGCGCGGGGGAGGCAGGGCCTCACCGCAGCCGGCTCAGAGCCCGTCGACGATGAGCACCGCCGGCACGAAGGGCAGGCCAGCGGCTTCGGCGGGCGTCTTCATGGCCCAGATCGCCAGGCGTTCGGCGTAGGGTGCCCACAGCTCCGGCTGGGCCAGGACGGCCTTGAGGGGTGGGTGCAGCCAGAGGGCGGCGGGCAGGTCGGCCAGCTCCTCGGCGGTCAGCTCCAGGGCCTCGTCGGTGGTCCAGAGGAAGCCGCAGCGGGCGGTCTCGCAGGCGGCCCAGAGCTGCAGCACCTCGCTGGGCTCGAAGCTGCTGAACAGAACGCGGTCCAGGGCCTCGGCGGCCTCCACGGTGGCCAGGGCCTGCTGCCAGCCGGGCTCGCCCTTCAGCTCCACGTTGATGAGCCGGGCGGGCAGGTCGAGCACGTCCCCCAGCCGGGGCAGGGGCTCGCCGTTCTTGAGCGGCGGCAGCTCGGCGGCCTTCATCTGCCGCAGGATTCCCGCGCCGTTGGCCGTGCGGTGGAGGTCCTCGTCGTGCAGCACGGCGCAGACCCCGTCCCGGGTCGGCTGCACGTCCAGTTCGAAGCCGTCCATGCCTGCGGCCAGGGCGGCGCGGAAGGCCTCCATGGAGTTCTCCAGGTGCTTCGAGGAGAGGCCGCGATGGCCGAGGATGAGGGGGCGGGTGGAGGACATGGGGACTCCTGGACCTGAGGCTTGATTCTGCCTGGAAACGGCCTCGCCGAGGCGGAACTAGCCCAAAGGAGTCGCGAGGCCGATGAGATGCCTCAGGCCGGAAGAGAGAGGCGGCTTCAGCGATGCGCATCCTGTTGGTGGTTGGTGACGAGAACCTGCTGCAGAGCACCCGCCGGGTGTTCTGGCAGAGCCACCGGACCTGGGAGGTGGTCCTGGCCGCCAGCGGCGGAGAGGCCCTGGAGGCGCTGCTGCGGGATCCCGTGGACATCGTCGTGGTGGACCTGCAGCTGCCGGACATGGAGGGCGCTGCGCTGCTGCACCGCGTGCGGGAGGACCAGCCTGGGGCGGTGCGGATCGGTCTGGCGGATCACCCCATGGCGGAGTGGATGGAGAAGGTGGAAGGGGACCTGCACCGGCTCTTCCTCAAGCCCTTCGAGCCGCAGTTCCTCATCAGCGCCATCGAGAGCCTCGACATCGAGGATGACGAGTCCAACGTCCGCGCGATCCGGGCCTTCGTGGGAGGTCTCGGCCACATCCCCAGCCTGCCCAGCCTCTACGCCGAGCTCATGAAGCTGCTCGAGCGGGAGGACGCGGGCATGGGCGAGGTGGCCCGCCTCATCCGGAAGGACCTGGGCGTCGCGAGCCAGGTGCTCAAGCTGGCCAACTCGGTCCACTGTTCCACGGGTCGGCCCGTGTCGGAGATCGGCCAGGCGGTGGCGCTGCTGGGCATGGATTCGCTGAAGTCCCTGGTGCTGTTCCGGGGGCTGCTTGGCGGCTTCGACTCGCCGCGACCCCAGGGCCTCGACCTTGAGAAGCTCTGGTATCACTCCTTTCAGGTGGCCACCGGGACCCGCAAGCTGGCGGTCCTCGAGGGTCAGACGCAGCTGGCCGACCTGGCCTTCTCCGTGGGGCTGCTGCACGACGTCGGGCTCGTGGTGCTGGCCACGGATCCCGGGGGCCGCTACCGCTCCGTGCTGGAGCGGGCCCAGTCCACCCGGATCCCGCTGGCGGTGCTTGAGCACGAGGTCTATGGGGTGGACCACACCCAGGTCGGCGCGCACCTGCTGAGCCTCTGGGGGCTGCCTGCGGTCTTCTGCCGACCCATCCGGGAGCACCATGCGCCCCCCGCCGAGGCCGAAGGGTTCCCCCTTTCACTGGCCCTGCACCTGGCGGACGCCCGCCACGGCGGCGGCGCCACCGCCGGCATCTTCGCCGACGGGCGCTGGGGCCTGCACCCGCACCTGCTGGTGGACCCCGAGCGCTTCGCCCGCTGGAAGGCCTGCCTGGCCCTGGACGGGCAGTAGCTAGAGGACCTTGCCCGGGTTGAAGATGCCGCAGGGGTCGAGGGCCGCTTTCAGGGCGCGCAGGGCGCGGAGCTGGGCGGGATCGGTCAGGGCCAGGAAGGCCTCGCGCTTGGCGAGGCCGATGCCGTGCTCGCCGCTGAGGGTGCCGCCCAGGCCCACGGCGAGGCGGAAGAGCGCCAGCACCTGGCTCTCGACCAGGGCGGGGTCGGTCTCGCCCGCAGCCAGCAGGTTCACGTGGAGGTTGCCGTCGCCCAGGTGGCCGTAGGTCACGGCGGGCAGGCCCAGGCGCTCCAGACCCTCGAAGAACTCCGCCAGACGGCTGCGGGGCACCACGATGTCCTCGCTCACCTTGTGGGGGTGGCGCTCCTTCAGGAAGGCGCTGGTCAGACGGCGCACGCCCCAGATGGCCTGGCGCTGCCGCTCGTCCGCAGCCACCTCCAGCCCGTCCGCCAGGGGACCCAGCAGGTCCAGCAGGGCCTCAAGGAAGGCGTCCGAGGTGCAGCCCCGCTCATCGAACTCGAGGATCGCCAGGGCCTCGCCCGGCAGGCGGCGGGCCTCCTCGGGACCGTGGGCGCGCAGCTCGGCCAGCACGGCGGGGTCGAAGAACTCGAAGGCGCTGGGCAGGAACCCCGCCGCGAAGAGCCGCCCCGGCAGGTCCAGCAGGTCGCTCCAGCGGCGCGCGGGCAGCAGCAGGGTGGTGAACTCCCGGGGTGCCGGCGCGAGGCGCA
>JAAXXS010000157.1 GCA_013334395.1 Holophagaceae bacterium | reverse complement strand
GCCGGGCATTGGCCCCCAGGGTGCGGCCGTGCACCAGGTCGGGGTTCGTCGGCAGGGGCGGCGGCTTGGGCGGAGCGTTGTCGAGCAGCCCGAAGGGGTCGACGTTGACCGGCTGGGTGGGAGCGCTGGCGCCCCCGAAGAAGGGGTCCCGCGGCAGGTTTGCGCCTTGGGCCGTGGGCGAGGGCCTGGGCATGGGCAGGGGGTCGAAGGAGAAGGAGACGGGCAGCGCGTCATCCTGTCCGTTGCCACCGCCCACCTCGACGGTGTTGGCGCCGGTGGGGGCATCGACGCGCCGGTAGAGGTCCGAGATGGCTTTCCGGAGGGCGCTGTGGGAGGCGACCACGGGTTCGATGTGGAGGCCCGAGGCGAACCGGGTGCTGTCGATGGCGTTGAGATCCGAGGGGTCGGACATGGCCAGCACCAGGAACTTCGGCTCCCGCGTGGCGATGGGCAGCACCGTGAACTGGTCCGCGAGGCGGTGCGGCACCAGCTTGAGCACCTGGGGCGGGACCTCGATGTTGCGGACATCCATCTGCGGCACGCCGGTCTGCTGGCTGAGGAAGTCCATGAGGACCTCCTCGGAGATGTAGCCCAGGGCCACCAGGTTGCTGCCAAGGCGGCCCCGGGCGATCTTCTGGTGGGTGATGGCGCTCTGCAGCTGGGCAGGGGTGATCAGACCGCTCTCCACGAGCAGTTCACCCAGCCGTTTTGTTGGTTGCTGCATGAGGGATCCTATTGCCGTCCTGTGATGCACAGAGGGTCATCTCCACGGTAACTTCATTCAAGCGTTTTGTGCATGTGGGGAGCAGACATGAATTCCGAATCCCTCTGGCGGGCAACGCTCCATGACTTCAGCAACCTGCTGGCCGGGCTCCAGGGGGTGCTGGACCTGAGCGACCCCCGCCTACCCCTGGACGCCCGGAGCCGGTCCCGCCTGGAGTGCACCCTGGAGGACGGGAAAGTCCTCATCGGCATGGCCCGGGCCATGGCGCTCAGCCGCCCCTACGCTGAGGGAATGGTCTCGTGGCCTGAGTGGCGCGCAGGGCTCGATGAGCGCATGCAGCCCATGGCCATGCTCTACCGATGTCCAATAGAAATTATAGACAATGGGGAGGCCGGGGCCTGGCCCGCGCCGCTCCTGCAGGACTGGGCGGCGGCTTTCACCCGGCAGATCCTTCCCTGGGCCGCGCCCGGCCCCCTCCGCCTCGAGGCCCGGATCCAGGAGGGGGCCTGGACGCTCACCTGGCCCGGGGACGCCCCCTTTCCAGCAGCCCTCCAGCCCGAGCTTCCGTCGGACACCCTCATGAACCTGCCCTCCCTCTGGCTGCGGGAGATGACGCCCCGGCTGGGCATCGTGCTCGTGCAGACCGATCGGGGCCTGGTGGCCCGGATGCCCTGTCCTTGATGCTCTCCATTCATCCCCCTCGAAAGTTAAAACGATGACCCGCCGCAAGGGAAACCTGGCTGCAGCCCCCTGCCACGCCTCGCTGGCCCTAGCCCTGTCCCACTCCTTCCGAACCTCGCGTCCGGCGCTCTGTCTTGGCTTGGCTGCTTCGGGGCTGCTGGCCCAGACCACCGCCTCCCTGCGGATTGAAGTCCTGGATGCCAGTGGCCGGCCCCGGCCCGAGGCGGTCCTCCATCTCGAGTCCCTGGAGCGCGGGGAGCGCCGCGAGCTGCGGGCGGATCGCCTGGGCATCGCCTCTGCAGCGGGGCTGCTGCCCGGGGCCTACCGCCTGCAGGGGCAGGTCCTCCACCTCCGGGCCGATGAGCGGATCCAGCTCCGCCTTCGCCTGGAGCCGGCCCAGGCCACGGTGGCCGTGGAGGCGTCCCCCCTGCGGGCGGAGAGCAGCTCCGTGAGCACCCAGACCTCCTTCAGCGCCGAGGAGCTGGCGCGGCTGCCCTTCGCTCCCCACCGCTACGTCGAGCACAGCCTGCTCGCCCCCGGGGTCACGCCCTCCGGGAAGCCCGAGCCCGTGGTGCTGGGCTCGATGCTCGACGCCAACGCCTACCTGGTGGATGGCATGGCCACGGGCCTGAGCTCCACGGGCCGCTTCGGCATGAACCTCTCCACCGAGATCCTGGAGAGCCAGACCCTCACCACCGGCGGCCACAAGGCCGAAGTGGGCTTCGCCTCCGGCGGGGTCTACAGCCTGGTGACCAAGAGCGGCGGGAACGACTTCCGCGGCGCGGTGTACACCAGCCGCATCCTGCGCGGGCTGAACGCCAGGCCGGACAGCGGCAAGGCCACCACGCCGGAGGAGCGGCCCACGGATGCGAACGAGGTCGGCTTCAGCCTTGGCGGCCCGCTGGCGAAGGACCGGCTCTTCTTTTTCGGCGCTTTCAGCCGCCAGCTGCTGAGCCTGGACTTCGAGAACGTGCAGCCCCTGGGCACGGCACCCCACCGACGCAGCCAGGAGGAGGACCGCAGCTACCGGTTCCTGAAACTGACCTGGCTGGCCAGCGGGGACCATCGCTTCGAGCTCAGCACCTTCGGGGATCCGGTCGCCCAGGCCAACTTTGATACCGCCGGTGACAGCAGCGTGAAGGATTCCCAGCAGCCCAACCGCACCCGGGGCGGCGACAGCTACCTCCTGAAGCATGTGGGCGCCTTCGGACCCACCCTCACCTGGGAGAACACCCTGGGGCTGCATCGCACCAGCTTCCACTGGTCCCCAGCGACCCCGGGAGCCGGGCCCTTCCGAGGCCAGCTGGACGCACCCGGCAGCGAGAGCTTCGGGGCCTACGCCGAAGACCGCCTCGACCGCATCCGGAACCTGACCCTCCGCAGCGAGCTCAGCGCCTTCCTCGGAGCCCACCAGCTCAAGGGGGGCTTCCAGGGCCTCTGGTCCGAGTACACCAAGGTCTTCCAGCGCCCTTCCTTCGGGCTGTCCTACCTGGATCGCGCCGCGGGTGGCGCGGGGCCCGCCGCCGGGGACCTCGCCGCCATCTCGGCGGGCCTGCTGACATACAACGGCAGCGCCTTTGGCTACGGGGCGGGGGACAGCCTCGCCACCGCCAGCCCGGTCTCCGGCCAGCTGGTCGGGGGCCGGGCGAGCAGCCTCTACCAGCGCACCCTGGCGGATGCGGCTTCCTACGGGAACCCCCTCAAGCAGACCGTGCTGGGGCTCTTCCTTCAGGACGACTGGGGCTTTGCCGCGAGCTGGACCGCCAACCTGGGGATCCGCGTGGATCGTGCCGGGCTTGACGCAGAGGATGGCCGCAGCCTCTATCGCCAGACCCTCCTGAGTCCGCGCCTGGGCCTGACCTGGGATCCCGCAGCCGATGGCCGCACCCGGCTCTTCGTCTACGCAGGCCGCATCTTCAGCCCCCCCACGGCGGGCAACCTGACCGCGGCCGGGGCGACCACCGGCGGGCCCGCAACCGTGAAGCAGGTGTGGATTCCCATCCTGAGCGACTGGCGGACCTGGCAGGTGAACGGCGTGCAGGGTGCGGCGAACGTGAGTGTGGGTGAGCTGAAGGCACCGCGCACGGATCTGGTCCAGGTGGGGGCGGAGCGCCTCCAGGACCTGCCCCTGCTCGGCGCCTGGACCCTCGAGGCCACCTTCACCCTCAAGGCCGTCCGCGACCTCATCGACACCTACAGCGCCACCTACGGCTACCTGCCAGAGCTGGATGCCTTGGCCAACCGCTCCTCCACCCGGAAGGTGGTCGCCAACCTGCCGGGCCTGAGGCGGGACTTTCATGGCCTGGATCTGGTGGCCCGCCGCGCGTTCGAAGGCGGCCACCGCCTCCAGCTGAGCTACAGCCAGGGGGATTTGAACGGCAACTCCGAGGTGGGCAACGTGAACACCGCCACCGGCAAGAACACCGGCTTCGCCTCCATCCCCAGCCTGCGCCAGGACTACCGCCTGGCCCCCTCCGACGGCAACCTCAACGAAGAGGTTAAGCACGCCTGGAAGGCCTTCGGCAGCGTCGCGCTCCCATGGAACCTGGAGTCCGCTTTCGCCTTCAGCTGGCGCTCCGGCCTCCGGTACAGCAGCCTGGTGAAGGTCTCCGGCGAGCTCGTCCTGGCCCCCGGCCCGGTGCGGGGCGACCAGGAACTGCCCCACGCCGCGAGCCTTGATCTCAGCCTGGCCTGGCGGACCCGCTTCCCGAAGGTCGCGCTGCGGGCCGCCGTGGACCTCCTCAACGCCACGAACCGCCAGTCCATGACCTGGGTGAACAACGTGGGCGGAGCCTTCACCCCCGGCAACTTCCAGCAGCCCCGCGTGTGGCAGTTCAGCCTGCGGGCGGAGTTCTAGCTGCCCCGGGACAGGCTCGGACCGCGTGAATCCTGACCTAAGCTTTTGTCGTTACACTCAAAGGTTTGGATGCTGCGATGAAGTACCACATCGAGACCTGGGGCTGCCAGATGAACGACCACGATGGCGAGAAGCTGTCGGGGCTGCTGTCGGCCGAGGGCTTCGAGTGCGCGGCGGGAGCCGAGGACGCGGACCTGGTGCTGCTGAACACCTGCTCCATCCGCGAGAAGGCCGTGCACAAGGTCTACTCGGAGCTGGGACGCCTGCGCCAGGAGAAGCTGCGGCGGCCCCTGCTGGTGGGCGTCACCGGCTGTCTGGCCCAGCAGGAGCAGGCGGCCCTCTTCAAGCGAGCGCCTCACATCGACTTCGTCCTTGGCACCATGGCCCTCAAGCAGCTGCCCCGGCTGGTGGCCGAGGCCCGGGCCGGGAAGGCCCGCGTCATCGATACGGGCGAGTATCCAGACAACCACCTCTTTCCGCCATCTGTCACCCGGCGCCGGGAGCTCGCCAAGGCCCTGGTGACCATCACGGAAGGCTGCGACCACGCCTGCACCTACTGCATCGTCCCCACCACCCGGGGCGCCGAGCGCCACCGCCCCTTCGCGGACGTGCTGGCGGAGGTGCGCGGGCTGGCGGCCGCAGGCACCCGCGAGGTGGAGCTGCTGGGCCAGAACGTGAACAGCTACGCGGGCGGCTGCAGCTTCGCGGAGCTGCTGGAGCGGGTCTCGGAGATCCAGGGGATCGAGTGGATCCGCTTCACCACCAGCCACCCCATGAACTTCAACCGGGAGCTGGCGCGGGTGCTGGTGAGCAACCCCAAGGTGGCTCCCTTCCTGCACCTGCCCCTGCAGAGCGGCAGCGACCGCGTGCTGCGCCTCATGCGGCGGGAATACACCGTGGCGGAGTATCTCGAGCGCCTGGGCTACCTCGGCGAGGGGCGCGGCCGGATCGCGCTGAGCACGGACTTCATCGTGGGCTTTCCCGGCGAGACCGACGAAGACTTCGAGGCCACCCTCCGCGTGCTGGACGAGGTCGCCTTCGACGGGTCCTTCAGCTTCATCTACTCGCCCCGCCCCGGCACGCCCGCGCTGCGCCTTCGGGACGACCTGCCCATGGCTGTGAAGGCCGAGCGCCTGGCGGCGCTCCAGCAGCGGCAGACGGCCCTCACCCGGGCCAGCAACGAGCGCTTCCTGGGCCGGGAGATCCCAGTGCGCGTGGAGATGCACGAGCCCACGGAGCACGGCTGGTGGCTGGCCCACAGCGGCGAGTGGAAGACCGTGCACCTGGCCGTGGGACCCGGTCGCCAGCTTCCCTTCGGCGAGCTCGTCCAGGCCCGCATCACCCTCGCCAGCCCCCACTTCCTGGGCGCCGAGCTGGTGTAGTCGCAGTGGTCTAGGGCTGACTGAAAAATCTCACCGCCAAGACTCCAAGAGCGCCAAGAGATCCTGGCTTTCTTGGCTT
>JAAXXS010000156.1 GCA_013334395.1 Holophagaceae bacterium | reverse complement strand
GTGAAGGCCAGGACGAGGAGGGCCACCGCATACAGGTCGGCGATGGCCGTCCACAGGTGCTTGGGCGCGTTGAGGTGCAGCTGGTTCATGGCGTAGAGGACCGGGCGGGGCCGCACGGCCTCCACCAGCACCTTCCCCGTGGGCAGGTCCACCGCATAGCTGGCCCGGTCGTAGTAGAGGTTCAGCGTGTCGTCGTCGGGCTGGAAGGCGCTCTTGAACTTGCCCCCAGGCTTCAGCTGGGCCTGGGCCGTCCGCACCAGGGCCTCGGTGGGATCCGTCCGACTCAGGGGCTGGATCTGGCGGACCTCTTTCACCTTGGCGTAGTTGGGATTCCAGCTGGCGATGTGGTTCACTGCCAGGCCGGAGATGGCATAGGCCACGGTGAGGGCCACGGTGACGTAGCCCACATCCCGGTGCGTGGCGGCGTTCCAGCGGCGCCAGGGCCTGACCCGGCGGGCCGGTTCGGGAGTCATGAGGGGCCTACTGGATCTCGGCGCCCAGGCCTTCGATGCGCACGATGGTCTTGGGGCCGGCGATCTTGCCGTAGTCGACGGGCTTGCTCAGGGCCTTGGCCTCCTTGTCGCACATGGCCTTCTGCTGCTCGACGGAGAGGACGCGCTTGGACACCGTGCCCTCGGCCACCACGGTGCCGCCCTTGGCGGCCATGGGGAAGGCGATGACGCCGTCCTCGACCTTGAACATGATCTCCTTCTTGTCGGCGCCGATCTTGATCCAGCACCCGCGCTCTTCGCAGACCTCCGTCACGATGCCCTTCACGCGCACCTTCTTGCCGGCAAAGGCATCGGGGTTGGCCAGGATCTCGGCGACCTTGACCTCATCCTTGAGGGCGAGGGGCTGGCCGTACTTGCGGGCTCCTGCGGCGCTGAGGCAGGCGGGGATCAGGAGCATGAGGGCGAGGGCGGCGGGGGTGCGCATGGGGCCTCCGGGTGGATTCCGATAATAACCTGGAAGTCCTTAATGGACCCCGGAATCTGCCATGCCCTGCCTACGATGGTGAAGCGAAGCCGGAGGAGGGTATTGCAGGTCAGGATTTCCGGTTCCGCGCCGACAGGCGGTCCAGCATGTCCCAGACCTCGTGGCACTCCTCGCAGGTGGAGCGGGGCTCGCCGCAGGGGAAGCCCTCCACGCCCATGCCCTGGCACCGGGGGTTGCCGAAGAAGAACAGCAGCTCTTGCACGGAGCCCAGCATCCGGGCCTGCAGGGCCGCTTCTGGCAGGGCGCGCAGGTCCTGGATGAGCTTCCACTCGGCGGCGCTGAGTTCGGGGTGATCGATGGTCTGGGACATGGGCGCTCCGGAAGGCCAGTATACGGTCCCCCTGCCCGGCGGGTCTGCCCCCCGGGCGGGGGGGAGGCACGGGAAAGACCAAGCTAATCAGTGCAATTAGTGTCAATTAAATACAATTGTATCTAATTGAAAAGCCCAGGCAGGGCGGGCTGCCGCCACTTGCAGGACAGGAAATTGATAATTTAGGATTGACTGGTCTTAATTCTTCATCCATCCTTTCGGGTGCCGGGCGGGTGCCTGGTCCCACCGATGGATGCCCCGTGAGCGGAAAGCGCCGATTCCTCTTTTTCAGTCTGGCGGCCAGCGTGTTCCTGGGGGTGCTTCTGGGCTCCGGCGCCTACACCTTCGTCTCGGCCCACGGCACCTCCTACCTGTCGAACGACCCTGCGGTCTGCGTGAACTGCCACATCATGCGCGACGACTTCGACGGCTGGCAGCATGGCTCCCACCACGCGGTGGCGGTCTGCAACGACTGCCATCTGCCCCATGGCAACGTGGTGAACAAGCTGTTCGTGAAGGCCAGCAACGGCTACCACCACTCCAAGGCCTTTACGCTCCAGAACTTCGCCGAGCCGATCCGCATCAAACCCGGCAACGCCGAGGTGCTGGAAGCGAACTGCCTCCGCTGCCACGTCGATCTGACGGACGAGATCACGGCCCACGGAACCCTGGGCGTCCCCAGCGACCCGGGCCAGAAGGCCGATCTCTACGGCTGTGTCCGCTGCCACCAGGGTGTGGGCCACGGCCCCACCCGATGAAAACAAACGTCAACGCCTGACCCTAAACCCGACGATGCGTGTCACCCACGCGGGAGGAACCCTCCGATGACCGACCAACCCACCCCCCTGTTCTCCCGCCCCTGGGTCCGCATGGGTCTCCTGGCCATCGGCGCGGCCGTGGCCACGGTTCTGATGATGAGCCTCTACGCGAGCATCTCCAACCGCAAGGCCGAGGCCAGGCAGACCAGCCTCAAGGTCGTGGACCTGGACGAGAAGACCGTGGATCCCGAGATCTGGGGCAAGAACTTCCCCCGCCACCTGGATACCTACAAGCGAACGGCCGAGAAGTACAGCACCAAGTACGGCGGCGCCGGCAGCGAGGGCCTGCCAAAGAGCCGCATCGTGGAGGATCCCCGGCTGGTGAGCATCTTCGACGGCTACGCCTTCGCCATCGACTTCAACCAGCGCCAGGGCCACGCCTACATGCTGGAGGACCAGCGCAACACCAAGCGGGTGACGACCAAGCCCCAGACGGGCGCCTGCATGCACTGCCATGCTTCGAACACCGTGGCCTACCGCGAGGCGGGCCTGAAGGGCGGCGCGCCCGGCACCCTGGATGAAGCCTTCTCCAGCCCCAATGCCCAGGCCCAGCTCATGGCGGGCTTCGAGGCCATCTGCAAGCTGCCCTATGCCGAGGCCTCCAAGCTCGTGAAGCATCCCGTGGCCTGCATCGACTGCCACGACCCCAAGAACATGGCCCTGCGCGTCACCAAGCCCGGCTTCATCCGGGGCGTCGTCGCCCTGGCCAACAGCGCCGAGCCCGTGCCGCACCTGCCCTCCATCGAGAAGTGGCGCAAGGGCGACAAGGCCACGCCCTACGACGCGAACCGCGACGCCTCCCGCCAGGAGCTGCGCTCCATGGTCTGCGGCCAGTGCCACGTGGAGTACTACTGCGGCCCCAAGGCCACGCTGTTCTTCCCCTGGAACAACGGCCTGAAGGTCGAGCAGATCGAGGCCACCTACGACAGCTACAAGTTCGCCGACGGCCACCGCTTCTTCGACTGGAAGCACGCCAAGACCGGCGCGGAAGTGCTCAAGGCCCAGCACCCCGAGTTCGAGATGTGGAGCCAGGGCGTCCACGCCCGCTCCGGTGTCTCCTGCGCTGACTGCCACATGCCCTATGTCCGCGAGGGCGCCATCAAGATCAGCAACCACCAGGTGCGCAGCCCGCTGCTGGACGTGTCCCGCTCCTGCCAGACCTGCCACCGCTTCCCTGAGACCGAGCTCAAGGCCCGCGTGACGGCCATCCAGGACCGCACCAAGGCCCTCATGGACCGCGCCGAGGATGCCGTGGTGCAGCTGATCAGCGACATCGTCGCCGCCAAGCAGGCCGGCGTGGACGACGCGAAGCTGCAGCCCATCTTCGAACTCCAGCGCAAGGCCCAGTGGCGCGTGGACTTCGTGAACGCCGAGAACTCCATGGGCTTCCATGCCCCGCAGGAGGCCGCCCGCATCCTGGGCGAGGCCATCGACTACGCCCGGCAGGGCCAGGTGGTGCTCCGGGATCTCGCCAAGCCCAAGGCCGCCAAGAAGTAGGGTCGTCGTTGAGAAAAGAGGAGGGGCCGGCAGCGCCGGCCCTTTCTCCGCCTAGCGATACTTGGCGGTCATGAGCTTCAGTGTTGCCAGCAGCTGGGTCCGCAGGCTCTTCGGCTCGAGCACCTCGGCATCGGCCCCGAACTGCAGGACGAACCGGATGGGCCCGGAGGGCTCCGTGGCCTGGAAGCTGAGGAGCACCGTGCCCCCCTTCTCCTTGCGGACCTCGATGTTCGGCAGGGCGGGGGGGGCGTCCAGCAGGGCCTGAGGCCAGTTGGTGCCGCTCACCCGGACCTGGATCCTGAAGGGCTCCGTGAGGCTGAACCAGCCGCCGATTTGCAGCTCCCGGGCCCGCTCCAGGGGGCGCTTGTCGGGGATGAGGCCCCGCCGGGCCAGGGCCTTGGCCTCTACGATGCGCGCCAGGCGGAAGTGTCGCGGCTCCTGCTTGGCTGCGTCCCAGGCCAGCAGGAAGGCGCCGCCGGAGAAGACATCGTGGACGAGCGTGAAGGGCACCACCGTGCGGGCGCTGGTGCGGCCCGTGGAAGCGGCCATGTAGGTCAGCTCCAGCTCGCGCGGCCCCTCAGGATGGCCCAGGGCCAGCAGCACCTGGGTGAGCATCTTCGTGTCCAGGGCCTGCTGGTCATCGGCGCCGCCCCGCACACAGACGTGCTGCTGCAGGGCCTTGAACAGGTCCCGGTCCCGGGTGCTCAGGTGGCTGTCCGCCAGGGCGCGCAGGCCTTCCAGCTGGTCGTACCACAGCTCCGTGGCCGTGCCCTCCAGGGCCATGAGGGCCACCTCGAGCGCCATGCGGGCGTGGGGCGTGATGCGGCTGTCCCAGTCCGGCCCCTTCTCCAGGGTGAAGTGGATGAGGGCGGGCCGGCCCTGCCGGGCCTTCCCGAAGCGGGCCCCCTGCTCCTCCAGGAGCTGTACGGCCCGGTCCACGGTGCGCATGGCGACGCCGCCCAGCTTCCGGGCCAGGCCCGCCTTGGTGATGCCGCGCTCGCCGGCATCGCGGATGGCCTCCAGCACCTCCTGCAGGCGCTCGGCCTTGACCAGGTGGCCGCCGTCGGGGCGGGGGGACTCGAGGGCTTTCCGGGACGCGGGACGGGCCATGGCGACCTCCTGAGTCCAGGATTGGTCAGCGACTGTCCAAAAGCAAGGGTTCAGGGTCTTGGATCGGGGGGCCAGAACCCCAGGAAGGGGGTGTCATCCCAGGAGGAAGCGGCAGGGGGAGGCTCCAGCACCGCATGGGCGCCGGCAAAGAGGGCGCTCCAGAGGGCGGCGCGGACCAGGGGATGCCCCAGGTGGGCGAGGGGCAGAATGATTCGGGTCTCGTGGTCCCACTCGAGCCGCCGGTTGAGAGCCTTCAGCTGGCCCAGGAGCTCCGCCTGGGTCAGGTTGCCCTGGAAGGGGGTGCCCTCGCCGAGGTGGTGCCCCCGCTCGTGATAGGGACCCCGGCCGGCGTCGGCATTGAACAGGGGGCCACCCAGGACCTCCGGAGGCAGGGCGGCTCCGGCGGGGTCCCAGCTAAGGCCGGACACGGCGGCCGCCACCTCGGCAACCCAGTCCCAGGGGCTACCCGTGGCGCAGCACAAGGCTTCGGGCGGGGGAGCCTGGGCCAGGAGACCCAGGGCCACGCCCTCAACCCGGTTCCGGAACTGGGCGTAACTCAACGAATTCCAACCCGGGGCCGAGAGCGCCGGGCGCTCCTGGAGGCGCGCGGCACGCTGGATGAGCAGCTCCCGGAGGTTGGTGGCCATGCCGCCCAGTGTGGTCCCTCCCTGGGGGAGCTTGTTAAGTAAAATCGCTAGTCAACCCCACCCGGGACCTGCGGGTCAGTGGGGGTATTGGGTTCCCACCGCCACCCTCTGACTTGCCAACCCCAGGAGACCTCCATGCGTCCTTCGCTTCGCGCGCTTTCCCTGCTGGCTGTCCCGGCGCTCACCGGCCTGGCCTTGACCCTGGCCTGCGGCGGCAGCTCGCAGTCCCCTTCCGACATCCCTGCGCCGCTGCCCCCGATCACCGGCGGGACCGCCATCATCCTCACGGACGCCCCGTCGGACCAGTGGTCGGCGGTGGAGGTGGTGGTCACCAAGGTGACCCTGCTCAACAAGACGGACCAT
>JAAXXS010000014.1:11846-27638 GCA_013334395.1 Holophagaceae bacterium | reverse complement strand
CGGTGGGAGTGGCCGTGGGTGCGACCTTCGACACGCCCGTGGGCTGCTGGGGGTCACCGGGAAGGTTCGGCAGCCCCGGGGCCAGGGTGGCCTTTGCTGCCACCGCAGCCGCCGGCCCGGGGGCCGCGACGAGGACAGCCGAGGTGTCTACCAGGGCCACCTTTGGGGCCGGGATGGCCTCGGGAGGCAGCAGGACTGCGGGGGCAGTCAGAGGGGTCTGGGCCGGTGGCTCCGGTGGCGGCGTTTGGGAGTCGGTGGCCAGTGGAGCTGTCGCGGGCGCAGCGGCAGCGATCGGGGTGTCTTGGGTCGAGACCTGGGGGGCTGCGGCCTGGGAATCGGCCACTCGGGCTTCCGAGGGGTGCGGCCTGGGTGCGCGGGCCGTGGTTCGGACGGGGCTCGGGGGCCCGGCTTTGGGTGCGGAGGCAGCCGCTGCCGGGTGGCTGACCTCGGCGGAGGCGGGCGGGGCGTCGGGTGCGGGGGCTGCCTTCCTGGCCGCAGACCGATGAGCCCTGGCCGAGGGGCCCCGGGCCGGGTCCACCGCGCTGGGCGTGGCCTGGGGCTGGGCGAACTGCGCCATCAGGCCCGCAAAGCGGCCATCACCGGCGTCCCCGGGCTTGCTCTCCGGGCGCTCCGCCACGGCTCGGTCCGGGAGCGCCAGGATGGCCACGGGGCTGGCAGAAGCCATGGAAACCTCTTGTCCGGATCTTCCGGTAGGGTTTCCAGGGCCAGGACCGTGCCGCAGTCGTTGGGCAGAAAGGTCCTAAGAGCCGGCCTCCTGCACGGACTAGCTTCAGAGCTCCTTGGGCTTCGACAGACCGACGCGCTCGGAGAGGCGCCCCGCAAGCTTCGCGTCCAGGGGAGCCAGCTGGTCCATGAGCTTCCCGGCCTTCTTGGGGGTCATGCCTGCCAGCAGCGCCACGGCCACGTCCAGGTTCTGGCCCGCCAGCTCCTTCATGGCCTGGGCCCCAGCCGCGGGATCCATCGCCTCATAGGTGCGGATGATCTGCGGGTCGAGGGCGGGCCGGGCCTTGAGGTTCTCCACCTTGAGCAGGGCTTCCTGGATGGCCCGCTCGCGGGCGGCGAGCTCGCCGCGATCCTTGTCCAGGGTGGCCTGGAGGGTGTTGAGGCGCTGCTCGAGCTGCCGGAGCTCACCCTCCTTCTGGGCAATGGCCTTCTCCCGGCTCTGGAGCTGGGAGGCCAGCTCGGCGATCTTCACGCCCTCACCCGCGACGCCCTTGAGGTCGCCCTTGGGTTCCTGGGCCGACAGCCAGATGACGCCCGCGGACAGCGCGAGGGGCGCCGAGATCCAAAGCAGAAAGCGGGCGTTCATGAGAGCTCCTTCTTGATCAGGCGCTGCGGGGGTGGTGCCGGAGCACCGCCAGTTCGTCCATCTCCAGGGCCTCCCGGAGCTGCTGCTCACGCTGGTGCTCGAGGGCGCGGCGCTCCTTGAGGCGGACCAGCATCAGGTGGTTCCGGTGGGCTATGGTGAGGGCTTCCCGCTCCTCGGCCACCTTCAGGAGGGCCACGCGGAGGCGCTCGTAGCCTTCCAGCTGCCGACGCTCCAGCACCACCAGGAAGCGCTCCCCGTTCCGCAAGAGGTCCAGGTCCAGGAACTGCCCTGTGGCTAGCCGGCGGGCCTCGAAGAGCGCCTTGCGCTGCTCGGCCATGGCATCCAGCTCGCTCCGGATGTCCCGCTCGGCCTGGAGGGCCCGGGCCAGGGCTCGCTGCGCCTCGCGTTCCAGGGCCTCCCGCAGCTTGCGCAGGGGCTCGAGACGGAAGTGGAAGCGGGCGGCCATCAGTGGGCGACCTTCAGGAAGGGTGCCAGGTCGATGCCGAAGATCTGGCCCATGGCGAGCATGGCCTGGCGGTGGTCAGAGCTTTCGGCGGTGGCCTGCCGGAGGAAGGACTGGATGGAGGCCTGGAACTGGATGGCCTGGTCGATGGCCGTGCTCGAGCCCTTGGTGTAGGCCCCGATCTGGATCAGATCCTCGGCGTCATGGTAGGTGGCCATGAGGTCGCGGAGCTTGCTGGCCAGCTGCTTCTGCTCCGGTGGCGCCAGGGCGCTGAAGAGCCGGGAGAGGCTGGCGAGCACGTCGATGGCGGGGAAGTGATTCTTGGCGGCCAGCTTCCGGGAGAGCACCACGTGGCCATCCAGGATGCCGCGCACGGCATCGCTGATGGGCTCGTTCATGTCGTCGCCCTCCACCAGCACGGTGTAGATGCCGGTGATGGAGCCCATGCCCTCGAAGGTGCCGGCCCGCTCCATGAGCCGGGGCAGCAGGGCGAACACCGAGGGCGTGTAGCCCCGGGAGCTGGGCGGCTCGCCCGCGCTGAGGCCGACTTCCCGCTGGGCCATGGCGAAGCGGGTGACGCTGTCCATCATCAGCAGGACATCCTTGCCCTGGCGCATGAAGTACTCGGCGACGGTGGTGCCAGCCATGGCGCAGCGCAGGCGCAGCAGGGGCGTCTGGTCGCCGGTGGAGACCACCACCACGCTGCGGCGCAGGCCCTCGGCGCCCAGGTCGTTCTCGATGAACTCGCGCAGCTCGCGGCCCCGCTCACCCACCAGCGCGATGACGTTCACCTCGGCGGCGGTGTTGCGGGCCACCATGCCCAGCAGGGTGGACTTGCCCACGCCGGAGCCCGAGAAGATGCCCACCCGCTGGCCCTTGCCGAGGGTGAGCAGTCCGTCCACGGCGCGCACGCCGGTGGAGAGCACCTGGTCGATCCGCTTGCGCCGCATGGGGTTGGGCGGCGGGCCCTGGAGGGGCAGGTGGGCCGTGGCCTCGATGGGGGGGCCGCCATCCAGCGGCCGCCCCAGGGGGTCGATGACGCGGCCCAGCAGCTCGTCCGCCACGGGCAGCTCGGGCTGGTGGCCGGTGCCTTCCACCCACAGTCCCGGCCGGATGCCCTCGGTCTCCTCAATGGGCATGAGCAGCACGCGCTGGCCCGAGAAGCCCACCACTTCCGCATGGAAGAGGCGGGGCTTGCCGCTGGGGTCGGTGCCGTGGATGAGCATCTGCTCGCCCACGGAGCACTCGGGGCCTGTGCTCTCGACCACCAGGCCCACCACCTTCGTGACCCGGCCCATCCAGTCGCCCTTCGGCAGCGCCGGGAGGCGGGCCGCCAGGGCGGCGGGATCCAGCACGGTGTTCACAGGGAGCCCTCTTCCCGCAGCCGGGCGATGAGCTGCATGAGCGCCTCCCGGCGGCGCTCCAGGGTGCCGTTGAAGATGCCCTGGGGGGCCTCGATCCGGAGGCTGCCCCGCGAGAGACTGGTGTCGCTCAGGAGGGCCAGGCCGGTGTGATCGGAGAACTGGTCCCCGAGCTGCTCGAGGTCTGCGGGATGGAGGAAGACCTGCATGGGCATCTCACCGTCCCGGCGGCCCCGGGGCAGGGGGAACGGCAGCTCGTCGAGGATCCGGTCCATCATGGCCCGCACGGCGCCGGGGGCCTGCTCGATCTGCTGCACCGCCAGGTGCTCGCCGACGGCCAGGGCCAGGGCTATCAGCTGCTCGTCCAGGGTCGCCTGCAGGGTGACGGAGACCGAGGCCAGCTCCGTCAGGTGCTCTTCCAGGCGCTGCATGTAGGTCTTGTACTGGCTCTCGCCAAAGGCGCGACCCTCGGCCTCGCCGGCGGCGAAGCCCTCCTCGTAGGCCCGACGGGCGATCTCCTGGGCCTGCCGCTCGGCCTCCTGGAGGCGGTCGATGATGCGCTCCTCGATGGGCACATCGGACGCGGCGGAGTCACCCAGCTCCGAGGACACCGAGCCCTCGCCCTCCTCGAAGGAGCCCTGGGACGGGAGGGCGTCCACGGGAAAATAGGGAAAGGCCCCCAGGCGCTTGTCCTGGAGGTCCTCGGCCCGGATGAAGCCCCTAGTGGCCATGGCGGCGCCCCCGCTCGCTAGGTGACATAGTCCTCGCCTCCGCCGCCGCCGATGCTGATGACGCCCTCCTCCTCGAGCTGGCGGACGATCTCGACCACCTCGTGCTGGGACTTCTCCACGTCCTTCAGCTTCACGGGACCCATGAACTCCATCTCTTCCTTCATGAGCTCCACGGCGCGGCTGGACATGTTCCGGTAGAACTGGTTCTGCAGCTCCTCGCTGGTGCCCTTGAGGGCGATGGTCAGCGTCTTCTTGTCCGCCCGCTTGAGGATCTCGGTGATGCCGTTGTCATCGATGAGCAGGATGTCGTCGAAGACGAACATCAGGTCGCGGATGCTGGCGGCCAGCTGGGGGTTCTCGGTCTCGATCTTCTCCAGCACGGCGCGGCCCGTGTTGCGGTCCATGCGGTTGAAGAGCTCGGCCACGGCCCGGACGCCGCCATAGGCCTCGGTGGCGAAGGAACCCAGGGCCTCCAGCTTCTGCTCGAGGATGAGGCTGATGCGGCGCACCACCTCGGGGCTGATCTCCTGCAGGCTGGCCATGCGCATGGCCACGTCGCTGCGCAGGGCTTCGGGCAGGCTGGAGATGAGCTCCGCCGCCTGGGAGGCGTTCAGGTGGGCCAGGATCAGCGCGATGGTCTGGGGGTGCTCGTTCTGGATGAACTTGGAGAGCTGCTGGGGGTTGGCGCGCTCCAGGCTGGTGAAGCCGGCGCTGGACTCCAGGGCCTTCACCAGGCGGTCGATGATCTTGCGCGCCACTTCCGGGCCCACGGACTTGATGAGCAGCTTCTTGGCGTACTCGATGCCGCCCTGGCTGATGTAGCTGCGGGCCTGGGTCATGGTGTGGAACTCTTCCATGACCTCCTCGGCCACCTCCGGCTGCACGTGCTTGGTGATGGCGATCTCGCGGGAGATCGTCTGGATCTCGTCCTCCTCAAGGTACTTGAAGATGTTGGCGGCGGTCTCGTCCCCGAGGGTGACCATGAGCACCGCGGCCTTCTGCATGCCGGTGAGTTTGGCCATGGCTACCGTCCTTCCTCAAGCAGCCACGACCGCACCAGGGAGGCGATGGTCTCCGGGTCCTCGTGGGAGCCCTCCTGGAGGCGCTTCTTGATGAGCTCGCGCCGCCGGGCTTCGGGGGCGCTGAAGGCCGCGTCGGCGTTCAATTCCGCCTCGATCTCCGACTCGATCTCGGACATGGACTTCACCTGGACCGGCTTGCGGGTGGAGCCGCCGCCGGACATGCCGCCACCGTCGCCGCCATCGGCGCTGGCCACCCGCATGGGGGCGGGCCGGTTGATGGCCGCGGAGAGGCGCTTCAGCATGGGCATGATGAGCATGAAGAAGACCGCCAGGCCCAGGATCCCGTAGATGACGCTCGGGGCGAACTGGCGGACCAGGTCCACCCAGAACTGCTTCTTGGCCTCGGCCTCCTCCTTGGGATTCGCCTGGAGGGTGGCGAAGGCCATGTTCTCGACGGTGAGCTCGTCTCCCCGCTTGGGCTGGATGCCCACGGCCGCGGACACCTGGTCCCGGATCTTCTTGAGCTCGTCCGCCGAGCGGGGCGTCAGCTTCAGCACGGGCTCGCCCTTGGGGTCCTTCTCCCAGGCGCTGAGGTGGTCCACGATCACCGCCAAGGTGACGCGCTTGATGCCGCCGGTGGCCTGATCCACGGCGCGGATGGTCTTGCTGATCTCGAAGTTGGTGGTGGTCTCCTTCTTGTCGCTGGACTCCACCGCGCTCGACGAGGCCCCCGCGTTGGCCGGGGCCACATTGCTGGGCGTTCCCGGGACGCCGCCGCCGCCCTCGCGCTTCTGGACCTTCTCGTCCTTCTGCTGGACGCTGCGCTCCACCTGGCCCTGGGGATCGAACTTCTCTTCGTTGATCTTCACCTTGTCGAAGTCCAGGTCCACGTGGGCCGTGGCCCGGACCTTGCCGAGGCCGACCACCGGCTCGAGCAGGTCCGTGACGCGGCGGACCAGGTGGTCCTCCTCTTCGCGGGCCACCTTCTTCTGGGCATCGCTGGCACCCACCATGGGGTCCCGGCCGGTCCGGGAGAGGATCCGGCTGTGCTGGTCGATGATCACCACCTGGTCGGGCTTCAGCCCTTCCACGCTGGCGGCCACCAGGTTCACGATGGCCTGGGTGTTCTCGTCGGGCAGGATGCGGGAGCCGCGCAGCTTGAGCAGCACGCTGGCCTTGGCGTCCTCTTTGTCGGTGAGGAAGGGGCTGTCGTTGGAGGGGGTGATGTGGACCGTCGCCTCGCTGACCTGCTGGAGGCTCATGATCGTCTTGGCCAGCTGGGCCTCCATGGCCCGGCGGTGGATAACCTTCTGGGAGAAGTCCGTGGTGCCGAGGCCGGCGTTTTCGAGCTTCTCGAAGCCGAGCTTGTCCCCGGTCAGGAGGCCGTCGCCGGCGAACTTGAGCCGGAGGGATCCGACCTTGCTCTCGGGCACCAGGATCGACCGCTGGTCAGAGCTGAGCTCGTAGGGGACCTGCATCTTGTCCAGCTGGGCCACCATGGAGCTCGCCTCCGAGGGGGAGACATTGGAAGCCAAGACACCCTTGGTCTCCTGGCCGGCCCAGATGCCCAGGCCGGCCAGGGCCAGGAGCACTGTCATGGAAATGGCGATGACCATGACGCGCTGGGTGGAGCTCATGCCCCGGAAAGCGCTGGTCAGTTGTTCAGCGAGGTTCGTTTCCCCGGCCATAGGCGTTCCTCAGTCAGGGGTGAGGCCGCGCCGGGAAGCTAGGCCTGCGCTACATCTGCATGCGCATGACCTCGCGGTAGGCATCGATCAGTTTCGACCGAACGGCCATCATCATCTGGAAGCTAAGATCGGCCTTCTGGACAGCCAGCATGGCCGTGTGCATGTCTGCACTCTCCCCTGTCATCAAGTTCCGTGCCTCCTCCTCGGACTGGGCGGAAGCCTGGTTCACTTCCTGGAGCGCCTGCTTCAGCAAATCGCCGAAAGCGACTCCCCCCTCAGAGCCCGCAGCGCCGCTGCCCTGGCCGGGTTTGGAGGATCCGGAGAGGGGATTTAAGGGGGACAGCTGGGGGATGTTCAGGAGTGGGTCCATGGGGTCAACTCGGGGAAAGGCCTTTCACACCATCGGTCGGGGGAGGGGGCAGGGCAAGTCGAAATTCCGACAGGTTACTGGACGCGGAGGATGTCGAGGGCGGAAGTGGCCATGGCTTTGGCAGCCCGGACCACGGCGATGTTGGCCTCGTAAGCCCGGCTGGCCTCGGTGAGGTTCACCATCTCCTCGACTGCGTTGACGTTGGGGTAGCTCACCACGCCATCGGGATCCGCATCGGGGTGGCCGGGCTCGTAGCGGGACAGGAAGGGCTCCTGGCTGGTCTTGATCCCCGCGACGCGGACGCCGGCGTTGGCCAGGGCCCCCGCGAAGCCCAGATCCTGGGAGGCAAAGACCGCATCCTTGCGGCGATAGGGGCCGCCTTCCTTGGTGCGGGTGGTCTCGCTGTTGGCGATGTTGGCGGCGATGAGCTGCACCCGGAGCCGCTGGGCGGCCATGCCCGTGCTGGCGATGTCGAGGATCTGCTTGATGCTCATCAGCGTGTGCCCGCTTCCCGGATGAGGAGGTAGAGCTTCCGAAGCTCGACTTGCATGAAGGTGGAGGCGTTCTGGTAGGCACCCTGGGTGCGGGACAGGAGCATGTTCTCCCGGTCCAGGTTCACGTCGTTGCCGTCGTTGCGCTCGGCATTGGGCTTCAGGGCGTCCGTGCTGGGGGGAAGGCTGCTGCTGCCACTCCCCTGGAGGTGCATGGGATGGGTGGCGACCATGGAAGTGGGCGATTTTTGCCCCTCAACGGCGGACTTCAGGGCTCCCTCGAAGCTGAAGTCCTTGGTCCGGTAGCCCGGGGTGTCGAGGTTGGCCAGGTTGGAGGCGATGAAGGCCTGGCGCTTGGAAGCCAGCGTCAGAGCCTGATCCATGGTCTGGATCATCTTGTTGCCGCTGGTGATGTCGAACATGGTGCACCCTGCAGAATGGGCCGGGTTGGGTCCGGCTGCTCCCTGATCCATGCAGTCTGCGTGCCGAATCCGGGAGATCCTCCGGGACCTTGCTCAGGCCCTTGCGCGAGACCGCGCCACCCTTGATACACTGGCCCCTCACCTTGAGGCCTCTATGAAAATGAGTACACGGCAGCAGAACGATGTCCTGATCCTCTCTCCTGAAGGCAAGATCACCCTCGGGGATGGCGACCAGGAGCTGGGCGAGGCGGTCCGCACGTCGCTGCTGAACGGCGCCCGGAAGATCGTCATCAACTTCAGCAAGGTGAGCTACCTGGACTCGTCCGGTGTGGGCGAGCTGGTGGGCTGCTACACCTCCATCAAGGGCAAGGGCGGGGAGCTGCGCATCTGCGGCATGAGCTCCAAAATCTTCAGCCTCATCAAGATGACCAGCCTCCACTCGGTCTTCGAAGTGAAGGACACCGAGGACGAGGCCCTCGCCGGTTTCTAGGGCGGTGCCTTCCCGCGCCGGCCTGATCCCCCTGCTCCTGGCGCTGGCCTCGGTCGGCGCTCAGGGTGCCGAGGCCGTCAGGGGCCTGACGGCCATCCGCATCGAAGGCGGCGACCTGGATGATCGCCGCTTCGCCGCCGCGGCCCTGGGACTGAAGGTCGGCCAGGCGGTGGATGCTCCAGCCCTCCAGCAGGCTCTGCAGGCCGTGCGTCTGGTGGACCGCTACCGCACCGTGGACGGCGGCCTGCAGGCTGACGGCTCCGTGCTGCTGCGCCTCGAGCCACTGATGCCGGTGGCCTCCTGGACCTGGGAGGGCGACCCGGTGCCGAAGCACCTCCAGAAGACCCTGCTGCCGGAGCTTCGCCACGGCCAGCGCCTGGGGCCCCAGCGCCGGGCAGTTCTTTCCGGCCTCATCGAGCAGCGCCTCCGGGAGGCCGGCTACCCCCAGGCCCGGGCCGAGGTTGCCGAGCTGGACCGGGGACGGCAAGCCCGGTTCCGGGTCAGCCTTGGCACACCCCTGCTGGTCCGCAGGATTCGTCTGGAGGGTGATCCCGCGCCCTACACCCGAGACGTCCTCCTCAAGGCCGCGGGCCTCGTGGAGGGGGTCTCCATCTGGACGCCGGCCACGCTCCGGGAGGCCCAGCGGCGGCTTCGGCAGCGCTTCGTGAAGGACCGCCGCCTCGAGGGTTCCGTGCGCCTCAGCCCTGCGCAGGGTTCCCAGGATCTCCTGGTCCTGGAGGTGCATCCGGGTCCCCTGGTCAAGCTGGAAGCCCGCGGCCTCAGCTTCTTCTCGTCCCTCCTGGGTCAGCCCAGCCTCTCGGAGTTCGTGCCCCTGGCCCGGGCGGAGCGCTACTCCCCCAGTCTCCTGGATGAAGGGGCCGGTCGGATCACAGCGAGCTTCCGCGACCAGGGCTACGCCGAAGTGAAGGTCTCCTACACCCGGGTCGTGACCGCTGGCAGCCCGGAGCGGCCCGAGGCCGTCTCGCTGGTCTACACCGTGGAGCCCGGTCCCCAGCGGACCCTTGGGAAGGTTCACTTCGAAGGCAATAAGGAGCTGTCCGAGGAGGAGCTCCAGGCTGTGGTCGTCCTGCCCCGGCGGACGTTCCGCCAGGCCCCCTTTGCCAAGACGGAGGCGGTGAAGAGTCTCGAGGATCGCGTCACCGCGCTCTACCTGCAGCGGGGGTTCCCCGAGGTCCGGGTCCGACGCCGGGTCGACCAGGCCAAGGATGGCTCTGTCGAAGTCCGTTTCCTCATCCGGGAAGGCCGTCGGCGGTTCCTGGACGCCCTCATCCTGGAGCTGCCAGGAGATCCCGGCTTCCCCCGGGAGCAGCTTGTCCAGGGGCTGCTGCAGGTGTTCGCGGAGCGGCCGGTCGCGTTGCCCGGGACCCACCGGTTCCAGTCCGATCGCCGCCACCTGAAGGGCTTCGAGGGCACCCTCGAGGCCACCGAGCAGGGCGCCCGCCTGACCTTCAATCCACCGCTCCCGCTGGTCCGCAACGACCTCGCGCTGGTGGTGTCCGACCTCCGCCAGCGGCTGTCTTCCGCGGGAGCCGAGAGCCCCAAGGTCAAGCTGGCCCTTGAAGATGGCGACCTCCAGTCCGTCGTGCGCATTCAGATCCCGTCACAGCCTCTGGATGTGACCCGGCGTCTTGTGGTGCAAGGCAGCGACCGGACCCGGGCCGAGGCGGTGCTGCGCGAATTCCCCTCGGTCCCTGGCGGCACCCTGGACCCGGTGCGGCTCGACGGGGGCCAGATCCAGCTGGGTGGCCTCGGGGCCTTCCAGCGGGTGGACCTGCTCACCCTGAAGGACCTCCCTGGACAGGACGCGCAGCCCTGGCAGCGGGGGGATCTCGCCCTCCGTCTGGAGGAGCGCAGCCCCTGGGTGTTCTCCGAGGGCTTCGGCTACGACAAGACCCAGGGCTACTTCTTCGGGCTCAATGCCCAGCGGCTGAACGTGGGCGGCATGGGGCGCACCCTGGACTTCGGGCTGCGGGCCGGGGACCAGAGCCTCGACAGCAAGACCCTCCGGCGGGCTTTTCCCACAGGCGAGATCAAGCGGTCCGTGGACAGCTACAGCATCGGCTACACGGACCCCTGGTTCCTCCCCAGCGCCCTGGATGGCTGGCTGTCCTCCCGAACGCGGTTCCACATGGAGGGCGCCTACCTCGAGGAGGCTCAGGCCGCCTACTTCGCCCGCCGTCGGCGGTTCATTCCCAGCCTGGAGTGGAAGCTCGGCCCGGTGCAGTCCGTGCAGCTGGGCTACCGCTACGAGCGGGTGGAGGTCGCCTCCAACACCGACAGCCATGGCGTGCCCCTGATCTCTGACACTGACCTCTTCCTGATCGCCCGCACGCCGGGCCGGAGCGTCATCTCCGCACCCTATCTCCAGGTGGCCGTGGATCGCCGGGATCGCTCCTATGACCCCACCCAGGGCTCCTATTTCCAGGGGCGGCTCGAGCTGGCGAACCAGGCCTTCGGAACCTCCACCAACAGCAGCTTCGTGAAGCTTGATCTGCGCCAGCAGTGGAACTGGCCGGTGGGGTTCCATGCGGAATACGGCGTGATCATGGCCAACTTCCGGCTTGGCCTGGCCCGGCCCACGGCCCGCTCCGCCGAGGATCTGCCTCTCTCTGAGCGCTTCTTCGGCGGCGGCTCCTTCACGGTGCGCGGCGTGGAACCGGACATGCTGGGGGACATCCAGCGCACCGACAGCAGCGGCAAGGCACTGGTGCAGCCCCTCCCGCTCGGTGGCCAGGGCCTCGCCGTGGTGAACCTGGAGTACCGGTTCCCGCTGTTTGGCATGCAGACCGTCTGGGCGGAGGTCTTTGTCGACTCGGGGCAGGTCTACCGCAGCCTCCACCCGGATCCCGGCACCGTGGCACCCTTCCCGGCCCTGCGCACCACGCTGGGAGTGGGCCTCATCCTCAAGCTGGGGTTCCCCCTCAAGCTCGAGTACGCCTCGGACTGGAAGCGGATCCTGGGCCGACCCCGGACTCAGGGCGAGCGGGACACCCAGCTCAAGAGCCTGCTCATCTCCACGGGCTACCAGTTCTGAGGGGTCGTCAGGCGGGCTGGCGGGGCCAGGAGTCCGGCTCAGCCACCGGCAGGTAGAGGTGGAAGGTCGCTCCCTCGCTCGGTCGAGACTCCGCGCTGATGGCGCCATGGTGCGCCCGGATGATGGACTCGCAGAGGGCGAGGCCCAGGCCCGTGCCGCGCTTGCTGCCGCGCTCCTTGGTGGAGTAGTAGGGCTCGAAGATCATGGGCAGGCTCTCCGCTGGGATGCCCATGCCCGAGTCCTGGAGCCGGATGTGCAGGTAGGACCCGGGGGCGAGGCTCTTGTCGTTCTGCTCCGTGACGTCACAGAGCTCGGTCGAGATCTGGAACCTGCCACCGGAAGGCAGCGCCTCGCGGGCGTTCTGGGTCAGGGCCTCGAAAGCCTGCATGAGGTTGGCCTCGTTGTGTCGGACGAGCACCTCGCCGGCCCGGAAATCGAACTCCGGGCGGATGGAAGAGCCCGCCAGGGTGGCAAGGACGGACCTGCGCAGCAGGGCATTCAGGGCGCCCACCTGTTGGTGGTGGTTGGAGGGGTTGGCGAGCATCAGCAGGCGTCGGCCCAGCTGGCGCACCTGGTCGGAGCTCCGCTCGCTCTTCTCGAGGATCTGGTAGGCCTCGGCGGCGGGATCCAGCTTGACCTGGGCGAGGCTCACGGCGGTCACGATGGCCTGCAGCAGGTTGTTGTAGTCGTGGGCAATGCCCCCGAGCAGCACGCTCAGCGCCGCATGGTGCCGGAGGCGGATGGCCTCGGCCTCGAGCTTCTGCTTCTGCCGGAGCTGGTCCTCCGCGGAGAGCCGGTGGGCGATGGTCATGAGGGCCGCTTCAAAGCGCTGCCCCTGGATGGGCTTCAGGACGTACTGATCAATGCCGATCTCGAGGGACCGCATCAGGTAGTCCGTCTGCTCGAAGGCCGTGGTGACCAGGATGGGCACGTCCCGGTCCAGGCTGCGGATCTCCTGGGCCATGGTGAGACCGTCCAGGTTCGGCATCTGGATGTCCGTGACCACGATGTCCGTGGGCTTCTTCCGGAAGGCCGCCAGCCCCTCGGCGCCATCGCAGGCCACCACCAGCTTGCCGGCCCGGCGCCGCAGGAACACGCCGATCTCCTCGCGCGCGCTGGGATCGTCCTCGACGTAGAGGATGGTCAGGGTCTTCAGGAAGGCGGCGTCCAGGCTGTCATGGGTCATGACTGGGCTCCGCTGACGGGCACCAGGATGGCGAACTCCGCTCCCTGCGGCAGGTTCCTGGCGGTGATACGGCCTCCCATGTTGCGCTCGATGATCTGCTTGGACATGTAGAGTCCAATGCCGGTGCCCGATTCGTGGGTCGAGAAGTAGGGCTCAAAAATCCTATCCAGTAAGGCCTCCGGAATGCCACCACCATTGTCCTGGAGCGTGAGGCGGCCCTGGCCCAGGGCCTGGGTTAGCCGGATGCTGATCTGTCCGCCGCTGGCCTTGGCGTCCAGGATGGACCTCTTGGCGTTGGTGAGCAAGTTCAGCAGCACCTGCGAGTACTCGTTGGGGTGACCGAACAGGAGGACGTCTTCCGGGGCATCAATGGCGATGGCAATGCCCTCGGCCTCGAAGTTCACGTCCACCAGGGCCAGGGCCGTGCGGACCTGCTCCAGGGCGGAGAAGCTGACCATGGCCTTGTCAGGCCGGAAGAAGTTCCTGAAGTCGTTGATGGTGGAAGACATCTTCTGGATCAGGAGCTCTCCCTTCGCCAGGGAGGGTTCCAGGGAATCCTTGTCCAGCTCCCCGTAGTGGGAGGCGTCCCTCACGTTCGCGAGCACCATGCTCAGGGCGTTCAGAGGCTGGCGCCACTGGTGGGCGATGTTGCCGATCATCTCGCCCATGGCCGCCTGCCGGCTCTGGTTGATGAGCATCTGGTCCTTCTGCCGCAGCTGGGTGACCGCCTCGCCGACGCGGGCTTCCAGGGAGCGGTTAAGCTCCTCGAGCTGGGTCTGCCGCAGCTGGAGCTCCTGTTCGGTCCGCTTGCGGTCCGTCATGTCGGCGATGGTCCAGATGCTGCCTGCGGAGGGATCCCGGGGGTCGATGGCGTTGCCCTGCATGCTCGCCCAGAACGTCGAGCCGTCCTTCCGCTGCAGCACCAGCTCGGTGCGGAAGACTTCCCCCCGCCAGAGCACGGGATAGGCTTCTCGCCCAAGCTCCTCGTAGGCTTCATCAGAGGGGTAGAGGAATCGCGTGCCGCGGTCAGCCATCTCCTCCTGGGTGTAGCCGCAGATCTCGGTCATCCCCGGGTTGCACCAGATCTGCTGGCGGTTCTTCACGAAGGTGATGCCGATGCTCGCATTGTCGAGAATGGCCCGCTGCTGCCTGGTGAGCTGGCTCAGTTCCTCGCGGAGGGCCTTCTGCTCGGTGACGTCGTGGATGATGCAGAAGGCGAGCCGCACCTGCCCGAAGTCCACGCGGCGGGCGCTGACCTCGGAATCGACCGAGCCGCCCCCCTTGCGGTGGAGGACCGTTTCGAAGCTGGCTGAGCCATGGGCCCAGACGGCCCCCATGTTCCGCTTCAGGGCCTGAACACCTTCGGGGTTGTTGAGGTCGTCGAGGGTCATGCCCTCCAGTTCCTCGGGGGAGTAGCCGAAGTGCTCCGTGGCCCGGTCGTTGGACTCAAGGATCCGGCCCTGGGGGTCCACCAGGAGGATGCTGTTGTTGGCCGACTGCATCAGGGCCTTGATGCGTTGCTCCCGGGCCCCGGCGAGGACCACCGCGCGATCCCGGCTGCGGACCAGGCTCCAGGTGAGCAGGGTCAGCAGGAGGCTGACCAGGATGCCGGAGTTCAGGATCGTCCCGGCCTTGCCGGGTCCCAGGCGCATGGCGAAGGCTGGCAGGGCCCGGATCTTCATGGTCCAGAGGTGGTGGCCGACCTCAAGCTCCCGCCGGGCCTGGAACGTGGCCTCGGGACGCTCCGTCGGCGCCCCGACGTGGCTGTCGAACATGCGGTTCTCGGGGGAGGCCTGCGGGCCATCGTAGATCTCGATATCCAGATCCTGGCCTTGCTCGCCCAGCACGCCCGCCATGAAGTCGTTCATGCGGAAGGGGGCGTAGACCCAGGCCCGGAGCTCCGCGCGCCGCCGGCTGGCGTCGCTGGGGGCGACTTCCTGCAGGCCGGGGCGGCCCAGGGCATAAACCGGCAGATACATCAGAAACCCGGCCTGGATGTCCTTGTCCGTCTCCTGGACCAGCTTGACCTTGCCTGAGATCGCGGTGTCAGCCGTGTCTGTGGCCATGTCCAGGGCGGCCCGGCGCACGGGTTCCGAGTACATGTCGTAGCCGAAGGCCCGGAGGTTGCGGCCCTCGAAAGGCTCGAGGTAGATGATCGAGGTGTAGGGGTCCCGGTCGCCGGCGGGTCGGATGGCGTACTCCGGGAAGCCCTCCGCACGCACTGCGGCGACGTGCCGGGCCAGCTCGGCCCGGGGCACGACCACGGCGAAGCCGACACCCTGGATGCCGGGGTAGTTCTTGCCAAGGTTCATGCCGGCGATCAGGCGGCCAAACTCCTTGCGCCCCACCCGGGCGGTATTGACGAAGCCGTGGACATCCCGCAGGACCTGCTCGTAGGTCTTCATGCGCTGCTCGATGCGGAGCTGGGCATCGCGGGTCCGGAACTCGAAGTAGGTCTGCAGCTCCCGTCGTGCCTCCGCCTTGGCTTCCTTCCAGGAGAGCCAGGTCAGTCCCAGACCGCCCAGCAGGACCAGCAGGGGGAGGAGAATCCCCTTGGCCACACCCTTGGCACCAATCGGCCGGAAGGGCCGGGAGCCATCGGGGTTTCCTGCGGGCATGGCCTCTCCGGGATCAAATGGGTAAGAAGGGTCCGAATTGACACTCTAAGAGTAGCCAGCAGGAGGCGAGTGGCCGAGCACTCTCCGCCTCGCCACCTAAATGGTCGCCACCAGCGGGCAGCGGCCTGGAGGTGCGCGCAGCGCGGAACCCTCGGAGGATACTAGGGCCGGGCGTCTGGGAAGAACAGCGCCTGGCCGTAGCGATCCTTGCCGAAGGCCGCGATCACCTTCTGGCCCTTGTCCCGGTGGACCAGCCAGGCCACGAAGGCCTGGGTCGAGGCGGCGTCCGTATGGGGGAAGCGGGCGGGGTTCATGGGGATCAGCGAGATGTGGTTGAGCAGGACCTCATCCCCCTCCACCAGGATCTGGAGCTGAATGCGCTCCCGGGCGCCCAGGTAGCTGGCCCGGTCAATGACGGTGTAGGCGCCCCGCTCGCTGGCAGCCACCAGGGTCGCGACATTGCCTTCGCTGCCCTTCTCGAACACCTGGTACCAGGCTCCCTGGGGCTTCAGGCCGGCCTTGTCCCAGAGCTCCCGCTCGGCCACATGGGTGCCGGACTTGTCCC
>JAAXXS010000014.1:0-11746 GCA_013334395.1 Holophagaceae bacterium | reverse complement strand
CTTGTCCCAGAGCTCCCGCTCGGCCACATGGGTGCCGGACTTGTCCCCCCGGGTGAGGAAGCACCCGCCCTTGGCAGCCAGCTTCACCAGGGCCGCCGTGGCTGAGGTCATGCCCTTGAGTCCGGCGGGATCTGCGGCCGGGCCGACGATGACGAAGTCGTTGTACATCAGAGGAACGCGCCGGGTGCCATAGCCCTCGGCCACGAACTTCTCCTCCAGGCTCTTGGCATGCACCAGCAGCAGGTCGAAGCCACCCCGCCGGGCCATCTCCAGGGCGGCCCCGGTGCCTGCGCCTGCGTGGCGCACCGGGATGCCCGTCTCCTTCGTGAAGGCCGCCTCCAGCGCGTCCACGATGCCCGCATCGATGGGCCCGATCGTGCTGGCCAGCATCACGTGCCCACCCTGCTGCTGGGCCATCAGCAGCGTACCCGCCAGCAGACAACCCAAACCTGTACGCAGATCCATGGCGTCCTCCCAACCGCTCATCGTAGCGCACGATAACTCTGACCGGATACAACGGCTCGGTCGACCTCCAAACCAAGCCCTCGGGCTGACCTCAGGCCAGCTTGAACCGGGCCGTCTGGAACTTGAGCTCATTGGCGATGCGAGCCAGCGCCTCGATGGTCTGGGCTACTTCATGGATGGTGGCGGCCAGCTGGGTGGTCGCACTGGCGTTCTGGTCGGTGATGTTGGCGGTGGTGCCCACGGCCGCGACCATCTCCTGGCTGGCCTTGAGCTGCTCCTCCATGGCCAGGGAGATCCCGCGGATGCGGTCCGTGCTGCCCTGGGTGGCCTCCTCGATGGCGGCGTTTAGCGAGAGCAGGTTGGTCTGCCGGGCCATGTCCGCGATCACCAGGGTGATGCGGTTGACCTTCTCGGAGGAGTCCTTGATGGCGTTCATGGCCTTGGTGCAGTCCCCTGCCGCGTCGTTGCCCTGCGCGCTCATTTTCATGAGGGATCCTCGGGCAGACGCTTCCTTCAAAGGGAACGACATACAAGGCATCGGTGGAACAGGCGTCCGGTTTTATTTATGATGTGTTGGTCAGCTAACCGCTCGCCCCGGTGGATCCCCTCCGCCCAAGGCATGAAAAAGGCCGCGAATGCGGCCTTTGCTGGTTGGCGCGGGCGGTCTCGAACCGCCGACCCCTACCGTGTCAAGGTAGTGCTCTACCGCTGAGCTACGCGCCAATGCGAGGTTCCATTCTAGCGGAACCGGCGCGGCTGTCGAGGGTGGGTTGCGGGGTGGCCAGGGGGCCGCCTTCCGCGCCAGCTGACTAGTAATTCAGGAACCACATGAGCAGGGCCGCCAGGGTGATGAAGGCCAGCAGCAGCCAGTTGTCTGCCTGGGGGTGGTCGATGGCGAACCGCAGGAAGGGGTGATCCTGATGAGGGTGGTGGGGAAGGTGGGTGCGCATGGCAGCTTCCGTTCCGGGGGCGGGCCCCAACTCAAAGATGGGTCGTTCCGCGGGGCGCGCCCGGAAAAGACCCCGCTCAGGATGGCCGCGCCAGCCAGAACAGGTAGCCCAGGAGGGCTCCAACCAGCATGAGCAGGAGGTTCAGTGCCTGGGAGGGACCCAGGTCGGGGTGTCGGACGGAGGGGGCGGCCATGGTGTCCTCCCGTGAGTGTGCCTGTCCGCTTCCAAGGTCGGCACAGGCGCGGGAGGGCGCCGTAAAATTTATGAAAATTGTGGGTTACCTGGTCGGGGGCGAAGGAACGACCTACTCCACCGTGACGCTCTTGGCCAGGTTGCGGGGCTGATCCACGTCGCAGCCGCGCAGGACGGCGATGTGGTAGGCCAGCAGCTGGAGGGGCACGGCATAGACGATGGGCGTCAGCCAGGGGTGGACCGGGGGCAGCTCCAGTACGTCTTCGGCGATGCCCGCGAGGCCCGTGTCCCCTTCGGTGACCAGGGCGAGAATGCGCCCGTCCCGGGCGGCGGCCTCCTGCAGGTTGCTGAGGGTCTTGTCGCGGTGGGCATCCCGGGGCATCAGGGCCACCACGGGCAGGGTCTTGTCGATGAGGGCGATGGGGCCGTGCTTCATCTCGCCCGCGGGGTAGCCCTCGGCGTGGATGTAGGAGATCTCCTTCAGCTTGAGGGCGCCTTCCAGGGCGATGGGGTAGCAGGGCCCGCGGCCCAGATATAGGAAGTCCGTGGCATCCTGCCAGCGCTGGGCCCACTGCATGATCTTGGGCTCCAGGGCGTTGAGGCGCTCCAGGTGGGCGGGCAGCTCGCGCAGGCCCTGCAGCAGCTCGGCCTTCAGGACGGGATCCACGGTGCCCTTGGCCTCGCCGAGCTTCAGGGCCAGCAGGGTGAGCACCGCCAGCTGGGTGGTGAAGGCCTTGGTGGACGCCACCCCGATCTCCGGGCCCGCGTGGGTCAGGATGGTGGCCTCGGACTGGCGCGTGGCGGTGGAGCCCAGGACGTTGCAGATGGCCAAGGTGCGCGCGCCCCGGGCGGCGGCCTCCTTCATGGCGGCCAGGGTGTCGGCGGTCTCGCCGCTCTGGGTGATGCCGATGATGAGCGTGCCGGGCTGGATCACCGGCTCGCGATACCGGTACTCGCTGGCGTAGTCCACCTCGACGGCCACCCGGCTCAGCTGCTCGATGAGGAACTTGCCCACCAGGCCGGAGTGCCAGCTGGTGCCACAGGCCACGATGTGGATCCGGGTGAGGGCGGCGAGCTCCTTGGTGGTGAAGGGCAGGTCCAGGGGGATGGGCTCGCTGTCCAGGGGCAGCCGGTTCAGCAGCGTGTTGGAGAGGGCCTGGGGCTGCTCGAAGATCTCCTTCTGCATGAAGTGCTTGTAGCCGCGCTTCTCGGCGGACACGGGGTCGTAGGGGATCGTCACCACCGGCCGCTGCACCTCGCTGCCATCCTGCCGGAAGATGTGCGCGCCGCTGCGGGTCAGCTCGGCGAAGTCGCCATCCTCCAGGAAGATCACCCGGCGGGTGTGGGGCAGGAGGGGCACCACGTCCGAGGCCAGGAAGGTCTCGCCTTCGCCTAGGCCCAGCACCATGGGCGGGCCGCTGCGGGCGGCCAGGATGCGGTCGGGGTCCGAGGCGTGCAGGCAGGCCAGGGCGTAGATGCCCTTCATGCGGCCGACGGCCTCACGGAAGGCCTCGGAGAAGGAGCGCCCCTGCTTCATCAGGTGGGACACCATCACCGGGAAGCACTCGGTGTCCGTCTCGGAGGTGAAGACCTCGCCGGCGGCCGTCAGCTCGGCGCGCAGCTCCAGGAAGTTCTCGAAGATGCCGTTGTGGACCGCCACCACCTGGCCGTCCGCGCTGCAGTGGGGGTGGGCGTTCTCCTCCGTGGGCCGGCCATGGGTGGCCCAGCGGGTGTGGCCGATGCCCAGGGGGGTGGGATCGGCGAGGTCCACCTTGCCAGCCAGGTTCACCAGCTTGCCCGAGGCGCGGGTGATGTGGAACGTGCCGGAGCCCGTGGCCAGGGCCACGCCGGCGCTGTCATAGCCGCGGTATTCCAGGCTGCGCAGGCCATTGACCAGGATGCCGACGGCGCTCTGATTGCCGATGTAGCCGACGATTCCACACATGGGGGCTCCCTCTTCTTTCTTCAAGGTAGCGGGGTGGTCCTGCGGATCCAATGTAGTCCCTGCCACCCGGTCTGCGGCACGGCTACCCCCACACCCTGGGGTGGCTCAGCCACGCTTGCCTGAAAAAAAGCGCAATACCTGCTTCTTCAGGCGGCTGGTGAGGAAGGGGCCGAGGCGCTTCTTCTCCCGGAGGATCTGGATGAAGAGGTCGCGCTTCTTCCGGGGCGGCACGGTCCGGTTGGCCGCAGGCACCAGACGCAGGGCCCCCTTATCGCAGGCGGAGATACAGGCCCCGCAGCCGAGGCAGATCCGCTCCTTCACGGCGGCGAAGCGGTCCGCCGGGGTCGCGAAGACGGGCCCCTTGGCGAGGCCGATGGCCTTGACGTTGCAGGTGCTGAAGCAGGTGCCGCAGTAGTCGCAGGCCTCGGGGTCGATGACGGCCGTGAAGCCGGTCTTGGCGATGCCGTCGTGGTGGCCCATCTGGACGCCAGCCATGAGCTCGCAGCAGCAGCGGCAGCAGTTGCAGATGAAGGAGGGCTGCTCGCGGATGTTGTCCGTGACGTGGGTGAGGCGCAGGTCCCGGGCCCGGTCGATGACCTCCAGCAGCTCCGCCTCGGTCTTCAGCTCGGCGAAGCCGCGTCGGGACAGGAACTTCGCCGCGCTGCCCAGGGAGATGCAGATGCCCTCCACCGGCGCGCCCTTGGCGCAGGTCTTCCCCTGATGCTCCTTCTTGTGCCGGCAGTAGCAGAGGCCCACGGCTCCGGTCCCGGCCCGGCGGATGAGCTCCCGGGCCTGCTCGTAGGTGGCGATCTCGGAGGTGACGGGGATGTGCTCCTCGTAGGCCAGGGTGCGGGTGAGCTGCGTCTTGCTGCCGAAGAACTCCTTGGCCTGGCTCTCCTCCAGGTATTCCCGCATGAGCCGGGCCACCCGCTCCATGGGCAGATCCGTGCGCCGCTTCATGAAGGTGAACTCGAAGAACCCGATGAGCCCGGGCATGAGCAGGTAGTAGGTGGTGCCGGCATAGGGCATGTCCATGACCAGGCCCTTGTCCGCCATGGTCTCCAGCAGCGGCTGCAGCTCGGCCCCGGGCAGGCCCGTGGCCCGGACCAGCTCCGCCAGGGTGGCTTCCTCCAGCGGGAACCGCGAGGCCACGAAGGCCTCCCGCTCATCAAACAGCAGCCTCAGGATCTCCCGGAGCTTGTCGCTATCCACCAGGCCGATGGGGTACTTGTTCAGCCGGTCGATGAGCGGTATCAGACTGTCCTTGGTGCCGAGGTGGTGTCCCATGAGCGGAGTCTAGGGCCCCCTTCCCATGACCAGGAGCACATGCCACCAGGGCGTGTCTTGGTTAGAATGGCGCTGAAAACCGGCCTGCCCTGGCACCCTCGACGGATTCGCGATGAACAGCATCTGCCTCAACATGATCGTGAAGAACGAAGCCCATGTGATCCGGCGCGCCCTGGACTCCGTGAGGCCGCTCATCACCAGTTGGTGCATCCTGGACACGGGCTCCACAGACGGGACCCAGGACCTCATCCGGGAGCACCTGAAGGACCTTCCCGGAGAGCTCCATGAAGCCCCCTGGAAGGGCTTCGGCGCCTCCCGGTCCGAGGCCATCGCGTTGGCCCGGGAGAGGGCAGACTACCTGCTGTTCATCGATGCCGACGACGAGCTGCTGCTGCCCAAGGGCTTCAAGCTGCCCCTCCTCAAGGCTGATGCCTACTACATCTATCACCGGCTGGTAGACCTGGGGTTCATGCGCATGGACCTGGTCGCCACCCGCTGCCCTTGGCGCTACGTTGGTGTGCTGCATGAATACCTGGAATCGGACCAGCCGCGGCCCAGCGAGATCCTCAAGGGGCCGGTGATCCAGGAGCGCCGGGAAGGGGCCCGGAGCCAGGACCCCCGGAAGTATGAGCGGGATGCGGAGGTCCTCGAGCAGGCCCTCCTGGAGGAGCCGGAGAATGCCCGCTACGTGTTCTACCTGGCCCAGAGCCGGAAGGATGCCGGACAGCTCGAGGCAGCGGTCGCCGCCTATCGTCGGCGCGTGGCCATGGGGGGGTGGGACGAGGAGGTCTACGTCTCCCTGCTCCGCGTTGCCCAGCTGCTGGAGGCCCTCGGCCGGCAGGAGACGGAGGTCGTCCAGGCCTTCCTGGAGGCCTATCAATTCCGCCCCCGGCGCGTGGAGAGCCTCGTCGGGCTCGCGGTCTACTGCCGGAAGCTGGAGAAGTACCATCTGGCCCTGCTCTTCGCGGAACGGGGCCTCAAGGTCCTCCGGCCCGGGGACATTCTGCTTGTGGAGGAGGACTGCTACACCTGGCGCTGCCTGGACGAGTTCGCTGTCGCAGCCAGCTGGGCCGGGCGGCACCGGGATGCCCTCCAGGCCTGCGATCGTCTCCTCACGGAAGGGCACCTGCCCTTTGTTGAGGTGAATCGGGTTCGGGCCAACCGGGACCGCGAGGCCCGGGCGGTGCCCGGGGCTCTGCCGCTGCGCCCCGAGAAAGCCCACAAGCGGCGATGAGCCCAGCACGGTGATCCGGAGGCTGGAGCTTGAGGTAAGAGAAAGCCCGGCTGCGACAGGCTTTCTCTCAGGGGCTAAGGGGGGGTATTCCGGCGCGGAGGCGGAGCCCCCTCTGGAGCGAAAAAGCAAAGCCAAGCTCTACCGGGCCTCGCGCGGGGGCCCGGGGGGAGGCTCCAGGTCCGCGAGCCCGGGGGGCGAGTGGGAGCCACGCGAGGCGTGGGGATACTTGGAGGCGCGCAGCGCAGCGGAGCGCCCTCCGCCTGACGGGCCCTGCCCCGCAGGGCCCTCCTGCTCGTAAGCTCGCAGAGTCGGAGCCTCCCCCCGGAGCATACTAGGCCAGGCTGCGGATCCGGGCGGCGCGGGTGTCGATCTCCGTGATGCGGAAGGCGAAGTTGCCGTCCACCACCACGACCTCGCCCTTGGCGATGAGCTTGCCGTTCACCAGTAGCTCAACAGGGGCGTCGGCGCTGCGGTTCAGCTCCAGGATGGAGCCCGGCGTGAGCTTCAGCAGCTCGCCCATCTGCATCTCGGTCTGGCCCATGCGCACAACCACCGGCAGCTGGATGTCCAATAGCAACTCGAGGTTGCCGGAGTCGGGCATGGGACCAGAGGCCACCGGAGCCTGACGGGTCTGGGAGGCCGACGGAGAAGCCGAAGGAGCTTGGGCAGCACCGGCGGCCGGGGCTTCGGCCGGTGGCGGCGCGGCCTGGAGCTCGCCGAAGCCCAGCTTCCGCTTGAGCTGCTGCAGCAGCAGGTCCGGGAGCAGCAGGTGGATGGTGGTGCTGAGGGAATCCTGGGTAGTGGCCAGGGCGATGTCCTGGAAGGCTCCCTGACCCAGCTGCTCCTCATAGGCGGAGGCCTCGGGGGCCATGCCCAGGATCTCCACGTTGGAGATGGCGAAGGTCTCACCCGCCAGATCCGAGAGGGTCTGGTTGGCGCTGCCCATGACCTGATTGAACGTCTCCGCCAGCGCGTCCTTGGAGTCGCCCACCAGCTCCTCGCTGGGAGCGCCATCGCCGCCCAGCATGAGGTCCACCAGGATGGTGCCCTCCTTGAGGGGGAGGACGAAGAGGAGCGTGCCGCTCAGCCCCTTCTGGTAGTTCGCCTTCACCAGGACGGCTGTGCCCTCCTGCAGGGCCGAGGTGCCGGCGGCGTCCAACAGTTCCCCCGGAGCCGCCTGGAGCTGGAACTCCCGGCCCGTGAGCATCGAGAAGACGGAGGCCATGCTCTCCGCGAAGGCAGTGCCGGTCTTCTGGAAGAATTCCGTATCACGGGCATCCATGGTTCACCCTTCCGACCGGCTGCCGGTCACTTGGAACACGCGTTTCCCATTGGGGTTCAGGGCCACCAGGCCCCGGAAGCGCGGAATGCTGTCCACGCAGAGATCCAGCTCGGCGTCGAAGCGCTTGGTCAGCGGGATGAGGTCCCCGGCCTTGAGCTGGAGCACTTCCTCCAGGCTGAGGCTGGTGCCGTGGATCTCCGCCGCGGCCTCCATGCTGCACTTCTTGAGGCTGGCCATGAGCAGGCGGGCCTCTTCGAAGGACGAGGACTTCTTGTAGCCCGTGAACATCTCCTGGTCGAACTTGCTGGAGATGGGTTCCAGGATGATGCTCGGGATGGCCAGGTTGATCATTCCCGAGACCGGGCCCATCTTCACCTCGAAGACCACCAGCAGGACCACCTCGTTGGGCGCCACGATCTGGATGAGCTGGGGGCTGGTCTCCCGGGCCTGGATGCGGAAGTCCAGGTCCACGATGCCGCGCCAGGATTCCCGGATGTCCTCGAGCAGCAGCTTGAGGATGCCGTCGAAGATGCTCTGCTCGATGTCGGTCATGGTGCGGAGCTGCTTCAGGGGCTCCCCGGGCCCGCCCAGCATCTTGTCGATGATGGGGAAGACCAGCGTGGGATTGACCTCCAGGGCCAGGGCGCCCTCCAGGGGCTTGATGGAGATGGCGTTGAAGCAGGTGGGGTCGGGCACAGAGAGCAGGAACTCCTGGTAGCTGAGCTGCTCGACGCTGACCAGGTTCACTTCGGTGATGGTGCGGAGGTAGGCGCTCAGCGAGCTGGAGAAGTTCCGGGCGAAGCGATCGTGCATGAAGTGCAGGGACCGCATCTGCTCCCGGCTCACCCGGTCCGGTCGGCGGAAGTTGTAGAGGGAGACCTTGCGCTGGGCCTGGGCTTTTTTTGCCTGGGCAGTCGCCGTGGGCCGCTCCCCTCCGCCCCCGGCCGAAGCCTTCCCGGCCGGCTTGGTGTGCGACTTAAGTAGCGCGTCTACTTCCTCTTGGCTCAGGATCTTGGCCATCGATTACCCTTCGATGTGCTTCTCCAGGAGCTTGCCCCGGAGTCGCAGCATGGCCTTCGTATGCAATTGGGATACCCGGGACTCGGTGATGTTGAGCAGCGTCCCGATTTCTTTCATGGTGAGCTCGTCGAAATAGTAGAGCTGGACGACGAACTTCTCTTTCTTCGGCAGGACCTCCATGGCGTCCCGGAGGATCTCCTTGATCTCAGAGGCCTGGAAGGTCTGGTGGGGATCCTCCGCGTCAGGGTCCGGCACGAAGCTGATGATGCTCTCGCCCTCGCCGTCCTCGCCCACTTCCACGAAGGTACCCAGGGTGACGCCCTTGAGCTCGTCGAGGTTCTTGTGCAACTCCTCCAGGGGAATGCCCAGGTGGACCGCAACCTCTTCATCTGTGGCGGCCCGACCCATCTGCTGCTCGAGCAGGTGGTAGGAGCTCTCGATGTCCTTTTTCTTGCGGCGCAGGCTCCGGGGCACCCAGTCCAGGTCCCGCAGGCCGTCCAGGATGGCGCCCTTGACCCGCAGCTCGGCGTAGGTCTTGAACTTGATGTTCCGGGCGGGCTCGAACTTCTCGATGGCGTCCATGAGGCCCAGGATGCCGCTGTTGATCAGGTCATCCAGCTCCACGTGCGAGGGCAGCCGCGAGGCGATGCGGTGCGCCACGAACTTCACCAGGGGCACATAGTCCTTGATGATCTGCTCACGGTTGTTGCGGTCGAAGGGCTCGGGCGCCTCTGCTTCCGGGGTTTCCGCCACGGGCTGCGGAGCCACCGGCGGCGGCGCAGGCTGGGGCAGGGCGGAAGGCATCCCCCTCCCGTAGGCCTTGGCAGCTGCCAACGCCGCCCAGGGACGCAGCGCCGCCGGAGCTGCCTCGACGGCTTTCAGGGCCTCGCCGCTGAGGGGCTGGCCGGGAGCGGTGGGTTGATCCGGAGTCGGGGGCATCCAGGGTCCTAGGTGGAATCATCTGAGGAGAGCTGTCTCCAGAATGACGCAAAGCCGTTCGGTTGCAAGGATACCCGTCCGAGCAGCTGGTGGGCCAAGGCCTGGAAGGCCTGGGAGGCCGCGCAGCGGGGAAAGAGATCCACCACCCCCCGCTGCTGCCGCACGGCCTGCAGCAGGTGCGGATCGTGGGGCACCATGCCCAGCACCTTGAGCTGTTTGCCGAGGAAGCGCTCGGTGGCGGCCTGCAGCTGGTCCACGGTCTCCTGGGCCTCGTCGGCGCTCTGGCCGTTGTTCACCAGGAGCCAGAGCGGCTTCGTGGCCTCGCGCAGGTGCAGGACCTTCACCATGGCGTAGGCGTCCACGAGGCTGGTGGGTTCCGGCGTGGTGACCAGGATGACCTCCTGGGCGGCCATGAGCAGCTTGAGGACCGAGTCGTGGATGCCCGCGGCCGTATCGATGAGCAGCCAGTCGGCGGTCTCGGCCACCCGCTGCAGTCCCTGCACCAGCCGCAGCTCGCTGACGGTGTCCAGGCGGGTCAGCTCCTGGATGCCGCTGCTGGCGGGGATGATGCGGATGCCCATGGGCCCGTCCAGGAGGATCTCCTCCAGCACCTTCTCGCCGCGCAGCACATGCTCCAGCGTGAACTCCGGGGACAGCCCCAGCAGGATGTCGATGTTCGCCAGGCCGAAGTCGGCGTCCATGACCACCACCCGCTGGCCCTGCTGGGCCAGGGCGATGGCGAGGCCCGCCACGACGTTGGTCTTGCCGACCCCGCCCTTGCCGGACGTGATGGCCAGCACCCGGGCGGCGAAGAGGGGAACCTCCGGGCGGAGCCCCTGGGCCATGGTGCGGAGACGGGAGGCCTGATCGTGGCTCATTCGACGTCCTTGGCGGTGGCGGGGAGGATGAGGTCAGCCACTCGGCGGCTGGTGGCCAGCTCCAGGGCGTCCGGCACTTCCTGGCCCGTGCCCAGGTAGCTGAGGGGCCGCTTGACCCGCACCAGCGTGCTCAGGATGGGGCCGTAGGTGGAGGTCTCGTCGAGCTTGGTGAAGAGGAGGCGCGTGGGGTGCAGGGGCTCGTAGCGGGCCGCGATCTCGGTCAGGTCGCGGGGCTTGGTGGTGGCGGACAGTACCAGGTGCGTCTCCACGTCCGGCAGCTCCTCCAGCAGGCCCCGCAGCTGGTTCAGGGTCTCCGTGTCCTTGGGGCTGTGCCCGGGGGTGTCGATGAGCACCAGGGCCCGGTCCTGGTAGAAGCGCAGGGCGCCGCGCATGTCCTCCACGGTGAGGGCCACGTGCAGGGGCACCTGGAGGATCTGCGCGTACTGCTGGAGCTGGTCCACGGCCCCCATGCGGTAGGTGTCCAGGGTGAGCAGGGCCACCTTCTGCTTGAGATGGAGCTGGGCATAGGCGGCGAGCTTGGCCACGGTGGTGGTCTTGCCCACACCCGTGGGGCCCACCAGGGCCGCCACCCGCATCTTCCCGGGCTCCACCTGGATGGGGGGGGCCACCGGAATGAAGTCGGCGATGACCCGGCGCAGGTAGAGGCGCGCCCGCTCGGCGTTCACCTCGCCCGTGGCCGAGTCGCCCTCCTGGTCCGTGAGGGCCCGCTGGGCGTGCTCGCAGAGGCGCAGCGCGATGACGGGTTCCACATCGTTGGCGACGAGGTCGCCATAGAGCTCCAGCAGGCTGGAGGGGAGGTGGAGCTGGGCGGGGGGCATGCCCTGGCGCTGGATGCGGCTGAGCAGCGCCTTCATCTGGTCCAGCTCTTTCAGGATCGAGCCATTGCGCTGCTCGTTGTCCTTGAGGGCCGCCACGGCGCCCTTGATCTCCAGCAGCTCGCGGCGCAGGGGCTGCAGGTCCATGGGCGGTGCAGGGGGGGCCGGGGGTGGCACCTGCCGGGAAGCGCGGCTGGGAGGCGTGGCCAGGGGTGCCCGCAGTCCGTAGGTGAGCGCGGGAGGGGCGGAGACCGCCGGGGGAACCCCCGCCTGGGCTTCGTCCACGGCCGCCGTGACCTCGATGATCGACTCTTCGCCGGTGCCCGAAGCCGCCGGGCGCCGGCGGGTGCGGGTGGAGAGGATGAAGGCCTCTTCGCCCATGTCCTTCTTCACGACGTCCAGGGCGTCCTGCATGGATCCGGCTTCAAAGGTCTTCACGCGCATGGGCGGCCCTTCATGACACAGTTCCCAGGTTCACGACGCGGACATCCATGGGCACTTCGCTGTGGCTCAGCACCACCAGCTGGGGCAGAGCCCGCTCCAGGAGCCGCCGCAGGTGCGGGCGCACCACGGGGTTGGTGAGCAGCACGGGCTGTGCCCCGGGCAGCAGGGCGGCGATGCCGTTGGCGATGCGGTTCAGCAGCTCCTGGGTGCGGCCGGGCTCCAGGGCCAGGAAGCTGCCCCGCTCCGTCTGCTCGATGCCGCCCTGGAGGGTCTG
>JAAXXS010000324.1 GCA_013334395.1 Holophagaceae bacterium | reverse complement strand
CTGACCCAGACCGATGGCAAGCCCACGGTGCAGGCGGAGCTGGACCTGGCCCACCCATCCGGCTTCTACCTCAGCACGGCTCTCAGCAACATCTCCTGGTTCACGGACCAGAACCTGGGCCTCGCCAGCGCGCCGGTTCCCGTGGGTTCCGTGTGCTCCACCGGGGTCGAGCTGGACCTCTTCGGTGGCTACAAGTGGGGCTTCGCCAAGGAGGGGACGCTGGACCTGGGGCTCTATCGCTACCTCTACCCGGGCTCCTTCGACCGCCTCGTGGTCTACAAGAATCCCGCGACCACCGAGGCCTACCTGGGCCTGAGCTACCGCTGGGCCAGCCTCAAGGCTTCGCGGGTGCTCAGCGGCGCCGCTTTCGGAGTGGCCAGCGCCGAAGGCACCACCTACCTGGACCTCAGCCTGGCGCTCCCCCTGGGCGAGAGCGGCTGGACCCTGCTGGCCCACGGGGGCAGGACCACCTTCGCCTCGCGCAACGGCGTCGACAACGCCCCCCTGGACTACACGGACCTCCGGCTGGGCGTGGCCACGGAACTCAAGGGCTGCACGCTCACCCTGGCGGCCACGAACGCCGACACCAGGGACCTCGCGTCGGACCACCAGACCCCCCTCTATGCCAACGCCATGGGCCGGAACATCGGCAACAGCCGCCTGACCTTCACCCTCTCCAAGAGTTTCTGAACCAGCCGGGACCACCCCCCTTCCAGGAGATCCACCATGCGATTTCTCGATAACACCAAGATCGGCCCCAAGCTCATCGGGGCCTTCCTCACCCTGGCCGCTCTGCTGGCGGGCATGGGCTTCATGGGCGTCAACAAGATCCAGGCCATTGACGAAGCCGACACCCGGCTCTACGAGAAGATGACCGTGCCCCTCGGCGAGCTGGGCGACATCATGCAGCTCTTCCAGCGCCAGCGGGTAAACATGCGGGACGCCCTCATGACGGGAGACGTGGAGAGATTCGGCGCCCGCATCAAGGAGCTCGACGTCGAGCTGAGCAAGGTGGAGGAAAGCTTCCAGAAAACCCTCCTGTCCGCAGAGGGCAAGGAGATGTTCAAGCAGTACAAGGACGCCAACAATCAGTACGATGCCATCTCCGAGCGGGTCCTGGCCCTGGCCAAGACCGGGAAGCTGAAGGACGCGGAAGCCCTCCTGCGGGCAGAAGGCGCCAAGGCACAGAACGAGGTGAATACCGCCATGGAGCACCTCCAGGTCATGAAGCTGAAGCTGGCCAAGGAGACCTCCGACGACAACACCCGGATCGCGGCCTCGGCAGCGCGCATGATGTACCTCTTCATGGGTATCGCGGTGCTCTTCGGCTTGGGCATGGGCCTGCTTCTCACCAAGTCCATCACCGGCCCCCTTCTGAAGGGCCTGGAGATGATGAAGGAGATGGCCAAGGGCCACCTGGGAACACGGCTGCAGATGGACCGCAAGGACGAGATCGGCGAGCTGGCCGGGGCCATGGACGGCTTCACGGACAACCTCCAGAGCATCGTGGGCGGCCTGCAGCTGATCGCCAAGGGCGACCTGAGCCGGGAGTGGGTGGCCGCGGACGACAAGGACGAGATCGCGCCGGCCCTCAAGCAGGTGCGCAGCAACCTCCAGGCCCTCGTGGCCGACGCCGCCCTGCTCAACCAGGCGGCCGTGGACGGCAAGCTGGCCACCCGCGCCGATGCCTCCAAGCACCAGGGCGACTACCGCAAGATCGTGCAGGGCGTGAACGACTGCCTCGACGCCGTCATCGGCCCCCTCAACGTGGCCGCGGGCTATGTGGACCGCATCTCCAAGGGCGACATCCCCC
>JAAXXS010000155.1 GCA_013334395.1 Holophagaceae bacterium | reverse complement strand
TTGACCCAGGCCCGCAGCCGCTTGACCAGCACGTGCCGGTCCGAGGGGGCCGAGGGGTGCAGGTTGGCGGCCAGGAGGCAGTCGTACTTGGAGGTGATGGCCCCGAGATCCGCATGGATCCTGGCCATGCCGCCACGCCCGTTGGTGAGGAGGGCCAGCCCGCCGCGCCCGGGCCGCGTGGGCTCCGGCACCACCGGCAGGAAGCGGAGCTCCGCCCGGAGCAGCCCCTCGCCCGCTCGGTGGCGATGCAGCTGCAGCGTGGCGTCCCCAGCCCGGCTGGGCTGGGGCGGCACGGCGGCGATGTGGCCGCCTGCCACAGGGATGCTGCGCAGGTGCAGGTTGGGGTGGCCCGCCATGGCGAGCGTGGCCTCGAAGGGGGCGGTCTCCCAGAGCAGCAGCCAGTGGTTAGGAGCCACGAGGCTCACCCGCCGCAGGTCCTCCACCTGCCATACGGTGACCCGGGGGAAGGCCCCGACCCCCTGGGCCTGGTCCAGGGCGGCCAGCAGGTCCTGCCGGAGCAGGCCAGCCTCCAGGTGGGGCAGCGCGGCCAGGAAGGCGGCCGGATCCCGGGCCACCCGCCCGGCCAGCTCACGCCAGTCTGCGGGCCCGAGAGCTTCGGCTGGCTGGACCGCGGCCATGGCCTGGAGGGCCCAGGCCGCCTGGGCCCGGGCCTCCCGGTAGGCCTCGCCCGCCAGACCCCGGGGGGCCAGCTGGGGCGCGAGGCAGTAGCTGCCGCCGGGGGGCAGGATGAGGCGGCGCGCCCCGTCCGGCAGCACCTGCTGCTCAGGCCCGGGCTGGCCCAGGAGGTCCACGCAGGCCTCGCCAAAGTCGGCCCAGACCGAGGCATCGATAAGGCAGGGCTGGGGCGCTTCGGGATCCAGATTGAGGAGGACCAGCGTCTGATCCAGGCCTTCGGCGGAGGTCCTCAGCAGGACCAGACCGGGCGCGTCCGCGGCGCTGAGGCGGCGGACCTCGGCGCCGTCGAAGAAGCAGGGGTGGTCCGCGAGCAGGCGGCTGAGGGCCGCCAGGTCCTCGACCAGGTTGGGTTCGGCGCCCCAGGCCAGCTCCCGGGCCTCGTGGACATCAACCTTTTCCGTGGCCAGCCACTCCACCCCGGACGTGTAGCCGAAGCCCCCGCTCTGGCTGGTCAGGGCGCAGAGCCGGTTCCGCAGGCGGGACCAGTTGGCCCCCTGGGCAGCGAGCCGCAGGTTGTCGTGGGTCTCGCTGTAGTGCACCAACAACCCCGAACACTCCCCCTGCCGGAAGCAGTGGTCGAGGTAGGTGGCCACCTCCGTGGGCCGGTAGTTCTGGAACAGCTCGGAGTAGGCCCAGTGCATGCCCCCCCGGGTCAGCAGGTTCTCGGTGGCTTCCCAGGCGCCGCCCAGGCCCTCCAGCAGGAACACGGCCTCCGGATAGGCCTGGTGGACCTTGGTGGTGATGTACTGCCAGGCGGGCAGCGGCACCATGTAGCCCGCGTCGCAGCGGAAGCCGTCCACGCCGCGGCCGCACCAGACCAGCAGGGCCCGGGCCACGGTGTCCCAGAGGGCCGGGCTGCCCTGGTCCAGCTCCACCAGGTCCGCCCAGGTGTTGCCCCAGGCGCCGGGGCTGTGGAAGGTCCCGTCCGGGTTCCGGCGGAACCACTCGGGGCGGTGCTCCAGCAGGCGGGAGCCCCAGCCGGTGTGGTTCACGAGGATGTCCAGGAAGACCTGGCCGCCCCGCTGGTGGACGGCGGAAGTCAGCTCCCGGAACTGCTCCTCACCGGTGGTCCGCTGGTCGAAGTCCACCAGGGCGGGATCGATGGCGGTGAGGTCCAGCTGGGCGTAGGGGCTGCCGAAGCGCCCCATGCGGGCATGGGTGGTGGGCACCGGCCCCACGGGCAGCAGGTGGAGGATGCGGCAGCCCAGGCGCTCGAAGATGTGGGGCACCTCGGCCGTGAGGTCCCGCAGCCGGCCCGAGGGTGGGATCACCGTGTAGTCCGCCCGGTCCAGCTCCTGGATGGTCTTGGCCAGATCCGCCCGCTGGCGGCCGGCCGCGCCGCCGAACATCCGGGGAAAGGCGCAGTAGATGGTGTTGGCCGTCCGCAGCCGGTCCGGATGGACCGTGAGGCTCACGTTCTCGCCCTCGGGCCAGTGCTGGAAGCCCTCGGGGTCCACACAGTAGGCCTTGGCACGGAAGGGGCCGGCCTCCGTGAGGGCCAGGTCCAGCGTCCAGCCCTCGGCCGTGGCCTGGAGGGGGATGTCCCGCCAGGAGGAGCCCGCGGGATCCCGCAGCTTCTCCCCGAGCAGGCCCAGGGTCTCCTCCCGCATCCGCGCTCCGCGGGTGAGGTTGGTGCGCAGGTAGGCCCGCCAGCCGGGGGCCCCGGGAAACGGATGATCGAGGCTGAAGATCGCCCGGTCCCCCACGAAACGGAGCAGCTGGGTGCCACAGGGGGGACGCATCGCGGGATGGGACATGGGGGGATTTTCAGGCCAATGGCGCCTTTCCGGGACAAGAAATGCGTCCCGGGGCCCCGCGCACGGGTCCTCCGCCCCACCGGATGGGCTACGCTGAATGCCGGGAGATTCGATGGACAGACTGGTGATTCAAGGCGGCCACCCCCTGTTGGGGCGCATCCGGGTGTCCGGTGCCAAGAACGCGGCATTGCCCTGCCTGGCGGCGGCCCTGCTGACTCCGGAGCCCGTGGTCCTGTCCAACCTGCCCGCCGTAGCGGACATCCGCACCATGGTGAAGGTGCTGCAGGCCCTGGGCACCGAGGCCACACTGGAACCCGAAGGCGAGGGCTTCGAGCTGAAGGGCACCCTGGCCTGCGCGGGCAGCGACGACCCCAAGGCCCCCTATGACCTGGTCAAGACCATGCGCGCCTCGATCCTGGTGCTGGGCCCCCTTCTGGCCCGCTTCGGCAAGGCCACGGTGAGCCTGCCCGGCGGCTGCGCCATCGGCGCCCGACCCGTGAACCTGCACCTGGAAGCCCTGGAGCGCATGGGGGCGGCCATCGAGATCAGTCACGGCTACATCCACGCCTCGGTGAAGGGGCGCCTGAAGGCCATTGACCACATGTTCGAGAAGGTGAGCGTGGGCGCCACGGAGAACATCCTCATGGCCGCGTCCCTGGCGGAAGGGGTCACGATCCTGCGGAACGCCGCCCAGGAGCCCGAGATCGGCGACCTGGCCCAGCTCCTGGTGGAAATGGGCGCCCAGATCGAGGGCATCGGCACGGGCACCCTCACGGTCACCGGCGTCGAAGGCCTCCACGGCTGCGAGCACGTGGTCATTCCCGACCGCATCGAGGCCGGCACCTACCTCTGTGCCGTCGCTGCGGCCAGCGGAGACGTGGTGCTGGACCGCTGTGAGCCGGAACACCTGCGCTCCCTGCTGGATCTGCTGGAGCGCTCGGGCTGCGTCATCACCGAGCGCGAGGGCCAGGACGGCCGCCAGCTCCGCATCCAGCGGGAAGCCGGCCAGAAGCTGCGCTCCAAGGACATCACCACCTTGCCCTACCCGGGCTTCCCCACGGACCTGCAGGCGCAGGTGATGGCCGTCATGACCCTGGCCCACGGCATCAGTGTCATCAATGAAGGCATCTTCGAGAACCGCTTCCAGCACGCCATGGAGCTGGAGCGCCTGGGCGCCAACCTGCGCACGGACGGCCACACGGCCATCGTAGCGGGCCCGGCGGACCTGACGGGCTGCACCGTCATGGCCACGGATCTGCGGGCCAGCGCCGCCCTGGTGATCGCGGGGCTCGTGGCCCGGGGCGAGACCGTGGTGGACCGCATCTATCACCTGGACCGGGGCTACTCGGGCCTGGAAAAAAAGCTCCAGGGTGTCGGCGCGCACATCGAGCGGGTGGGCGGCGGACGGGTCTAGGCTCCGATTCTCCCGCAAGGCACCCCATGTGACGCCCACCCCCCGGGCCGGTCGGCTACACTAAGTCCACCATCGGGGGATCCATGTTTGGCGAGATGAAGGTCTTTTCCGGGAGCAGCCACCCGGATCTGGCGCGGGGCATCACCACCCACATGGGCATGCCGCTCGGTCGCCTGAAGGTCACCCGGTTCTCCAACGAGAACATCAAGGTCAAGGTGGAGGAGAACGTCCGCGAGGCCGACGTCTTCGTCATCCAGTCCTCCTGCCCGCCCGTCAGCGACCACCTGATGGAGCTGCTGATCCTCATCGACGCCCTGAAGTTCGCGTCGGCAGCCCGCATCACGGCCGTGCTGCCCTACTTCCCCTACGCCCGCAGCGACAAGAAGGACGAGGCGCGCATCTCCATCACGGCCCGCCTGGTGGCCGACCTGCTCGAGACCGCCGGCGCCGACCGCGTGCTCACCATGACGCTCCACGCGCCGCAGATCCTGGGCTTCTTCCGCAAACCCGCAGACCAGCTGCTGGCCACGCCCATCCTCACCAACTACTTCCTGACCAAGGACCTCTCGAACGCCGCGGTGGTGGCCACAGACGCCGGCGCCGCCAAGTTCGCCGGCCACTTCGCCAAGCGCCTCTCGGTGCCCATGGCCATCATCGACAAGCGCCGCTTCGACGACTCCGAGCAGGCCCAGAGCGTGGCCCTCATTGGCGACGTGGAGGGGAAGGACGCCATCATCTACGACGACGAGATCGCCACCGGCGGCTCCATCAAGGAGGCGGCCCGCATCCTGCGCGAGCTCGGCGCCCGCACCGTGCGCGTGGGCGTCACCCACCCCGTGCTCTCGGGCAAGGCCGTCGAGACCCTCAACTCCGCGAACCTCGACGAGCTCGTGGTCACGGACAGCATCCCGGTCTCACCCGCCACAGCCAAGGCCCTGCCCTTCCTCAAGGTCCTCTCCACCGCCGCCCTCTTTGGCGACGCGATCCTGCGCATCCACGGGGGACGGAGCATCAGCGAGATGATGGACTGATGGCCCACGGTCTGGGCCCCCTGGAGGCTGCACCCAGCCTCGAGCTTCTGGGGCCCCATGGGGCGGACATCGCCCGGCTCTTCACGCAGCCCTTCCTGGTGCTGCACCGGGCCTCGGCGATCTATACCGCCCGGACCTGCCTGCTCCTCCTGTTCGACCTGGGCTGGGAGGACCGGCTGCGGACCGGAGCCACCCTCGATGAGCTCTGTGAGGGATTGCCGGCGCAGTGCCGCAAGCCCCTGGCCTGGATGCTGCCCTTCCTGGCCGGGGGAAACCTGCTGGCGCGGGAGGGCGAGGGCTACGTCCTGCGGGGGGAGCCGGACCTTGACCTGACAGAGCTCCGCCGGATCGCGGAGGAGGAGGCGCCGGGCCATGCCGGGAACTTCGATCTGCTCGACGGCGTGCGCTCGCACATCCAGCCCTTCTTCACTGAAGGAAAGCCTGGCGAGAGCCTGCTCTTCGACCTGACGCTCTTCCCGCTCTGGCTGGCCTACTTCCGCAACGAGAACCTGGGTTACTTTCCCAACAACCTGCTCACGCTGCTGGCCCTGCGGGAGGGGCTTCCCGAAGGCGCCCGGGTGCTGGAGCTGGGCGCCGGAGCTGGCTCCTTCGCCCAGCTGCTCGCCCGCCAAGGCACCGAGGAGGGCTGGGCCAGCCGCATCGCCGAGTACCGGTTCACGGACGTCGCCCTCACCTTCCTCCGCCGCGCCCAGCGCGAGCTCAAGGCCGCCGCCCCCGGCCTGCCCCTCCAGTTCCAGCCCCTGGACCTGAACCGCCCGCTGGAGGACCAGGGCATCGCAGCCCAGAGCCTGGACGCCATCATCGGCATCAACGTGCTGCACGTGGCCCAGGACCTCCAGCGGACCCTGGTGGA
>JAAXXS010000323.1 GCA_013334395.1 Holophagaceae bacterium | reverse complement strand
TTGCCCGCACCCAGCACCAGCCGCATCTGGCCGTAGTGCCCCGTCGGCAGAGTGGCTCCGTTCACCAGGGACTCTTCCACACCGCCCACCAGCCTGAGCAGGTTGATGGTCCGGTCGGGTGTGCCCAGGGTGATCCAGCCGCCACTGCCGAGGATCTCCACGCTCAGGATGTGGACATTGAGCTCCTGGTAGCCCGAGAGGGGCCCGTCCACCAGGTGCACATTCATGGCGCCGGCTTCAGCGGGAGCCTTGGGCGAGCCCGCACAGGCCGCGAGGAAGGCCAGCAGGAGGCCGGCCAGGAAGGTTTGGGGGGTTCGGGCAACGCGCATGACCACCTCGGAAGACCCCGAGAGCAGGGGCCCAGGAAGGAAAGGGTCGGTCAGCCAAGTGGTTCACGCAACCGGAAAACTATTGATTAACATTAATTATTGATTGATATAGATCTTTCTGACTAATGCTTCTCAATTTTAAAAAACCCGCAGCAGCGCCACATAGCCATTCACGGCCTTCACGCCTGCGATGTCGCTCTGCAGGCCCACGCCGAGGTCCACCCGCACGGCGGTGAACCACCAGAAGCCGGGCAGGTCGCCGGTGACACCCAGGCCGCTGACGCTGTAGGTCTTCCGGTCATCCAGGCTGCGGGAGCGGGCGTAGTCCAGGTTCAGGGACAGGCGGAGGCTTGGCCCCGTGGGGAAGGCCAGGCCAGCCTTGGCGTAGGTCACCTGGTCTGCGGCGATGGCGTTGGCGCGGATGCCCGCGACCCGGACACCGCCGCCCATGCCACCCACGTCCAGGGCCTTGAAGCGGTCGAAGGCCTGGCCCCCGGCCCAGCCAGCCTCGCCGCGGACCCAGATGCCCGGAGCGGCCTCCCGATCCAGGCTGAGGCTCCCTCCCCAGCGCCGGAAGTCCCCGTTCTCGGGCACCTGCTGAGGGTTCAAAGGGGTGCCGTAGCTGCCTTCGGGCCGCTTCCCCCAGCCGTGGTAGGCCCGCACCTGGAAGCCCCGGAACAACCAGGAGCCCTGCAGCGTCCCCACCCGCGTGAGCCCCGAGGGCGGCAGCGCATAGCCTGAGGTACGGTATTTCGTTTCGCCCTGGCTGTAGTCATCGAACTCGAAGTCCCCCCGGCCCTCGAGCCGGAAGCCCAGGCCCAGGTCGCGGCCCAGCTCCAGGCCCAGCTGACCGAAGCGCCGGCCCACACCGTCGTGGTCCGACAGGCCCCCCTTCACCACGGGCCGCTCCGTAGTCTTCAGCAGCAGGGCCGTGGCATTGGCGCCGAAGTCGAAGCTGCCCAGCGCCCGCGGGATGGCGATGCTGGCCGTGTTGAACACCACCGCCGTGAGGGCGTTCAGCTGGATGCCCTTGCCAAAGGCGTTGTAGTCGAAGTAGAGCAGACCTCCCAGGGGCATCACCGGCGGGGTCAGGCCCGGGTCCACCAGCACCACGCCTGCCAGGGCCCGGCCACTGCTGCGGGGCTTCTCCTCGACCTTGCGGGTGCCGTCCTCCTGCCGGGTGAAGTAGCGCGCCCCCTCGGGCGTCACCTTGAGCATGGTGGCCATTGAGGTCCGGGCCGCCCCCCGCTCGGCTTCGAAGCGCTCGCCGTTGACCTCGAAGTCCCGATAGGTGAAGCGGCGCTGGACCTGGATCACGCCCCCGGCGCTGACCCAGCGCTCGAAGGCCTGCACCGTGATGGGCCGCCGCACCCCGGGCGCCACCTCGCCATAGGTGAGGATCTCGCGCTCGCTCTTGACGGTGCCGGGCATGTCCGAGCGCTCCCGGCGCTCGAACAGGAGCTTGCCCGTGGCCTCCTCCACCTCC
>JAAXXS010000154.1 GCA_013334395.1 Holophagaceae bacterium | reverse complement strand
ACGGAGCGGATGCGGCCGTCCTCCAGGACCATGAGGCCGGCGATGGTGCAGCCGGCGGGGGTGGTGACCTCGTCCTTGAGGGCGGCGGGGTGGCGGCCGGTCTCCAGCACCATGGAGGCGGCGCCCAGGGTCATCTGGGCGGCCAGCTCCACGGCCACGGCCCGGGGCAGGCCGCACTGCACGCCACCTTCTGCGAGGGACTCCAGGATGACGAACATGAAGGCCGGGCCGCTGGCGCTGAGGCCGGTGACCGCGTCCATGTGCTTTTCGTCCAGGTCCATGACCCGGCCCAGGGGCTCGAAGAGGACCCGGGCCTGGGCCAGCTGGGCCTCGGTGACACCCTTGCCGGGCGCCAGCACGGTCATGCCGCGCCGGATGGAGCAGGGGGTGTTGGGCATGGCCCGGATCAGAGGCGTCCCGGAGGGCACGTGCTCTGCCAGAAACGCCAGCGTCGTGCCCGCGGCGATGGACACCACCAGGGGCCGGTGGTCGAGGGCCCCGGCGGCCGTCAGCCCGGCTAGCAGCTCCTTCAGCTCCCGCGGCTTGACGCAGAGCAGGATGACCTCGGCGGCCTGGGCGGTGGCCTCGACCTCGTTCGAGAGCCTGATACCAAGGGCCCCGGCCCGGGCCTTCCCGGCTGCGGGATGCAGGTCGGCCGCCTGGATGTGGGCCGCGGGGTAGCCGGAGGCCTCCACGAGGCCGGCGCTGATGGCCTGGCCCATGGTGCCGAAGCCGAGGATGGCGAGCTTGGGGTGTTGGCTCATGGGGGCTCCTGGGATCACTGGTCGCGGCTCTGGCCGAGGGTCCACCAGGCGCAGTCCTCGAGGTTCGAGACCACGAAGCCCTGGCGGAGCTCGGAGATGCGCTGGAACTGGGTGAAGGCGTTCGTGTGGAAGCCCGTGGTGACCTCGCCGGGGCCAGAGCGCACGCCGAAGAAGAAGTCCGAGTGCTCGAGCCCCAGCCGGTGGAGCGTCTCCTGCAGGGCCACCCGATGGTCCAGGCCCTCTGGGATGCCCTGGATCACCTGGACCGTGTCGCCGGCGATGAGGGTGGGCGCGTAGGCCACGGTGCCCTGATCCTCCAGCACCGCGAGGGTGATCTGGGTGAACTCGTTCAGGTCCATCAGAGCCACCGTTCCAGGCGCGTCGCGACCTCGTCACGGCCCACCAGCATCAGGGTGTCGTAGATGCCGGGGCTCACGGGCCGGCCGCAGAGGGCCACCCGCAGGGCCTGGGCCAGGTCCTTGGTCTTCAGGCTGTGCCGCTCCAGGATGGCCGTGAAGGCAGCCTCCAGGCCGTCATGGCTGTAGTCCGTGAGCTCGCGGACCTCCCGCAGGGCCGGCAGCACCGCCGGGGTCATGAACTTCTCCACGGCCTTCTCGTCGAAGCTGGCGGGCCGCTCGAAGGCGAAGCGCAGGGCCTCGGCCATGTCCGTGAGCGACTTGCCCTTCTGGGTGGCCTGGATGGCCTGGGCCTTCCAGGCGTCCGGCTTCTCTTCCCAGGCGGCGGGCAGGAAGGGCCGGAGGTGGGGCTCCAGCTCCTGCCAGCTGGACCGCTGGATGAGCTTCTGGTTGATCCACTGCAGCTTGTCCATGTCGAAGCGGGCCGCGCTCTTCTGGCAGTCGTCCAGGTCGAAGAGCTGGATCATCTGCGCGTCCGTGAGCAATTCCTCCTCGGCGCTCTCCACGGCCTTGCCGTCGATCTTGGGGGTCCAGGACAGGCGCGCCAGGGCCAGCCGCACGGCGGAGGGCAGCAGGCCCATGGCCTGGTATTCCGTGATGCTGGTGGCCCCGTGGCGCTTGCTGAGCTTGGCGCCGTCCGCGCCCAGGATCATGGGCACGTGGGCGAAGGCCGGCAGCTCGTAGCCGAAGGCCTCGAACAGCGGGATCTGCTTGGGGGTGTTGTTCAGGTGATCGTCGCCGCGGATGACGTGGGTCACTTCCATGTGGGTGTCGTCCACCACCACGCAGAAGTTGTAGGTGGGCACGCCGATGACGCCGGGCCCGTCGCCGGTGCGGGCGATGATCCAGTCATCCAGGCTGTCGGCGGGGAAGCGGGTGTCGCCCTTGATGAGGTCCGCCACGACGATGTCGCCGGTCTCGGGCATGCGGAACCGGACGGCCGCGGGCTGGCTGGCGTCATGGTGCGACTCGGCGCAGCCCCGGCCGGCGTCCAGGCCCCGGTTGTACTGGAAGACCTTGCCGGCGGCCTCCACAGTCTTGCGGCGGGCGTCCAGGGTCTCCCGGTCGCAGCGGCAGCGGTAGGCCAGGCCTTTGTCCAGCAGCTCCTGGATCTTGGCGCGGTAGAGGTCCATGCGCTGCATCTGGCGGTAGGGGCCGTGGGCGCCGGCCCAGGCGCTGGGATCTCCCGCCACCGGGCCTTCGTCCCAGTCCAGGCCACACCAGGCCATGCCCTCTTCGATGATGCGGATGTTGTCGTCGGTGCTGCGGGAGAGGTCCGTGTCCTCGATGCGCAGGATGAAGCGGCCCCCGTGCCTGCGGGCGTAGAGCCAGCAGAACAGCGCCGTCCGCACCCCGCCGATGTGCAGCATGCCGGTGGGGGACGGGGCGAAGCGGGTGACAACCTGACGGGACATGGGAACTCCGGCTTCCAGCGGACGGCCACAGGCCCACCACGGGAGGAAAAGCATCGGGCGCCCAGGGCGCCCGACAGACCGCTGAGAGCTGACGGCTGACAGCCTATCTAATATACAGCTTCAGCTTGATTTCGACGGGGTTCTCACCGTTGAACAGGCTCTTGTCGAGGACCACGGGCACCTCGACCACACTGCTGTGGGGCATGTGGTGGACCTGGGCGGCCACATGGGGGACAGTCTCGGTCTCGGCCGGGATCTCCTCGATCTCCTCGAGCAATTCCCCGGCGGAGAGTTCCTCGACCTCCAGGGGCCGGGTGGACTCCACCACGGGTGGCCGGGGGGGCGGGGGCGGCCCGCCGAGGGCAACCTGAGGCTCCTCCACGACGCCACCGCCGTACTTCTCGGCAAGGCTCTTGAGCACCAGCTTCGCCACGCCCGTGAGGGTCTCCCGAACCCCCTCGCCCCGCATGGCGCAGGCCGGGAAGGTGGGCACACCGAAGAGGTTGACCTCCCGCTCCAGGGTCTCGATGGGCAGGGCGTTGGGCGTGTCCCGCTTGTTCCACTGGATCACGTGGGGGATCTTCTGGAGATCCGTCCCCTGGTCCTTGAGGTTGACGATGAGGTTCTGGAAGCTCTCCTTGTTGCTCTCCAGCGCCGGGGCCTGGGAGTCCGCCACGAAGACCACGGCGTCCGCGCCGCGCAGCACCAGCTTGCGGGTGGCGTCGTAGAAGACCTGGCCGGGCACGGTATAGAGCTGGATCCGGGTCTTCATCCCCCGGATGGTGCCAAGGTCGATGGGCAGGAAGTCGAAGAAGAGCGTGCGGTCCGTCTGGGTGGCCAGCGAAAGCATCTTGCCCCGACCGTCCCCGGGCAGGGTGTCGTAGACATGCTGGAGATTGGTCGTCTTCCCGCACAAGCCGGGTCCGTAGTAGACAATCTTGGCCGTCAATTCCTTGGTGGCCGCATTGAAAAGCACCATGCCTGCACCTTCAAGTATTTGGGAAGATTGGCGGGTCCGCCCCAAGCCGTCAAGGAAGAACCCAGGTGAATCCTGCTGGGGATGCGCTACACTTCCGGCCATCCCATCTACCGCGAGGATTTCCTATGGCAAAGCTGCTGGTACATGAAAGCGCGGGCGCCCGAGAGTTCGAGATCGTGGATCTCGAGGTCCACATGGGCCGAGAACTGGACAACACCCTCCGCCTGCCCGACCCCAGCATCAGCCGCCACCACTGCGTCCTCCGCAAGGTGAGCGAAGGCTATGAGATCCAGGACTTGCAGAGCAGCAACGGGGTCCTGGTCAACGGCAACCGGGTGCAGTCCTCCCCCCTCCGGGACGGGGACCGGATCACCCTGGGCCAGGTTCAGATGACCTTCCAGGACCCCCGCCCCGAGGTCAGCAGCGCCACCACGCCGGTGAGCGTCCAGGTGCCCCAGGGTACCGTGCGCATGTCCGCCGACGAGCTGGCGGCCATCCACTCGGGCAAGGCCCCCGAGGAGGCCGCCCCCCAGCCGCTGAGCCAGGATCAGATCGTCACGGGTCAGGTGGCCAGCCAGGCGCCGCCGCCGGTCCCCCCGGTGGCGCCCCCTCCCGCCCTCCTCCCGGCCCTGCCCCCGCCGGCCGCCTCCACCAGCTCGCTCCTGCCGCCCATCCCCGATGACGCCATCCCCACCGGGGAGCGCGGGGACTTCGTCAGCCGCCTGGTGGCGACCCTCATCGACTACTCCCCCCTGCTGGTCCTCCAGTTCCTCTCGCTTCTCCTGGTGCCCAGTACCCTGGGCGCCCGGGGCATGGGGGCCGGGCTCGGGGCCATCGCCGCCCTGGGCTGCCTCTCCTTCCTGCTGCTCGCCGCCTACCTCCTCCTCGTGCCCTGGTGCTGGATCACCTACGGCGCCACCCCCGGCAAGAAGCTCATGAAGCTGAGGGTGGTCCCGGAGGGCAACCCCACGGGCCGGCTCGACGTGGGGATGGCCGCGCTCCGGATGATCGGCTACCTGGTGAACGGGCTCATCGCCTGGGTGATCACCCTGCCCTTCACCGCCATGTTCGTCCTCGGGGCCATGGCCACCGGGGGCCTGGGCGGGAACCTGATCCTGATGCGCATCATCAACTTCGGCGCCAGCATCCTGCCGTACCTGCTCATCCTGTTCACCGCCGAGCGGAAGGGCCTCCACGACATGATCAGCAAGACCATGGTGATCAAGGTCGACCGCTAGGGGCCGCCTGAACACCCGCACCGGCGCCGCCCGACGGCCGCCTTCCCCGAGGGGCCCGCATGATCCTCACCGGCCGGCAGATCCAGGAGGCCCGGGCCCAGGGCCAGCTGCGCATCGAGCCCTGGCGCGACGAGCAGCTGAACCCCAACAGCTACAACCTGCGCCTCGGCGAGGACCTGGCGGTCTACACCGACCACGAGCTGGACATGGCCCGGCCCAACGGCATCGAGTTCCTCAAGATCCCCCCCGAGGGCCTGCTGCTGCAGCCCGGGCGGCTCTACCTGGGCCGCACCCTGGAATACACCGAGACCCAGGGCATGGTGCCCATGCTGGAGGGGCGCAGCAGCGTCGGCCGCCTGGGCCTCTTCGTGCACGTCACCGCCGGCTTCGGCGACATCGGCTTCTGCGGCTACTGGACCCTGGAGATCAGCTGCATCCAGCCCGTGCGCATCTATGCCGGCGTGGCCATCTGCCAGATCTTCTACCACACCGTCAGCGGCGCCTACGACAGCTACGAGTCCGGCAAGTACCAGCGCAACTCCGGCATCCAGCCCTCCATGCTGTGGAAGGACTTCGTCAAGGAGTAGGGGCCCGGCCTAGTGGACCGCCGTGGGCCCGTCGTGGGTCCACAGCACCTCGAAGGGCCTCACCTCCTGCTCGATGCCCTTGAGGGAGAAAGCGCCGAGCTGCCGGAGCGACTCCTGGTCGATGAGCTGCGCGGTGCTGGGTCCCACCACCACCTGACCCGGCCGGGCCACGCCGCTCTCCAGGCGGGAAGCCAGGTTCACGGTGCTGCCCATGACGGTGTAGTCCATGCGCTTCTCGCAGCCGATGTCGCCCGCGAAGGCCTCGCCGCTGTTGATGCCGATGCGCATCTTCAGCTCGGGGTAGCCCTCGGGCCGCGCCGCGTTAAGGGCATAGAGGGTCTCCTGCATGGCCACCGCGGCGGCCACGGCGTGCCGGGCATGGTCGGGATCGGGGTTCGGCGCGCCGAAGAAGGCCATGATGGCGTCGCCGATGTACTTGTCGAGGGTGCCGC
>JAAXXS010000322.1 GCA_013334395.1 Holophagaceae bacterium | reverse complement strand
GTGGGCCGCCACCTCGACCGTCAGCCGCTCGTTGGCCTCCGCCAGCTCGTGGAAGATCAGCTCGTAGGGCCGCTCCACCCCATTCTTCACGATGGCCACATAGATGCAGGCGTAGCTGAACACCTTGAGATAGTGGCCCACCAGATTGGAGGGCCCGTAGTTGCTCACATAGAGCGTGAAGGCGGCTTCCGTGAGGATGGCCAGCAGCGTGGCGGCAAGCAGGGGGAGGTAGGTGCTGCGGCTGAACTGGGCGCGGTTGTAGACCAGGAGACCCGTGTCCACCGCAAGGATGGCGATGATCACGTATTCGCTCAGGATCTTGAACCGGGTCTGCCCCTGGCCGGCCACGAAGCAGACAGGGAAGATGCGCCAGAAGAAGATCGCGGCGAGGATCAGGCCGGTCGCCAGCACGAAGCCGGTAAGCACGAGCCGCTGATCGGGTCGGCGCTCCGTGCCCAGGAAGGCGAAGGCCACCAGCAGGGACAGGCTCTCCAGGTAGCGGGCCGCGATCCAGAGCTGGTTCGCCACGAAGGGATGGCCCGGGAAGACGGGCATGCCGGCATAGCCCAGCGTGTGCATCAGGTCGAGGACGCCGAGGGCCAGGTAGGCGCTGCCAATGAAGGCGAGATAGCCGTTCGTGATGTAGTGCCGTGAGTTCCAGGCGATCACGAAGACGGAGAAGGCCACTACCACGCTGAACAACTCGGCCAGGGTGTGAAACAGCAGGTAGCTATGCAGGGAGGTCAGGTAGAGCCCGATGACTCCCACGCAGCAGAGCCCCAGGGCCCATCCTCTGTCCCAGCGCGAGGTCCGCTGCGGGGGACGGAAGGGAGGGGCCAGGACCCCTTCACGAGTGCTTGGTGATCCGCCGATCGGGTTCATATCGCTTCCTTGGCACCCTTTCGTCGGCAGCTCCAGACTCCATGAATCTTGTAAATACCAAGGAGTGGGCTGGAGTTGGCGTCTGAAATTGCAACCGCAGCGAAACGGAGATAGGTCCGCAGAGCACCTCTGAGGTGTGGAAGCGTGCGGAGAAAAGAGCAGGCCGGACCCTCCACCGCCTCTCCGCTTTCCTGCGAGTGCAGGCTTCCTCTCCTGGCGGTCCCTGGCGCCTCAGGCGTCTTCCCAAAGCTCCCGCAGGCGCTGGTATCCGGCGCGACTGACGGGCAGGCGCGTGCCATCCCGGAGGACTGCGTCGCGGTGCTCCTTGGTGTCCTGTTCCACCCGGACAAGGCGGTCGAGGTTCAGGATGTAACTGCGGTGGATGCGGATGAAACGGGCCGGATCCAGCTGGGTCTCCAGGCTGGCCAGGGTCTGCTGCTTGAGGATGTTCCGGCCCTCGGTGCGCAGCAGCACGTAGTCATCCTGTGCTTGCACCCAGTCCAGGCGGTCCAGGTGGATCACCGTGACCTTGGGGCCGTCCTTCACCACGATGCGCTCCAGGGGCCGGCCCTGGCGGGCGGCGGCGGCCAATTCTGCGGCGGGGGGCGGCGGCACGGCGGGCTGGGCGGCGACCAGCAGGCGGGCCTTGGCCAGGGCCGCGTCGAAGCGCTCCTTCGAGAAGGGCTTGAGCAGGTAGTCCACCGCGTGGGCCTCGAAGGCCCGCAGGGCGTGCTGGTCGTAGGCCGTGACGAAGATGACCGCGGGGCGCCTGCCCTCGGCCTCCAGCAGCTCGAGCACCTCGAAGCCATCCAGCTTGGGCATCTGGATGTCCAGGAAGATCAGGTCCGGCTGGTGCTGGGCCGCGGCCTTCAGGGCCTCGAACCCATTGGCGCACTCCGCCGCCACGCTCACGTCCGGATGGTGCTCCAGGTGCTGGCGCACCACGGCGCGCGCCA
>JAAXXS010000321.1 GCA_013334395.1 Holophagaceae bacterium | reverse complement strand
CCGAATACCGCCTGGCCAACGGCCTCCGGGTGCTGCTCTTCCCGGACCCCAGCAAGGCGACGGTCACCACCAACATCACCTACCTGGTGGGCAGCCGGCACGAGCACTACGGCGAGACCGGCATGGCTCACCTGCTGGAGCACATGGTCTTCAAGGGCACCCCGAAGCATCCGAACGTGCCACAGCTGCTGAATGAGCTGGGTGGCGATTTCAACGGCACCACCTCCCTGGACCGCACCAACTACTACATCTCCTTCCCTGCCACCGAGGAGAACCTGGGCAAGGCCCTGGACCTCGAGGCGGACCGCATGGTGAACAGCAACTTCACCGCCAAGACCCTCTGGGGCGAGGATGGCAAGAGCGGCGAGATGACGGTGGTGCGCAACGAGTTTGAGCAGGGCGAGAACAACCCCTTCCGGGTCACTCTCCAGCGGCTCGAGTCCGTGGCCTTCGACTGGCACAACTATGGCAAGTCCACCATCGGCGCCCGCTCGGACATCGAGAAGGTGAACGTGGATCACCTCCGCGCCTTTTACGCGAAGTACTACCAGCCGGACAACGCGATCCTGGTCGTGGCCGGCAAGTTCGACGAGGCCAAGACCCTGGCACGCATCAACCAGGCCTTCGGCATCCTGCCGAAACCCAGCCGCGTCCTTGAGCCCACCTACACCCTGGAGCCCACCCAGGACGGCGAGCGCAGCGTCACCATCCGCCGCGTGGGGGGCACCCCCATCCTGCTCACCGGCTACCATGTCGCCCCCGGTTTTCATGGCTCCCGGAGCTATCTGGACCTGGCCGGCTCCATCCTCACGGACGCCCCCAGCGGACGCCTCTACAAGGCCCTGGTGGAGACCAAGCTGGCGGCCCAGGTCTTCACCTTCACCCAGGGCGGCCTGGAGCCCGGCATCCTGATGTTCGGGGCCATGCTGCCCAAGGATGGCGATGCCGAGAAGGCCAAGCAGGTGCTACTGCAGGAACTGGAGGGCCTCAAGGCCAAGCCCTTCACCGCCGTCGAACTGGAGCGGGCCCAGGCCAAGGTCCGCAAGGCCGTGGACCAGGTCTTCTCGGACACCAAGACCCTTGCTGTCGCCCTCACTGAGAGCATGGCCGCCGGCGACTGGCGCCACCTCTTCCTGGATCGGGACTGGTCCCTCTCGGCCAAGGCAGAGCAGGTCCAGGCCGCGGCCGAGGCAGTCCTCAAGCCCAGCAACCGGACCCTGGCCCAATACATCCCCACCGAGAAGCCGGATCGCGCCGAAGTCCCCAGCAACATGGACATCGCTGCCCTGGTGAAGGACTACAAGGGGAAGGAAGTCATCACTCAGGGCGAGGCCTTCGACGCCACCCCCGAGACCGTGGACGCCCGCACCGTGCGCTTCACCGCCCCCAACGGACTTAAGGGCGCCCTGCTGGCCAAGAAGACCAAGGGCTCCATGGCCTCCGTGCAGCTCACCCTGCGCTTCGGCCGCGAGCAGGATCTCCTGGACCGCAAGGCCGTCCCCGGCATGGCGGGCGCCATGCTCATGCGTGGCACCACCAAGCACACCCGCCAGGAGCTGGCGGACACCTTTGACAAGCTCCGGGCCCAGGTCTCGGTCAGCGGGTCCGCCACCTCGGCCACCGCCAGCGTCCTCGTGCCCCGGGAGAACCTCGCCACGACCCTCCGGCTCGTGGCCGAAGTCCTGCGGGAGCCCGCGTTCCCGGCCCTTGAGCTGGAGACCCTGGTCAAGCAGCAGGCCACCGGCATCGAGGCCCAGCGCAACGAGCCCCAAGCCAAGGCCATGGAGTTCATGGCTCCCCTCTTCGATGCCTATCCGGCGGGCCATCCCTCCGCCTTCCGC
>JAAXXS010000153.1 GCA_013334395.1 Holophagaceae bacterium | reverse complement strand
GCGTGAGCCCCGGCCAGAAGCTGGCGGGACTGCCCCGTCGCTCCACGAGGTAGTTCCAGACATCGCCCACGCCCTGGATCGCAGCCAAGCGGAGGCTGCCCCCCTCGGTGCCGTGGGTCTGGGGCTCCAGCCGAAGGACAGCCCCGGCGGCCTGGGCCTGGGTGAGCGCGTGGTCGAGGTCCGCCACCGTGAAGGCGAGGGCACAGACCCCTTCGCCATGCTGCTCGAAGTAGTGGCCGGCGGGGTGCTCCGGGTCCGCCTCGAAGAGCAGCACGTCCATGCGCTGCTGCCGCAGGTGCGCCATGCGACCCCAGGCCCAAGTCCCGCTCGAGATCCGGGCGAAGCCCAGCCGCCGGTAGAGGGTCTCCAGCCGCTCCAAGGAACCCGTCAGCTGCAGGTGGTCGAGATGGCTCAGTCCCAGGGGATCCCGGGAAGCCTGGGCCCCCGTCGGAGTGCTGAGCGAGAACGTGGGGGTGGCCATGGCGGATCCTGCAGGCTGGAGAGGTACCAGTGTGGTGCCAGGCTGCGATGACCAGGATCACAAGAATGACTTACATTACTGAGTTCAATAATTAGAAACCATAAGGTCAATAATGAATTTCAATGAAAAGGACCCGCGAGCGGGTCCTTTTCAGGGTTGGAACCGTGCGTTGCGTCAGCTGAGGCTGGTGGCGATGACCTTCTCGCGGCTGTAGAACTCCAGCACATCGCCTTCCTTGAGCTCGTCGTAGCCCTCGATGGCGATGCCGCAGTCGAGGCCATTCTTCACCTCGGAGACATCCTCCTTGAAGCGCTTGAGGCTCTTGAGGGCGCCCTCGAAGAGGGTCTCCTCGCCGCGCTTCACGCGGACCTTATTGCTCTTCTGGACCTTGCCCTCGGTGACGAAGGAACCGGCGATGACGACGCGGCCGATCTTGAAGAGCTGGCGAACTTCCGCCTGGCCGTGGATGGTCTCCTTGTCGGTGGCATCCAGGAGGCCGACCATGGCCTGCTCGATCTCCTCGGTCACCTTGTAGATGATGTCGTGGAAGCGCAGGTCCACGCCTTCCTCGCGCGCCAGCTCCATGGTCTTCTTCTCGGCCTTGGTATGGAAGCCGATGATGGTGGCCTTGGAGGCCTCGGCGAGGAGGACATCGTTCTCGGTGACGGTGCCGGCGGCGCTGTGGATGATGCGCACGCGGACCTTCTCAGTGCTGAGCCGCTCCAGCTGGCCCACGAGGGATTCAACAGAACCCTGGGTGTCAGCCTTGATGATGAGGGGCAGCTCCTTGACCTGGCCATCCTTGAGGGTGCTGAAGAGGGTCTCGAGGGTGGCGCGCTGCTTCTGCTGCGCGGCCTGCTTGGCCTTCTCCTGGCGGAAGGTGACGATGGTCCGGGCCTTGGGCTCGTCCTCCACCACCTGGTAGTTGTCGCCGGCGGAGGGCACTTCCTCGAAGCCGAGGATCTGCACGGCGCTGGACGGACCAGCTTCCGTGACCTTGCGGCCCAGGTCGTCGAACATGGCGCGGACGCGGCCCATGGTGGCACCGGCGACGAAGATGTCACCAGCCCGCAGGGTGCCGCGCTGCACCAGGACCGTGGCCACAGGGCCCCGGCCGCGATCGAGGCGGCCTTCGATGATGGACCCGGCTGCGGGACAGTCATAGACGGCCTTGAGTTCCTTCATGTCGGCCACGAGCAGCAGGGTTTCGAGCAGCTCGTCGAGCCCTTGCTTGGTCTTGGCGCTCACCAGGACGGCGGGCACGTCGCCGCCGAAGGCCTCGGTCTGGACGCTGTACTGGAGCAGGCCCTGCTGGACCTTGTCCGGGTTGGAGCCGGGCTTGTCGATCTTGTTGATGGCGATCACGAGGGGCACGTCCGCGGCCTTGGCGTGGTTGATGGACTCCACGGTCTGGGGCATGACGCCGTCATCGGCGGCCACCACCAGGACGGCGATGTCCGTGACCTTGGCGCCCCGGGCGCGCATCTTGGTGAACGCTTCGTGACCGGGGGTGTCGAGGAAGACCACCTGGCGCATCAGGCCCGTGTTGGGATCCTTCACGTCCACGTGGTAGGCGCCCACATGCTGCGTGATGCCACCCGCTTCGCCGGCCGCCACCTTGGTCTTGCGGATGGCGTCCAGGAGCGAGGTCTTGCCGTGATCGACGTGACCCATGATGGTGACGACGGGGGGCCGGGGCAGCTTCTCGCCCTGTACCTCGCCGGCCTCATCGGCCATGATCTGGACATCCTCTTCGAAGGTGACGATGTCGGCCAGGAACCCGAACTCCCGGGCGATCTCCTTGGCCATCTCGGTGTCGAGGGGCTGGTTGATGGTGGCGAAGATGCCCCGATGGAGCAGCTTGGCCACGACGTCCTTGGCGGGTCGGCTGCACTTCTCGGCGAGTTCCTTGACGGTCACGCCTTCGGACAGCATGACGATGCCGATCTCTTCCTCGATGTATTCGCCGGCGACCTGCTGGGCGCGGGAGCGGGGCTGGCGCAGCTTGAGGTCCAGTTCCTCTTCCTTGCTCCGGACGTAGCCGCCCTTCTTCTTCTTGCCACTCTGGTGGGCGCCGCGACCGGGGCCCTTCTGGCTGTTGGGATCAATGGGGCCTGCGGCCGGAAGCGAGGGCCCGCGGCCGGCGCCGCCGGGGCGGGGGCCGCCAGGACCGCGGCTGGGGCCGCCGGGACCGCGGTTGGGACCCATGCCTGGACGGCTGGGCCCCATGCCAGGACGGCTGGGACCCATGCCGGGACGGCTGGGACCGCCGGGACCACCGGGGCGTCCGCCAGGTCCCTGGGGCCGCACGCCTCCCACAGGACGGGCCTGGGGCAGCTGGATGTAGCGGGCGGGTTCCTGGACTCGGGGAGTGGGGGCGGGGGTATCCGACATTTTGATGCGGGAGTAGCCCTGGTCCGTCCTCATCTCCGTGATGGCGGGCGGGATGTAGGGACGCCGCGTGGGGTTGGTCGGGGGCAGGGGCTCGTGGCGGACTTCGCCGCGGCCTGTGTTGGTGGCCATCTGGAGGACGGCCTTTTCCTTCTGGGGCATGCCGGACCGCTGCACATTGCCCGGGGTCTGGCCCGGTCGCTGCACGATGGGTCGCGCGCCGGCCTCGGGGCGGGGCCCGGAAGCGGAGGCTGCGGAAGCCGTCCCGGCCACGGGGGGCTGGGCTGGACGCGGGGCCATGGGACCCGTGGGACGAGCCGGGGGCAGCTGGATGTAGCGGGCGGGCTTGTCGTCCCGGGGGGCCGGGGCGGGCGTGCCGGAAGACACCTTCAGGCGGGAGAAGGTCTCCTGGGGCTCCGGGGCAGCCACGGTGGGCTTGGCCGGGGCGGTTTCCACCGCCGCGGCAGGGGCCTCGGCCCGGACTTCAGGAGCAGGCTCGGGCCGGGAGGCCGGCGCGGGCGCGGCGGCCACGGGCTCGGGGCTTGGCTCGGGCCTGGGCGCCTCGACCTCGGGTCGGGGCTCGGCCTTCTTCACCAGCACGGCGGGCGTGGGCCGGGGGGGCTCAGGCTGCGGCTCAGGCTCGGCCTTGGCCGGAGCATGGGGGGCCTTGACGATCCGCACGGCGGCGGAGGGCTTGTGGAGGGCCAGAGGAGGGGCTTCGGATTCCCCCTTCTGCTTGCCCTGTAAGCCCCGGCGCAGTTGATCCGCCTGGTCATCGGTGAGGTTGGAGCTATGGCTCTTCCCTTGGAGGCCCAGACGCTTCTCACAGGCCTCAATGACCTCCTGATTGGCGACTCCGAGCTCTTTGGCGAGTTGGTTGATACGCAGCATGTAAGCGGACTACCTCGGCCTGGGGGTGGGAATAAGGGAAGGGCTGCAGGACTACAGCCTACTCCCCGAAGTGAGCCTGCACGGCATCGATGAGACGGAAGGCCAGATCCTGATCCAGACCTTCCACCTGCATGAGCTGTTCGGCAGTCACAGTGTAAAGGGATTTGGCGTCGGGATAACCCGCGGCGGCAAGGCGCTCCGCGAGGCTGGCATCCAGGCCGTCGACCTGGATGATGTCGAGCAGGGAGGAGGCCGGAGCCTCTTCCGGAACCGCTTCGGCCACGGGCTGGGGAAGTGCCAGGCCCATGGCGGCCTCAGCTTCGCGGCGCTTGTCGGTCTCGCTGCGGACATCGATGTTCCAGCCCGTCAGCTTGGCGGCGAGGCGCACGTTCTGGCCCCGCTTGCCGATGGCGACGCTCAGCTGCTCGTCATCCACCACCACCTCGACCCGGCGTCCCTCGGGATCCACCAGGTTCACACGGAGGGCCTTGGCTGGGTTCAGCGCGTTGGCGATGAACTGGGCCGAGTCGTCGGAGTAGCGCACGATGTCGATCTTCTCGTTCTTCAGCTCGCGGATGATGGCCTGGACGCGGCTCCCCTTGAGGCCCACGCAGGCGCCCACGGGATCGACGTCGGGATCGAGGCTGTGGACGGCCACCTTGGCGCGGTCCCCGGCTTCCCGGACGCAGTTGCGGATGACCACGGTGCCGTCATGGATCTCGGGCACCTCGTTCTCGAAGAGCTTGATGAGCAGCCGCGGATCGGTGCGGCTGACCTGGACCTGGGGGTCCTTGGCGCTGCGGTCGACACTGACGATGACGACCTTGATGCGCTGGCCCTTGTCGAAGCGGTCCCCGCGGAGGGCCTCGCTGCGGCGGAGCATGGCTTCCACCCGGTCGATCTCGAGGATGATGGCGCTCTTCTCGAAGCGCTTGACCTCGGCCACCAGCACCTCGCCGATGCGGTCGGCGAACTCGGTGAAGATGCGCTCGCGCTCGGCTTCGCGGACCTTCTGGACCAGCACCTGCTTGGCGGCCTGGGCGGCGATGCGGCCAAGCTGGCTGGTGTCCTGGGGCAGCCAGAGCGTATCGCCCTCGGCGGCATCGGGGTTCAGCTGCTGGGCTTCCGTCAGGCTGATCTCAAGATCCTCTTCCTCGACCTCGGCCACGACCTGCTTCAGGGCGTAGACGTGGAACTCGCCGGTCTCCCGGTCCATCTGGGCCTGGAAGTTGCCGTAGAAGTCCTGGGCATTGAAGTACTTGTCCGCGGCCTTGGCGAGGGCTTCCTCCACCGCCGCGAAGACGTCTTCCTCGTTGATCCCCTTTTCCGCAGCGATCATCTTCACGCTGTCAAAAAAGGTCGTTGCTACCGTTGCCATGTCAGGCCTCCTCTTCTTCGACGGCGCTTGTCTCTACGCCGCCGGCATCAGGTGCTTCAGTGAAACGGGCGGTCAATTGCTTGGGCCGCGGGGTCTTTTCCTCGTCGAAAGGCGCGAGACGCGCCTTCTGGATCGCCTCGAGGGGCACGGTCTTCAGGACGCCGTCCTCCTCCAGGGTGATGCTGGTGCCTTCCAGGGGCCCGATCCAGCCCTTGAAGCGCTTCTGTCCGTTGATGGGCGCGGCCGTCTGCACGCGGCAGAGCCGGCCGGCGAAGCGGCGGTAGTGATCCGCCTTGGTGAGGGGGCGCTCCATGCCGGGACTGCTGACCTCGATGCCGAGTTTCTCGCGCAGGTCGGGGAACTCCACGTCGATCCAGAGCAGCAGGCCCTCGTGGGCGGCGCTGCAGTCGTCCAGGGTGACCTTGCGGCGGCTGGTCTCGGCGTCCAGGTGGTCGATGTAGAGGCGCAGCACCTCATCCTTGCCCTCGCGGGCGGTCTCGAGTTGCACCAGCTCATAGCCCAGCAGGGCCAGCTGGCGCTCGAGAGGAGGCTGCACTTTCTTCAGATCCACTGACACTCCGGGATAAAAACAAAAAAGGTGGGTCGAACCCACCCAGTCTTGGCACCCGAGACGGGACACCATGGCCGAATTGAGCCTGAAGTCTACCGCCTTTTGCCAGGAACCTCAAGGTGGCATAACGGTGTGGCCCCAGGCGGAACGCAAGCTGCCGCCCGGGTGCAATT
>JAAXXS010000320.1 GCA_013334395.1 Holophagaceae bacterium | reverse complement strand
TCTGCTATGAGCTGGCCGCAGCCCTCAAGCGGGAGGGCGTCCACGTGGACATCGTGAAGGAGGTGGCGCGGCTCTCGCCCCTGCCCATCAACCAGAAGACCTCGCTGGAGGCCCAGACCTGGATCTTTCTCACCCAGATGGCCGAGGAGATCCGCTCGGCCAGCCTGCATGATGTGCTGGTCTGCGACCGCAGCGTGCTGGACAACTACGCCTACCTGATGCTCGCCTGCGGCCGCCAGCTGCCCATCGAGCGCTACATGCACCACTGGATGAAGAGCTACGACCTGCTCTTCAAAGTCCCCTTCGAGGGCCAGCTGGCCCCGGACGGCATCCGGGACACGGACGCCTTCTTCGCCCAGGCGGTGGACCAGCTGGTGGACCGCCTGCTCGCCGAGCGCGGCCTGCCCCACGAGCGCCTGGAGCCCGGCGCCCGGTCCACCTGGATCGAGCGGGTGAAGCAGGTGGTGTTGAATCACCCTGGAAGCCAGAAGCGCCTCTTGTGACTTAATAGTCATTTAACCATCACTTAAGATTGAAATGAACCTGCCGATGGGGAGGCTAGGCGCAGCCACCTTCGGAGGGAATTGTGTTCAAGAACACACAAACCATCGCCACCCGTCTTTTCTTCGCCACGGGCGTCACGGGCCTCCTCTTTGTCGCAGCCCTCTTGGTGGCTCTCCAGGGGCTCCAGCAGGGTCGCTCGACCTTTGTCGCCTACGCAGACCACGAAGCCCCGGAACTGCTGCTCTACACCCGGCTCTACGCCTCTGGCCTCCAGACTGGCCAGGCCCTGCGCAACATCCTCCTGGACCCGGCGAACACCAAGGCCTATGAGAACTACGACGCCGCGGTGAAGGAGTTCAACGACACGCTGCTGAACGCCCCGGCCCTCGTGGGTGCGAACCCCGAGGCGCGGAAGGCCCTGGCGGACATGCAGGAAAAGTGGACCCGGCTGGTGGCCCTCCAGGCGCCCATCCGGGACAAGGCCCTCAGCCCCGCCGCCGGTGCGACCCTCACCAAGGCCGAGGTCACGCCCCTCTGGCGTGAGCTCAAGACCCAGCTCCTGGAGCGGGTCCGAGCCCAAGAAGTGGCCATGGCCGCAGCCAAGGAGCAGGCCACCCGCAGCTTCGGAAGGGCCATCTCTCTGGCCATCGTCGTGGCCCTGGTGGCCATGGCCCTGGGGGCGGGGCTGGGACTCCTGTCCATCCGGAACATCCAACTCCGCCTGGGAGAGCTGGACCGGGCCATGGAGGAGCTGGCCAGCGGCAAGGGCGACCTCACCCGACGACTCCCGGCGGAGGGCCTGGACGAGCTCTGCCGCATCGCCGAGAAGGCCAACCGCCTCACGGAGTTCTACCAGCATTTCTTCCAGCGCCTGGGGCTCCATTCCCAAGGCGTCGCCAGCGGCTCCACCCAGCTGTCCGCCACCGCCGCCTCCCTCGCCGACACCGCCGGCCAGCTCGACACCCACACCCAGTCCACCCAGGGCAATGCCCTGTCCATGGGTGGAGCGATGAAGACCCTGCTGGCCAGCCTGGAAGAGGTCATCGCCCTGGCCGAGCAGTCGCGCAGGCACTCCGAGGACTCCGAGCAGGCCATCCAGCACGGCATCACCACAGGCCAGGACACTGCCAGGGCCATGGAGGAGATCAGTGCGGCCACCTCCCAGATGATCAGCGCCGTGTCCGTCATCCAGGACATCGCCCGGCAGACGAATCTGCTGTCCCTGAACGCCGCCATCGAGGCGGCCAAGGCGGGCCAGATGGGCAAGGGCTTCGCCGTAGTGGCCGAGGAGGTGCGCAAGCTCGCCGAGCGCAGCGCCCAGGCCACCCAGCAGATCAACC
>JAAXXS010000152.1 GCA_013334395.1 Holophagaceae bacterium | reverse complement strand
AAAGCCTTGTAGCGAGCGCGGAGGTTATAGCGGTCATCCAGAAGACCCGTGAACGCCATGCTGTGCAGGGCGAACCAGTCCAAAGGATGCAGGCCGAAGGGATCCAAGCCTGCCACCTGGATCACAATCAGACCCATCCAGAGCGTCAGTCCCCCGGTCCTGGGTGTGGCCTTGGTGTGGTGCTTCCGGCCACCGTCCGGATGATCCAGCAGACCCAGCGGAGCCACCCAGCGGATCATCACCCAGGACAGAACTAAGCCCCATGCGCCTCCGATAGCAACTTGGCCCCAAATGGATGACAAATGCCCCTCGCTGAAAGGTTGATAGACATAGAGAGTCAGAGAATGGACCAACGGTTGAGTCGGCGGGTTGAGAAACAATACTGGCATGTCCCCTGGTTAAGAAAAAGTAAAAAGCCTGCAATTCAAAGCACTGGCGTGTCTTTAGGTATACCGACCAAGTGGTTTGGAAATGCATCGTCCTAGGATGCAGACATCCCATGACAAGGCACCGTTGTTCCAGTAGGGGAGATCACCCCACCCCGAAGGGTCCAAACCAAGGACCACACCCATCAGGGCCGCCAGCGCCCACGCCGGCCAGTGGGTGGCAGTGCATCGACATTCATAAGCCCTTTCCTTTCAAATTGATTCCCTCAAGACCCTCCCAATCCATCCCGGTTTTCTGCCTGTGGTATCCTAATCAGGCCGATTACATCTGCTCTCCCTCGGCGGCGACCTCTGCAGGAAGCCCACCTCCCCTCCTGGTTCAGGATTTGGCGGACGGGTTTCATGGAGCGATCGCAGGAGAACCGGGCCGGTGCCCGGGATCCGGGGGAGCCCCCTGAGGGCCCGAGGGCCCCGGAGACTTCATGAACGCACTGCAGTTCAACCCCACCACCGTGTCCGTGGACCTGGGCGACGCGCCCATCTCCATCGAGACCGGCCGCATCGCCAAGCAGGCCCACGGCGCCGTCGTTGTCCGCCAGGGCGACACCATGGTCCTCGTGGCCGTCTGCTACGGCACCCCCCGGGAAGGCATCGACTTCTTCCCGCTCACCGTGGACTACCGCGAGCCCGTTCTGGCCGCCGGCAAGATCCCTGGCGGCTGGTTCAAGCGCGAGGGCAAGCAGACCACCAAGGAGACCCTCACCAGCCGTCTCATCGATCGCCCCCTGCGCCCCCTCTTCGAAGAGGGCTACAACGGCGACACCATGATCACCGCCCAGGTGCTCAGCTATGACGGCCAGCACGCCCCCGAGACCCTCGCCATGGTGGGTGCCTCCGCGGCCCTGATCATCAGCGAGATCCCCTTCGTGAACCCCGTGGGCGGCGTCCGCGTCGGCCGCGTCAATGGCCAGATGGTGGTGAACCCCACCGTCGAGCAGCGCGCTGACAGCGACATCGACCTCCTGGTGGCCGGCACCTCCGACGCCCTGGTGATGGTTGAGTGCGGCGCCAAGGAAGTCCAGGAAGCGGACATGGTCAAGGCCCTGGCCTTCGGCCACGAGCAGATCAAGGTCCTGGTCAAGCTCCAGCAGGACCTGCAGGCCAAGGTCGGCAAGCCCAAGGTCGCCGCCGTCAAGGAAGTGCGGAACGAGGACCTCTACAAGCAGGTCGCCGCCGCCTTCGCCGAGAAGCTCTTCGCGGCGCTGACCATGAAGGTGAAAATCGAGAGCTACAAGGCCATCGACGTCCTGAAGAAGGAAGCCGTTGCCCAGTTCTGCGCCGAGAAGCCCGAGCTAAAGAAGGAGCTGGTGGCCTGCTTTGACCAGCTGAAGGAGACCCTCTTCCGCAACGCCATCCTCAAGCAGGGTGTGCGCCTGGACGGCCGCAAGTTCGACCAGATCCGCCCCCTCAACATCGAGGTCGGCGTCCTGCCCTCTGCCCACGGCAGCTGCCTCTTCACCCGTGGCGAGACCCAGGCCATGGTCACCGCCACCCTGGGCACCATCCAGAACACCCAGATCATCGATGGCCTGGAAGAGGAATACCGCAAGAAGTTCTACCTGCACTACAACTTCCCCGGCTACAGCGTCGGCGAGTGCAAGCCCAACCGCGGGCCCGGACGGCGCGAGATCGGTCACGGCATGCTAGCCGAGCGCAGCATCTTCGCAGTGCTGCCTCCCCCCGAGGAGAACCCCTACACCGTGCGCGTGGTGTCTGACATCACCGAGAGCAACGGCTCATCTTCGATGGCTACCATCTGCGGCGGCACCCTCGCCCTCATGGATGCCGGCATCAAGCTCAAGGCCCCCGTGGCCGGCGTGGCCATGGGGCTCGTCAGTGACGGTGACAAGTTCGTGGTCCTGTCCGACATCGCCGGCCAGGAAGACCACTACGGCGACATGGATTTTAAGGTCGCTGGCACCGAGCGGGGCATCACTGCCCTGCAGATGGACATCAAGATCGGCGGCATCACCACCGAGATCCTCACCAAGGCCCTCGACCAGGCCAAGGTCGGCCGTCTGCACCTGCTGGACCTCATGGGCCAGGTGCTTGCCATGCCCCGCGCCGAATACGCCAGCAATGCCCCCCAGATGCACAGCATCCAGCTCCCCAAGGAGAAGATCCGCGACGTCATCGGCAAGGGCGGCGCCACCATCCGCGGCATCATCGAGGTCAGCGGCTGCGAAGTGAACATCGACGACGACGGCCTCTGCCAGGTCGCAGGCCCCACCCAGGAGAAGCTGGCCGTTGCCCTCAAGATGATCGGCGACCTCATCCAGACCGCTGAAGTTGGAAAGACCTACCTGGGCAAGGTCGCCAAGGTGGTCGAGTTCGGCGCTTTCATCACCATCCTGCCCGGCCTGGACGGCCTGCTGCACGTCAGCGAGATCGCCCACCACCGCGTCGCCAACCCCTCCGACGAGTTGAACGAAGGCCAGGAGATCATGGTCAAGTGCATCGGCATCGACGAGAAGAGCGGCAAGATCAAGCTGAGCCGGAAGGCGCTGATCCCCAAGCCCGAGGGCATGGTGGATGAGCCCGAAGGCGACGCCCCCAGCCGCGACGATCGGCCCCGGCGGCCGAGGCCTCCCCGGCGGTCGTAAGTAACCAGGCAAACAAGTAGAAGAGGCCCGGATCGGGCCTCTTCTACTTTCTAGTAGCGGTTTCAAGTCCCAAGTGCAACAGGCCTAGGTGGGATTGATCCGTAGGTCTGGAAATCAAAAGCACCTTCTGGAAGGGAAAGCTCAGCGGGGCATTTCCACTCGAGGGACTTCGTCGGTCGGACATTCAGGGTCCAAGCGATGGTGTCGAAGTCATCTTGGTTGTAGACGCCAAGATCTGAGCCCTTGGGCAAGTAATCGCGGAGCAGACCGTTGGTGTTCTCGTTGATCCCGCGCTCCAAGGGGCTGTGTGGATGCGCGAAATAGACCATCATGCCGGTTTCTCCGCTGAATGACGCGTGGGCCGACATCTCCTTCCCCTGGTCGTAGGTCAGGCTGCGCAGCATCTTGGGATCGACCCGCGAGAGGACCCGCGCGAAGCCATCTGTGGCACAGGCAGCCATGACTTAATCCAACTGGGCCACGCGGTGAACAGGGTCGTCCGCTCAGCCAGGATGCCCACCTTGAAGTTGTTACAAGTGCCTCTGGTCAGGTCCCCCTCCAAATGAGGGGACCGAGCAATCAGAGACATCTAGGGGGCGCTCATCGATGCTGCTCATGTCGGGGATGAGGCCTGACGTTCCCCCCATGATTAGCCCGGTCTTTGTGTGGAATCTGGGTTGATTGGGGTTGTGTCGCTGGGCTGGGCGGAGGGAGCCGGAGGTGACCGGAGCTCAGCCCAGCGACGCGCAAACTCCGCCGGGGGAAGGCCCCCGAGCGAGGTGTGCGGTCGATGCAGGTTGTAGTCACGTAGCCATCCTCGGGCCACCTGCCTGGCCTCCGCAAGGTCCCTGAACCAATTTTCGTTCAGGCATTCGTCCCTGAACCTCCCGTCGAAGCTTTCGCAGGTTCCGTTCTGCATCGGCCTGCCTGGCTTGATCAGGTGATACGTGATGCCTCGACCGTGTCGCCATTGGTCGAAGGCTCTCGATGTAAACTCCGGCCCGTTGTCGCTCACCACCACCTCGGGGATCCCCCGGCGTCGAATCAGGTCCTCCAGCACCCGCACAACCCTCAGGCTCGGCACGCTGAAATCCACCTCGATGGCCAGTCCCTCTCGGGTGAACACGTCCACCACGTTCAGCGTCCGGATGGCCCTGCCTTCGGCCAGGGCATCCGACACGAAGTCCATCGCCCATTGCTGATTCGGGCGCACGGGTGGTTGGAGTGCCTGGCGCGGGGCACCCTTCACCCGCTTCCGGGTGCGCTTTCTCACCCAGAGGCCCTCCTCGTTGTAGAGCCGCTCCACCCGCTTGTGATTGACCATGAACCCCTCCCGCCTCAGCAGCAGATAGAGCCTTGGAGATCCGAACCGCTTCCGCTCTGCCGCCAATTCCAGGAGCCGCTTCCGCAGCCCAGGGACCTCCTTGCGGCGGCTTCGATACCGGCAAGTGCACCTCGGCATGTCCACTACCTGGCAAGCCCGCCTTTCGCTCAGCCGGAAGACCCACCGCAACGACAGCACGGCTTTCCGGAGGTCGGCGGGCCTCAGAATTTTTTTCGTAGGAGGAACCTCAGGGCCTCGATGTCAACGTCCCGCTGTCCCAGCATCCGCAGGAGCTTGGCATTCTCAATCTCCAGATGCTTCAGGCGCCGGGCGTCCGAGACTGACCCAAAACCCAAAAACCAGACCAGGGATTATGTGAATTTCGGGCCTTGGAGGGCATCCTAGAGGGAGCCCAGCCAAGGAGGCAGAGATGCCAAGGAAGGGACATAGCGAGGAACAGATAGTCTTCGCGTTGAGGCAGGTGGAGAACGGGGCCAAGGTGCCCGAGGTTTGCCGAAAACTCGGGGTCAGCGAGCAGACCTTCTACCGGTGGAAAGCCGCCTACGGGGGACTTGGGGTCTCCGAACTGCGGGAACTGAGGCAGCTTCGAGACGAGAACAACCGGTTGAAGCGCCTGGTGGCCGACCTGAGCCTGGACAAACACATCCTCCAGGAAGTGCTTTCAAAAAAAGTCTAAAGGCCGCAGTGCGGCGTTCGCTGGTGGCCTGGGTCCGTCTGGGTTTTGGCTACAGCGAACGATAAGCCTGCGGCCTCATGGGCATTTGTCGGCCAAGCCTCCGATACAAGCATCGGCGGGATCCCCAGATCCCTCTGCGAATGCGCCTGAAGGAATTGGCTGCAGCCCGGGTTCGCTTCGGCTACCGGCGCTTGACGGTGCTGCTGAGGCGGGAAGGCTGGATGGTGAACACGAAACGGGTCTATCGGATCTACAAGGAGGAAGGTCTGATGATTCGGACTAAGCTGCGGAAGAAAATTGCTCGGAGAAGGCCGCTGGTCGTGGAGTCAGCCAAGGCCCCAAATCAGAGGTGGAGCATGGACTTCGTGGCAGCGCGCCTAGAGGATGGGCGATCCTTCCGGATCCTAACAGTGGTGGACCAGTTCACCAGGGAATGCGTGGCCATCCGGGGCAAGCCCCGGCTGAATGGCAGCGATGTGGCCGAGGCCCTGGACATGGCCGTTCGAGAGCGCGGCAAGCCAACCTCTATAACAGTGGACAACGGCAGCGAGTTCGCCGGGAAGGTGATGGACGCCTGGGCAGACTCAAGGGCAGTGCAACTGGCCTTCATCCGGCCAGGAAAGCCCACAGAGAACGCCTTCATCGAGAGCTTCAACGGGAGGCTCAGGGACGAGTGCTTGAACACAGAGATATTCCGATCGATGCCTGAGGTCAGAGCCAAGCTGGCGGCCTGGCGCTACGACTACAACCATCACAGGCCGCACAGCGCTATCAATGACCAGACACCGGCCCAATTTGCAGCCCAAAACCCCGCGCCGGCAGCAGAAGGCCCGCCCCTCAGGGCGGG
>JAAXXS010000319.1 GCA_013334395.1 Holophagaceae bacterium | reverse complement strand
TCGATGGCCTGGCAGGGGGCCTGGGCGGGGTCGCAACAAAGGTGCGCGTGGCCAGCAGGTGGCCGATGGCCACGGCCGCCGCATCCGCCGCGTCGGCGGCCAGAGGCTCCTTCAGGTTCAGGAGGGTCATCACCATCTTTCCCACCTGGGTCTTGTCCGCCCAGCCGTAGCCGCTGACGGCCTTCTTCACCTGCATGGGGTTGTAGTCTCCCACGGGCAGGCCGTGCAGGGCCGCCGTCAGCAGGATGCCGCCGCGGATCTGGCCCAGCTTCAGGGCCGTGGCGGCGTTCTTCTCCACGAAGGGCGACTCCACGGCCATGAACCCCGGCGCGTGGGCCGCGATGGCCTCGGCGAGGCGCAGGTGGATGCCGTGGATGCGCTGGTCGAAGTCGGCGCCCCGGGGACTCCGGATGACGCCGGCCTCCACCAGGGTCAGGCGGGAGCCGCAGCGCTCCACCACGGCCCAGCCGCAGGCCAGGGACCCCGGGTCCACCCCGAGGCACCGGGAGGGCGCCGGGGGAACGATCACCGGCCCTTCCGCTTGCCGGTGCCTCGGACAGAGCCCTTGGGCGGCTTGGGGCTGGCCTCCCGGGTTTTGCTGACACCGCCAGCCTTCCGGCCGCTGACCTGGGCCTTCTTCGGCGGGCGGCCCTTGGGCGCGGCCTCCCGTCGGCCCCGGGGGCCGCGCTCCTGGCCGCCGCCGCGTTCCTGGCCGCCGCGGCGCTTGGGCGGCTCCAGGTCGCCTTCCTTCAGCAGGGCGGGGGCGGCCAGGGTCGGCACGAACAGGAAGGGCTTGCCATGGGCATCCTGGGACTTGGCTTCCAGCACCCAGGCGCTGATGCGGCGCAGGTCCTCATCCACGGCGGTGATCTCCACCTGCACCGCGTCACCGATGGTGAGCACCACCGCCCCGCGTTGGCCCGTGGCCTTGGTGCGGTGCTCGTCCACCCAGAAGTCCCCGCCCAGGGCCGCCAGGGGCACGCCCACTTCAACGAAGGGGGACTCCAGCGTGATGAACACCACCTTGGCGGAGTAGCCCTGGATGCGGCCCTGGAACCGCTGCCCGAGGCGGGCCTTCATGAGCAGGCAGGACTTCCACTTGGCGTTCTCGCGCTCGGCCTCGGTGGCCTTCTGCTCCGAGTCGCTGGCGCCCTTGGCCAGCACGGCCAGGTGGCTGTGGAGGCTCTCGGGCAGGGGCTGGCCCCGGAGCACCTGCCGCAGCACGCGGTGCACGATCAGGTCCGGGTAGCGACGGATGGGGCTGGTGAAGTGCAAGTAGTCCTGCAGGGCCAGGCCCGAGTGCCCGATGTTGTCCACGCTGTACTCGGCCTTCTTCAGGCTCCGCAGCAGCAGCACGTTGATCATGGCCTCCAGGGGGCCGCCCCGGATCTTGTCGAGCATGGCGTTGAGGTGCTCGGGCGTGGGCACCTCTTTCGGCTTGAGCAGGCCGAAGGTGCGGGCCACTTCCGCGAAGACTTCCAGCTTCAGGGGATCGGGCTCGTCGTGGATGCGGTAGATGGAGGGGATCTTCTTCCGGGTGAAGAAGCGCGCCACGGCCTCGTTGGCCAGCAGCATGAACTCCTCGATCATGCGGTGGGCGTCGTGGCGGGGGTAGCGGCGGGCGTCTACGGGGCGGCCCTCTTCGTCGAAGATGAACTCCGCTTCCTCGGTATCCAGGTTCATGGCGCCCCGGCCCAGGCGCAGCTTGGTCAGGCGGCGGGAGACCACGAGGGCCTCCTCCAGCAGGGCGCAGAGGGGCTCGCCCAGCTCCGCCCGCTTGCGGGGGGACAGGTCCAGGCAGGCCTCCTTCACCTCGTCGTAGGTGAGGCGCTTGGCGCTGCGGATGACGCTCTCG
>JAAXXS010000151.1 GCA_013334395.1 Holophagaceae bacterium | reverse complement strand
TGGTGCTGGAGGACACGATCTTCTATCCCGAGGGGGGCGGCCAGCCCTGCGACCTCGGCACGGTGAACGGGCGGCCGGTGCTGGACGTGCAGAAGCAGGAGGGGGAGATCAGGCACTACACCGAGGGGGCGCTGCCGGTCGGACCCGCCTCGCTGGCCCTGGACTGGGCGCGCCGCTTCGACCACATGCAGCAGCACACGGGCCAGCACCTGCTGACGGCCGTGGCCCAGGACCGCTTCCAGTGGGCCACCACGGCCTTTCACCTGGGCGCCTCGGTCTGCGACATCGAGCTGGATACGCCCGGGATCTCCCCGGCGGCCCTGGAGCGCCTGGAGGAGGCTGTGGCCGCCGAGGTGCGGGCCCACCGCGAGGTGGGGGCCCGCTGGGTGAGTCATGAGGGCTACGCCCGGGAGCAGGTCCGGTCCCGGGGGCTGCCCGAGGGCCATGTGGGCGACATCCGGCTGGTGGAGATCGCGGGGGTGGACCTGAACACCTGCGGCGGCACCCACCTGTGCCACACGGGGGAGATCGAGGCCCTGAAGCTGCTGGGCACCGAGAGCATCCGTGGCGGCACCCGGCTCTTCTACGTGGCCGGGGGTCGGACCCGCCACCGCCTCGGCGCCCACGAGCAGCGCACCGCGGCCCTGCGGGCCCTGCTGGGCGCCCCGGACGAGGAGCTGGTCCCCACGCTCCAGGCGCGGGTCGAGCAGCTGCTGGCCCTGGAGAAGCGGCTGCGCCGCACCGAGGACGAGCTGGCGGAGTGCCTGTCCACAGGCCTGGCCGCCCGACCCGAGGCCCTGGTGGAGGCCCACCTGGAGGGCCGGGACGCGGGGTTCCTCCAGAAGCTGGCCCGGGGCGTCCTCGCGCTGGCCCCGGCGAAGGCCGTCTTCTTCACCACCGAGGTCGCGGGGCAGGGCCTCTTCCTGCTTAGCGCGGGCGAGGCCTCGATTCTGGACGTGCCGCTGGCGGGCAAGGCCGTGGCGGCCGCCCTTAGCGCCAAGGGCGGCGGCTCCGGACGGAGCTTCCAGGGCAAGGCGCCCAGCCTCGCGGGACGGGCCGAGGCCCTGGCCTGCCTGCGGGACGGCTAGCTCCGGAAGGGCCAGGCCTCTGGCACCACCTCCGGCAGGTAGATGTGGAGGGTCGTGCCTTCCCCGAGGACAGACTCGGCGCGGATGGCCCCGCCCTGGGAGCGGATGAGGGTGTCGCACAAGGCCAGGCCCAGCCCCATGCCCTTTTGGCTGCCCCGCTCCTTGGTGGAGAAGTAGGGCTCGAAGATCATCGGGAGGTCTTTCGGAGCGATCCCGGAGCCCGTGTCCTGGACCTGGATGTGCAGATACCGCCCCGGGGGGAGGGGCATCACCTCCCGCTCGGCCAGGGCCTGGGGTCCCGTGGAGACCACGAGCCTGCCTCCGTCAGGCATGGCCTCGCAGGCGTTGATGGCCATGCTGGTGAACACCTGGCGCAGGCCGGTCGCATTGAAGCGGACGGGGCAGGGCTCGGCGCTGAAGTGGAACTCCGCCTGGGTGGGGGTCCCGGCGAGGGTCGCGCTGACGGACTCCTGGATCACGCTGTCCGGGGCCCCCAGGTTGTCCGTGGCCTCGGCGCCCGCGGCGAGCGTGTAGAGCCGTCGGGCCAGGACCCGGGCCTGCTCCGAGCTGCGATCGGCGATCTCAAGGCTGCGCTGGGCCTCACTGCCCGGGGGCAGCTTCATCTTGGCCAGGGTGAAGGCCGAGAGGATGGCCTGCAGCAGGTTGTTGAAGTCATGGGCGATGCCCGAGGTGAGGATCCGGAGGCTCTCCTGGTGCTTCAGCCGCTGGGCCTCGGTCTCGAGCCAGATCCTCTGCCGGAACAGCTCCTCGCCGAGCAGGCGGTGGGCGCAATCCAGCAGCGCGTGCTCGAGCCGCTCGATCCGGATCGGCTTCACGACGTACTTCTCGACCCCGATCTCGATGGACTTCAGCAGGTAGTCCGTCTGCTCGAAGGCGGTGGTGACGATGATGGGCACGGTGGGGGACAGCTTCCGGATCTCCTCGGCCATGGCCAGACCGTCCATGACGGGCATGAGCACGTCGGTGATCACCATCTGGATGGGCTGCGTGCGGAAGATCTCGAGGCCCTGGGCGCCGTTGACCGCCGTGACCAGCTTGCCGACCCGGCGCTTGAGGAACATCTCCGTCTGGGCGCGGCCCAGGTCGTCGTCCTCCACGTAAAGCACGGTGAGCGACTTCAGGAACTCGATGTCCTGGACGTCACGGCTCATGGGGTTCCTCCTGCGAGTGGAAGGCGGATGATGAATTCGGCACCGGCGCCCTTGTTGTGGCCTTCCAGCCGCCCATCCATATTGCGCTCGATGATCTGCTTTGACATGTAGAGTCCGATCCCGGTGCCAAGTTCCTTGGTCGAGAAATAGGGCTCGAAGATCTTGTCCCGGATCTCTGCCGGGATCCCCCCGCCGTTGTCCTGCACGCTCAGGCAGCCCATGCCGTGGGCCTCCGAGGTGGTGAGAGTGACGAGGCCCGCGCGCTGGCCGGATTGCTGGATGGCCTGCTGGGCGTTGCTCAGCAGGTTGAGGATCACCTGGGAGAACTCATTGGGGAAGCCGAACAGCTGGAGGTCCCGCGGGATGTCGATCTGGAGGTCGATGGCGGCGTTGCGGAAGCCCGCGGAGACCAGGCTGACCGCCTGCTGGATCTGCGCCTGGACCGAGAAGACCGTCTTCTCCTTCTCGGGCCGGAAGAAGTTCCTGAAGTCGTTGATGGTGGAGGACATCTTCTGGACGAGGGCGGTGCCATCCGCCACGGACTTGTCGAGCACCTCCGGCTGGAGCTCCCCGAACACGTAGGCGTCCTTGAGATTGGAGAGCACCAGTCCCAGAGCGTTCAGAGGCTGCCGCCACTGGTGGGCGATGTTGCCGATCATCTCGCCCATGGCAGCCTGGCGGCCCTGGGTGATGAGCATCTGGTCCTTGGTGCGGATCTCCTCCAGGGCCTGGTTGACGCGGTCATCCAGGGAGCGGTTCAGCTCCTCGAGCAGGGCCTGCCGCAGGCGGATCTCCACCTCGAGGGTGGCCCGCTCCGTGATGTCCTGGATGATGCTGAAGAGCACCTGGCGGCCGAGGATGGTCGTGGGCGAGGAGTTCACCTCCACGGTCCGGATTTCCCCACTTGCCAGGCGGTGGGCGAACACGAAGGTCCGCTTCTGCATGCCGCTGGAGCGCTGCATCTCCTCGGCGATCTGCTCCGGGGACAGGGTGTTCAGGTCCGCGATGTTCATGGCCTGGAGGCGCTCCCGGTCATAGCCGTAGAAGGCCGCGGCAGCGGGGTTGGCGTCCTGGATCCGGCCGTCCAGGGGGTCGATGAGGAGCATGACGGCGCTGTGGGACTCGAACATGGAGCGGAACCGGGCCTCATCGGCGCGGAGGGCGTCCTCAGCCGCCTTCTGGGCGGTGGCATCCGAAAGGATCCACAGCGTCCCCCGGCTCAGGTCGGGGGGCTCGATGGCCTTGCCGTTGAGGTGGATCCAGATGGGGGAGCCGTCGCGGCGCACGAGCTTGTGCACGGTCTCGTAGTTCTCGCCCCGGGAGAGCACCTGGTAGGCGTCCCGGCCCACCTGCTCGTAGGCCTCCTGGGAAGGGAAGAGCAGCCGGGTGTCCTGGCCTTCCAGTTCCTCGAGGGGATACTGGAACACCTTGCCCATCCAGCGGTTGATCCAGATCTGCCGGCGATCCACCACCAGGGAGATGCCCACGTTGGCATTCTCCAGGATGATCTCCTGCTCCCGCATGATCCGCTTCAGCTCGTCCTGGGCCTGCTTCTTGCCGGTGATGTCATCCACGAGGCCCGAGTAGAACTTCAGGCGGCCCTCGGCGTCCCGAACCGGCCGAACGGTGAGGGCGACCCAGACTTCCCGTCCATCGGCCCGGATCCAGCGGGTTTCGGTCCGCAGCTGCTCTGACGTTCCCTGAAGCAGGGCCTGGCGCAGCAGCAGGTCGCGGGTCTGCAGGGACGGGTGGGTGAACTGGTCGAAGGGGACGCCCGACAACCCTTCTGCGGTCCGGCCGACGAGCTGCTGGAAGGTGGGGTTGGAACGCAGGATCACGCCCTTCGCATCGGACCAGAAGATGCCGAGGGTGGCGTTCTCGAAGATGGCCCGCAGCTGTTCCTCGCTGGCCTGGAGGTCCTCCAGAGCCTGCTTGCGCGCGGTGATGTCCCGGTTGCTGACCCGGTGCCCCTTGAAGCTCCCGTGGCTGTCGCGGACGGGATGGCAGACGTGGGAGATCCAGCGGACGGCGCCATCCCGGCGGATGATCCGGAAGTCCAGGGCGCCATCTTCCATGCCGCTGGGGTAGTGATGGTGGGCCTCGGCCAGGAACCGGTCCTCGGGATGGACGAGGCGCAGCAGCAGGCCCGGGTCGGCGATGAACGCCTCCCGGGAGTGGCCGGTGATGGCCTGGCAGGAGGGGCTCATATACACGATCTCGTGACCGGTGCCCTCCCAATACTCCCAGTCCGAGGTGTAGTCGGCCACGGTCCGGAACTTCTCCTGGGACTGGGCGATGGCCTCTTCGGCCTCCTTGCGGGCGGTGATGTCCTGGTGGGTGCCCGACATCCGGAGGGGTTGACCCTCGGCGGACCAGTCCACCACCCGGCCTCGGTTCAGCACCCAGACCCAGCTGCCGTCGCGATGGCGCATCCGCGCTTCGCACTGGTAGGTCTCGTCCTCGCGTCGGAAGCAGCGCTCGAGCAGCTCATTGGAGCGCTGCAGGTCCTCCGGGTGGACGAGCTCCACCCAGGTCTGGAGGTTCGCCGGGGCCAGCTCTTCCAGAGTCCGGCCGATGATCTCGGCCCAGCGGTCGTTGATGGCGATGCGGCCCGAGGGAATGTCCCACACCCAGGTGCCCGCGTCCGTCCCCCAGATGACTTCCTTCAGCTGCTGGGAGAGCTCCGTCAGCCGGTCGTGGCCTTCCTGGAGCTGGGCCTTCCGCTCGGTGGCCAGCCGCAGGGCCTGGCGCTCGGAGCGGGTCAGGGCCAGGAAGAAGGCCGCCAGCAGGAGGCTGATCAGGCTGCCGGTCAGCAGCACCATCCAGTGCCGTCCCGCCCCCTGGATGGCTGCGCCCACCTGGTTCGGGCGGATGCTCAGGAGCCAGCTCCGGCCGCCCATGTCCAGCCTGCGGGTGGTGCCAGACTGGCCCGCAGCCTCGGCAGCCTCCCGGCTGGATTCAAAAATGCGCCGGTCCATGCCCTCGGGTTCGCCATCGATCAGGTCCACCTCCGCGTCGCGCACTTCCTGCTGCAGGATGCCGCCCAGCAGCAGCCGCACGTTGCAGGGGAGGAAGGCCCACCCCAGGAAGGCCTTGCGGCGGGCCTCCAGGCTGTCGAGGGGAGCCTGCAGGCGGTAGACCGGCGCGAAGATCAGGACCCCGGTCTGGTCGTTGCCCGCCTCCTCGCTGACCAGTCGGACTTTGCCGGACATGGCCACCTGGCCGGTGTCCCGCGCCCGGAGCATGGCCTCCCGGCGCTGGGGTTCCCCGAGCAGGTCGAGGCCGACGTCACGGCGGTTCCGGGCACCCAGCGGCTCCAGGTAGAGCACCGCGCTGAGCCCTGCGGAATCCCGGGACAGGGGGCCGGTGGACTGGACCCGGTAGTCGGGCAGGCCTTCCGCCCGGACCCGGGCCTCATGGGCGGACAGGCCCCGCCGGGGGATCCACTCGGCGAACCCCAGGCCCTGGAGGCCCGGATAGGCTCGATCCAGGTCAGACCGGAGCACATACTCCCGCCACTCGGCCCGCGAGGGCAGCGGCGAGCGGCCCAGGAACACGGCGCTGCCCTGGAGGTGCTTCTCCAGGGCGGCCATGCGGTGCTTGACCACCTGGAAGGCGGCCTCGGCGCGCACCTCCCGCTGGAACTGCAGGCGGGTGCTCTCTTCCTGCCAGGCCAGCAGCCAGGCGATCAGCGTCAGCGTCA
>JAAXXS010000318.1 GCA_013334395.1 Holophagaceae bacterium | reverse complement strand
CGAGATCCGGGGCACCTTCGACGCCACGGAGACTCTTCTTGGCTGGGTCGCACACCACCACCAGGTCCGGCTGCACCACCCCGGAGGGCAGGAATACATCCAGCGGTGCGGCGAGCACCTCGCATTCGCCACTACCGGCCTTCCGCTTGGCTTCCTCCAAGGCGTTGCCAATGGCAAGCAGAAGCTTCGTGGAGGTGCGCTGGTGCTCGAAGCTCGGGGCTGGGGTCATGTCGTAGGCGATGCCGTCGATAAGCTCCCAGCGTCCTTCCCATGTCTTCCAGTCTTCGATGGAGTAGCCAGTGTGCCTGAGATGGGGGAGGCTCATTGGTTCTCCTGATAATGAATGGGTTTAGGGAAGGATCGGGACAAAAGTGGCGGCATGGCAATACCCAGCAACAGTATGCAGGATCACGCAGGAACCTCCACCCCCTGGGGCACGGGAAATACCGAGCGAAGGCTGTTTAGTCTCCGCTCTCCCGGTGCGCCCGGAAAGGGACCCCAAACTCGATGCCCAGCAGCTCGAAGCGGGCCTCGCCGGTGATCGTCCAAGTGGCGGGGTCATGGCGGAGCACAGCCCGGGAGAGAGGGCTCCAAGCCGCCTGCAGGTCCTTCTGACTGAAGAGCACCTCCACCTTGAGGGTGCTGCGGCCCTTGGCGACGATGTCGGCCCCCTCCGGGAAGGTCACGGTGCCAAGGGCGTTCTCCTCGTCCCTTACCTTAAGCCGTAGGTCCCCGCTCACCTTTCGTGTGCGCAGGCGCTGGTCCGTGGGGTTGTCCACGCCCACGTCCAGCCGCAGCCGCAATCGGCTCTGCTCCAGCGGGAAGACCAATTCCAGCTTCGGCTCCACCCGGTCCAGCGAGAACCGCAATTGCCGCGCCGCCTCCTCATAGCGCAGCGCCGGATTGAGGGCGCTGCAGCCCAGAGGCAGCAGTGCTAGGCCAGTTGTACCTGCAGCCACCAACACCGCTAGGAATCCCTGCCGGAATCGCATCATCCCTCCAGTCTCCCGGCTTAGTTCCCCCGGTAGATCACGCAGTTGTCGGTGGTTTCAAAGACTTCGATCTGGCAGAGCTGCGGCAGGCTGGGCTTCAGCTGGTCCCAGATCCACAGGCTGATGTTCTCGGCGGTGGATAGCGGGATCAGGTCGTTCAGGAAGTGGTGGTCCAGCTTGGCCAGCACCTTCTCGGTGACCACCTTGGACAGGTCGTCGAAGTCGATGATCATCCCCGTGGCGGGGTCCGGCGTGCCTTCGATCAGCACGAAGAGCTTGTAGCTGTGGCCGTGCAGGTTCCGGCACTTGCCCGGGTGGTTGTAGATGAAGTGGGCGGCTTCGAACCAGTACTCTTTGCGCAGGATCATGGCACTCACGACAGAAAGGCCCCGCGGGTGCAGGGCCTTTCATTGTATCCCAGGCAGCCAGCTACAGCTTCAGCACGCTCAGCATGACCGCGATGGGCGTCAGCGCCGTCAGGTTCTCCTGCCAGTTCGAGTCGCGGCGGATGCGCTGCGGCACCAGCACCGTGTCGCCGGGCTCCACGGCCTTGCCCTCCACCCAGGAATCCAGGATCCGGCCATCGGCCTTGAGCAGGCGGATCTGCGACGTATCGGCGTTGCGGGTGGTACCGCCCGCCATCCGTAGGAGGTCCGAGACCTTCATGCCCGCCTGGATCTTGTAGGTGGCGAAGGGGCTGGCCGTCTCACCCACCACGTAGGCCGCCTCGGTGGACCGGGGGATGATGATCTCATCCCCGTCCTGCAGCTCCACATCCATCCCTTTATCCCCATTCAGCGCCGAGTCGAAGTTCACCACCATGCGGTTCAGGCTGTTGGCCAGCAGGCCATGCAGGATGGGGGTCTTCA
>JAAXXS010000317.1 GCA_013334395.1 Holophagaceae bacterium | reverse complement strand
AAGTCCGGGCTGGTGGCCCAGAAGATCGCGGCGACGCTGGCCTCCACCGGCTGTCCCAGCTTCTTCCTCCATCCCGCCGAGGCCCTGCACGGGGATCTGGGCATGGTCACGGCCCAGGACTCGGTGCTGGCCCTCTCCAATAGTGGCGAGAGCGAAGAGGTGGTCCGCCTGTTGCCCAGTCTCCTCCGCCTCGGCATCCCCCTGGCTGCCATCACGGCGCGGCCCGAGAGCAGCCTGGGCCAAGCCGCGGAATGGACCTTCGCCTACCGGCTCTCCGAGGGGGAGGGCTGTCCCCTGGAACTGGCCCCCATGGCCAGCACCACCCTTCAGCTGATCTGGGGGGACCTCCTGGCGGGCTGCCTGATGTCCCGGCGCGGGTTCACCAAGGATCACTTCGCCTTGAATCACCCCGCCGGAAGTCTGGGCGTCAAGCTCTTGAAGGTGAAAGCCTTGATGCACCCAGACTGGCCTTGGGTCCCGCCCGGAGCCTCACTCACCGAGGTCCTCCGCGCCATGACCGGCGGCCGGCTGGGCATGACCACGGTCATGACGGACGCTGCGTTGCTGGGCGTCGTCACCGATGGGGACATCCGGCGGGCCCTGGAGCGGGCGGAGCGGGAATCGACCAACCCCTTGCAACTGACCGCCACCGAGATCATGACCCGCAACCCCGTCACCCTGGACGGGGAGGCCCTGGCCTTGGAAGCGGCTGGCCTCATGGAGGCCCGCAAGATCACCTTCCTCGTTGTGACCCGAGCAGGGCTTCCTGCCGGCGTGCTCCACATCCATGACCTCTTGGAAGCAAAGGTCTTGTGATCACTGGGTCCGCTTCATTGGTTCAGAATCAAGGTTACATAATATACATTATCGAAAGCTAATTCAGGACCCCCCGTGCCCTCGATCTTGACCCGATACGTGCTCCGACGCTGGGCCACCCCCTTCCTTGGAGCGCTCTTCTTTTATGGTTTCCTTCTCCTCTCTTGGGAGATGGTGACCATCTCAAAGCAGATCTTCTCCCAGGGCGCGCCGCTGCGCTGGCTGGTGCCGCTGCTGCTGACCTCCCTGCCCGAGAACCTGGGCCTGGTCCTGCCAATGGCGGCGGTGCTGGGCGGCCTGCTGGGCACCCAGCAGCTGATGGAAGGCTCGGAGCTGGTGGCAGCCCAAGGCTTGGGCGCCGGGCGCCGAACCTGGACCGCCCCCTGGATCCGCATGGCTTTCTGGCTGATCCTGCTGGCCACCCTGAATGCCCACTTCCTTGTCCCCGCCACTGCCCGGGTCCAGCAGAGCATCCGCGTGAAGATGGCCGAGGAGGCCAAGGCCCGGTTCCTGCGGCCCGGTTCCCCGCCCTGGTTCCCCCCAAGTGCCCCCAATTCAGCCTTCTGGGTATCCAAGGATGGGCAGATCCACATCATGGAATCGACCCCCCAGGGCGTGCAGCACCTCACAGCCTCCTCCATGACCTATGCGCTGGAGGCCAAGACCGATGGTTCCTCGGAGCTCCAGCTCCATCTGGCCGGATTGCAGGGCGCCCTCTACCAGACCTCGGGCAACGGGAGCGTCATCCACCTGAGCCAGGAAAAGCAGGTCCTCCGCTTTGGCATTCCAGCCGGGGCTCATCTCCTACCACCTACACCACTTCGCTATGAAAGCTCGGCTGCCCTTCTAAGGCTTTTAAGGGCTCCGCGAGGGGTGCCCGGCACGCCTCCCGAGGCCCTGGAACTGCGGCTTCAGGCCGCCATGGAGATCTGCCGCCGCACCACCCTGCCCCTGGCCTCCGCAGCCTTGCTGCTGCTGGGCATCGCGCTGGGCTTCGGGCACCCCCGCTTCTACCGGGGCGGGGCCATCCTGAAGAGCCTCGGCG
>JAAXXS010000150.1 GCA_013334395.1 Holophagaceae bacterium | reverse complement strand
GCCAGCGACGAGAAGGGCCAGATCTGGATCGGCGCCCTGGAGGCCCTGACCCGCATGGCCGCCAAGGAGGGCCTCAGCTCCCAGCCGGACGCGGCGCTGGCGGCAGAGTGGATCAGCCCCCGCGCCCCCTTCCAGGGCTTCATCCAGCCGGAGGCCCTGCTGGGAACCCTGCGCCAGAACTTCGAAGGCAGCTTCATGAAGGACCTGCCCCAGGGGGTCAAGGCCCTCTTCTGGAGCATCACGCCGGCAGCCGAGCCGGGCCAGCCTGTGCACTTCGAGCTGGCCCTGGCGGGCACCCCCGAGGGCGTCAACCAGGTGGCACCCTGGCTTCAGCGCCTGGTGGCCGCAGCCAACGCCGTTCAGTCCACGCCCGGCTCGACCCCGGAGCTGCTGCAGGAGAAGCGGCGGGTCGGCCTGCGCTGCACCCTTACCACTGAGCAGCTCAAGCTGGTGATGGAGAAGCTGGGCCAGTCCGGGCTCACGTTCCCGACCCTGAACCGAGGCCCCAAGGCATGAGTTCGGCGCTCTCCCTCCCTGCGGGCGGCGGCCTCACGGCGCCGGAAGACCCCACCCCCGAATACTGGATGGCCCAGCTGAAGGCCGGCCGGGAAGAAGCCCTCGCCCACCTCATGGCCCGGTTCGAACGCCCCCTCTTCGCCTTCCTGCACCGGCGGCTGCAGGGCGAGGCCGGGGTCGTTCAGGAGCTGGCCCAGGAGGTTTTTCTCAAGTGCCTCCAGCATTGTCAACGATTTGAAGAAGGTCGGCCGGTGGCTGCCTGGCTTTTTACATTGGCGGCTAATGCGGCGACGGACCACCTGCGTAGAAGAGGACGAGAGGTATCCCCTCCCGAGACCTTTGACGCACCTGATCCCCACCAAGCCTCACCCTGGGAATCCGTGGACCAAAGTCGGCGACTGCAGGCTCTGCGAGGAGCCCTGGAGGGCCTGACCCCCCGCCAGCGGGCCATGGTGACCGCCTACTACGTGCACGAGCATCCCGTGAAACGGATTGCCCAGGAGCTCGGGTGCGCCGAGGGGACCGTGAAAGCCACCCTGTTCCAGAGCCTCCAGAAACTCCGCAAGAACCTTGGACCTCAGCCATGACCGCCCCCTTCGACCCCCAGCGCTCCGAATCCAGCCCCCTGGACGAGGCCCGGCTCTTCGAGCTCCTCGAGCAGCCCGAGCTCTGGCCCGAGGATCCTGCGGCCCAGGCGGAGCTGGCAAACCTGCTGGAGCTCCACCTGGCCCTGACCTGTCACGGCACCGAGCTGGCCGCCGACCTGGCGCCTGCACCGCGGGCCCGCTGGACCGGCTCCTGGAGTCTCGCCGCCGCCGCCGTCCTGCTGGTCGCCCTCATCCCCGCCGCCTTCACCGTCCAGCGGATCCAGTCCATCCGGGCCCTGGCCCGGGACACCGCCCGCCTGGAATCACTGGCCCAGAAGCGGACTCAGGACCGCGCCTGGATCGCCTTCTTCCAGCAGAGCACCACCCTCCTCCAGGACTTCGAGCAGAACCCGAACCTGTGCCTGAAGGGTGAGGAGGACCGCCGCCAGGAGCGCGAGATGGCCGTGGCGCTGCTCGAGGCCAGCCACCAGCTCGCCGCCCAGGGCGCCCCCATCCAGGAAGCGGAAGTGATCCGCGCCAGTCTCCATGCCTGGCTCTCCGAGGTCGCCTTCGAAGACAACTGCCTGCCGGTGGAACGGGCCCAGGCCCTGCGCCAGTGGGCCGCGACCCACAACCTCGAGACCGAGTCCGAGCGCATGGAACGCCGCCTCCGGGGAGACGGCGCATGATCCCAGCCTTCCTGCTGGTGGTTCCGGCCGTGGTCGAGATCGCTGCGCCCGAGCCCGCCCTCGTCGCCGCCCCCGAGAACCACGCGGAGAACCTGTTTCTCCAGGGCCGCGATCTGCGCTATGCCCAGCGCTGGTACGAGGCGGCCCAGGCCTACCGGACCTTGCTCCGCGAGTTTCCCGCCTCCTCCCGGGCTGCCGACGCGCGCTACTGGCTGGCCGCCAGCCTGGAGCAGGATCGGCGCTGGGACGAGGCCATCGACGCCTACACGGAGTTCCTGGCCCGGCACCCCGACCAGCGCATGCTCGGCAAGGAGGCCCGGCTGAACCGCGTGCGGTGCTGGGGCATCCGCCAGTGGGACAACCCCGCCGCGACCCCCGGACTGGTCAGCGCCCTCGCGGACGAGCGCGAGGAGGTCCGCATCGCCGCCGCCCTGCAGCTCGCCAAGCGCCGGGACAGCCGGGCCGTGCCGGTGCTGCAGGCGGGGCTGAACGCCAACCTCTCCTCCGAGGCCTGCCGCCTGGCTCTCCTCGCCATGGGCGCCCAGCCCCAGGCCGCCGGCCCCGCCCAGGGCCGCTTCCTGGTGGTGCGCATCAAGGAGCGGACCAAGCCCGAGGTCCTCACGGTGCGCCTGGCCCTGGGCCTGGCCCGGGCTGTGGGCGGCTACCTCTCGGACGAGCAGCTGCGCCAGGCCAAGGGCAAGGGCGTTGACCTCGACCGGATCATGGACCAGGCGCTGAACGCCCCCAAGGGGACCGAGCTGTTCAGCCTGGACGACACCAAGAGCACCGTGACGGTGACGGTCGAATAGCCGGAAGCCACGAAGAGGCTCTAAGCTGGAGTTGGACATGTCCCAACTCCTGCGCTTCTTCAGAGACCACCTCCGCACCCACGCGCCCACCATCGCGGGGGCCTCGCTGCTGCTGCTCATGGCCGGGCTGTGCCAGGGGGCGCTGATCGCCTCCATCAAGTTCGTCTTCGATGACGGCAAGGTCCATGTCCTGCCCGCCGGGCAGCAGGGCCTCTTCGTCCAGCTGGAGCACCTGCGCGCCTGGGCGCTCTCCCGCCTGCCCGAGGCCTCGGTCCTGCGCAGCAGCGGCCTGCTGGTGCCGTTGGTACTAGTCTCCCTCTTCACCTTGAAGGGGCTGTTCACCTATTCCGGCACCCTGCTCATGGTCCGCAGCGGCATCCGGGCCACCCAGGCCCTCCGCGAGCGGCTCTTCGCCCACTTCCTGTCCCAGGAGCCCGCCTTCTTCCAGAAACACCCGGTGGGCGAACTGATCACCCGCAGCATCAGCGATGTGGGCGCCGTGCAGGGCATCGCCAGCAACCAGCTGGCCGAGGCCGTTCGCGAGGTCTGCGTGGCGGTCACCATGCTGGCGACCGTCCTCTACATGGACTGGCAGCTGAGCCTCACCCTGTTCCTGGCTGGCCCCCTGGTGGTCTATCCGGTGAAGCGGCTCAGCCAGCGCATCCGCAGCGTGAACCACCGGAACCAGGAGGCCTCCAGCCGCCTGCTCCAGCGCCTCAAGGAAGTCTTCAGCAACATCCGTGTGGTCCAGGCCTTCGCCCGGGAGTCCTACGAGGTGGGCCGCTTCCAGGTCCAGAACCAGGAGCTCTTCCGCCTGGGCATGAAGAGCGCCCGGGCCTCGGCCCTGTCTACGCCGATCATGGAGCTGGTGGGGGGCCTGCTGCTCGCAAGCCTGGCCGCCTACGCCTCGGGCCGCTTCAAGTCCGGCACCCTGACCACCGAGAACTTCCTCGCCTACATCCTGGGCATCTACGCCCTCTACGACCCGCTCCGGCGACTCACCAAGCTCAACAACGAGATCCAGGTGGCCTCGGCCAGCCTGGACCGCGTCTACACCATGCTGGACCGGCAGCCGGAGCTGCCCGAGAACCCGAACCCGACGCCCATGCCCGCCCGCCCAGGCCTGCTGCGCTTCGAGGGTGTCTCGTTCACCTATGACGGCAAGCACGCGGTGCTCAGCGGCATCGACCTGGACGTGCGCGCCGGAGAGACCGTGGCCCTGGTGGGCGGCAGCGGGGGCGGCAAGACCACCCTGGTGAACCTGGTGCCCCGCTTCTTCGATCCCACCTCCGGGCGCATCACCCTCGACGGCATCGACCTCCGGGACTTCAACCCCCGGGAGCTGCGGAAGACCATCGGCATCGTCACCCAGGAGACCCTGCTCTTCATGGACACGGTGCACGACAACATCGCCTACGGCCTGCAGGCCAGCTGCGAGGCCGTGATCGCCGCCGCGCAGCAGGCCCACGCCCACGACTTCATCATGGCGCTGCCCAAGGGCTACGACACGCCCCTGGCTGAGACCGGCTCCAGCCTCAGCGGCGGCCAGCGCCAGCGTCTGGCCATCGCCCGCGCCCTGCTCCAGGACCCGCCGATCCTGATCCTGGACGAGGCCACCAGCGCCCTGGACACCGAGAGCGAGCGCGCGGTGCAGGACGCCCTCGAGACCCTCATGCGGAACCGCACCACCCTGGTCATCGCCCACCGGCTCAGCACCATCCAGCGGGCCACGCGCATCTGCGCCATGAAGCAGGGGCGCATCGTCGAGGTCGGCACCCACGAGGAGCTCCTGGCCAGGGATGGCGAGTACGCCCGGCTGCACAAGCTGCAGTTCACGGAAGGATGACCGTCGCTCCATGAGACGTACCGACTTCCACTTTGACCTGCCGCCGGAACTCATCGCGCAGCACCCCGCGCCGGACCGGGACGGCGCCCGCCTGCTGGTGGTGGACGCGCGCAGCGGCGGCTGGTCCCACCGCACCATCCGCGACCTGCCCGAGCTGATCCCCGCCGGCAGCCTCTGTGTGCCCAACGATGTGCGCGTCCGCCACGCCCGCCTCTTCCTGCGGCGGGCCGGGGGCGGCGCCGGGGAGGCCCTGCTGCTGCGGAGCCTGGGCCCAGGCCGCTTCGAGGCCCTGGTCAAGCCCGGGGCGCGCCTGAAGCCGGGGGCTGCGGCCACCGTGGTGGATCCGGTCAGCGGCGCCGACCTGGCCCGGATCACCGTGCTGGACACCCTGCCCGAGGGCCTCCGCGTGGTCCAGGTCGAGTCCGGCCACGGCCTCGATTGGGACGAGATCGACCGCATCGGCCGCCTGCCCCTGCCGCCCTACATCGACCACCTGGCGGAAGACGAAGACGAGACCCGCTACCAGACGGTCTTCGCCGCCCGGGAGGGGGAGGCCGTGGCGGCGCCCACAGCAGGCCTGCACTTCACGCCCGAGCTCATCGCCACCCTCCAGGCCCAGGGCTGCGGCTGGCACCCCGTGCGCCTGCACGTGGGCCTCGGCACCTTCCGCCCCATGACCGCGGACCGCCTCGAGGACCACGCCATGCACGAGGAGCGCTTCGAGGTGCCCGAGGCCACCGCCGCGGCCCTGGAGCCCGTGCTGAGGGATCGCTCCCGTCCCGTGCTCTGCGTGGGCACCACCTCCCTGCGCACCCTGGAGGGCGCCTGGGATGGCAGCACCCTGGCGCGCCAGGGCGCGACCCGCCTCTTCATCACCCCCGGCTACCGGCTGCGCACCGCCGACCACCTGCTCACCAACTTCCACCTGCCCGAGAGCACGCTGTTCGTCCTGGTCTCCGCGCTGCTGGGGCTGAAGCTGGCCCAGGCCGCCTACGCCGAGGCCGTGCGCGAGCGATACCGGTTCTTCAGCTACGGCGACGCGATGCTGGTGCTGAACGCCCGACCCAGCTAGCGCGCAGCGTGGAACCCCCGGAGGGGCTATAGGTACTCGACGAACTGGTGCAGGACCGGGATCCGGTGGCGCTTGCCCTTGGAGGCCTGCAGCACGCTGGTGACGGCCATGCTGAGGCACCAGAGCAGCCAGAGGGGCAGCAGGAAGCGCAGGAAGACCCAGCCGAAGATCGGGAACAGGCCTGCGATGACGAGGGCCAGGCCCACCACGCACTCGGCGAAGGCCAGGATCACGCCCTGCCGCGCGTGCCAGAGCAGCTCGCTGTCCTCCCGGTTCCGGATGTAGGGCACGAAGGCCCAGGGCCCCGCGTAGCAGAGGATCAGGTCTCGCAGGCGCTCCCCCGTGAAGAGGGGGGTCGGGGCATCCAGGGGCACGGCAACCTCCAGGACGAGGATAACGCATGGTCTCTCAACTGCGGGCAGCCCTCTTGGGTCGAACAAGTTACCTGTCGCAACCTTGACCTGCCACGC
>JAAXXS010000316.1 GCA_013334395.1 Holophagaceae bacterium | reverse complement strand
TGGCCAGCCGCAGGTTGAAGCCCGGGTAGTCGATGAGGAGGGCGTCACTGATCGCTTCCTCCTGCGCGGCGGCGAGGATGGCCTTGAACAGCCGGTTCAGCCGGGGCAGGTGGCGGATGACTTCGACGAAGCCCACCACGGCGAGGTCCTGCACATCCGCCAGCTTGCGGTCGAGGTAGGGCGTCATGCGCGGCCCGCCCACACCCACGATGCGCAGGTCGGGACGCCGGGCCTTCAGCTCCCGCAGCAGCTCCGCGCCGTGCAGGTCGCCGGAGTCCTCGCCGGCGATCACCAGCAGGGTCGGGCTCACGGGCGGTCTCCGGTGCGGTCCCAGTGCTTGCCGAAGACCAGGCTGTCATCGGGCACCACCGGGCGGCCCAGGGCCGTGGTGGGCATCTCGGCGGGGAACAGCACGGGCGGGTGCGCGGCTGCCAGGGCCGCCGCTTCGACCCGGAAGCGCTCCGGGGCCTCGGCGGGCAGGGCCATGTCCCAGCGGTAGCCCAGCGCCTGCAGGGCGCGCAGGTCGGAACCGGGCTCGCAGACGCCACACCAGAGGCGGTCCGCCAGCGGCTCGGCATCCAGCGTGCCCGGGTACCAGCAGTAGCCCACAGCCTCCCCCCGGGCCTCGCGCAGCAGGTCGAGCACGGGCGCCTCGGCGCCCGCTTCCAGGCGCAGGGCCAGCTTCACGCCCCGGCCCGAGGTGGCCTCCAGGAGATACTCGAGCTGCTCGAGCAGCTTGAAGCCGGCGGCCCTGGAGGCTGGCTGGCCCACGGGTAGCACCAGGAAGTCCGCCCCGAGCCCCTGGCGCAGCACCGCCAGACCCTCCTCCGCCGGGGCCTCACCGGGCAGGAACACGGCATGGATGGCCAGCCCCTGCCGGAGGTTTTTGGGCCAGGCTTCATGCAGGAACCCGTCCCACTGCAGCATCAGCGGCGCCAGGGACACCCAGGGCGCGGGGTCGGAACTGGATGAGACCAGGGGAAGGAACCGCATGGGTTTATCATGGAGCATCGGAGGCACCATGGGCCGCATTTTCACCCTTGAGCAGGCGCGGGCCCTGATGCCGCAGGTGATGGCCACCACCGAGCCCGTCTACACCCTGGCGGCCTCGCTCGCCGAAGAGCTGAGCCAGGCCGAAGACGCATCGGATGAAGCGCGCGCCGAGGACCTGCGGGAGCGCCTGCAGGTCCTGGTGCAAAGCTGGCAGCAGAGCATGCAGGATCTGGAGGCCGAGGTGAAGGGCCTCTGGCTTGTCGACTTTGATTCGGGCGACGGCTACTGGTGCTGGGCCTATCCCGAGACCGAGCTGAGTCACTGGCACAGCTACGAAGGCGGCTTCCGCTCCCGCGTCCCCGCCGACCAGCGCCCCGGCGTCCAGGCCTGAACTCGCCAACCCCACCAAGGGTTCAACCACATAGGCACCGAAGCAAACCCGTTTGAGGGCCAGGGTCCAGTGTTTTCACCTTTGTGCCCTTTGTGTTCTTTGTGGTTAATTTTTTCATTTTTTTGAGGTCCTCTTGGCTCCGCAAGCAAAGCAAAAAGCGGTTTAACCACAAAGAACACAAAAACTGCCAAAGATCTGTGGAGTTAGGTTGCATGTCCCAGCGCGTTGAACCTGAGGCTCCGCCGCCGGACTTCTGCACGCTGGTGCTGGCGGTGGTGGCGCAGATTCCGATGGGTCGTCTGGCGTCCTACGGGCAGGTGGCGGCCCTGGCGGGCTACCCGCAGCGGCCGCGGCAGGTGGGCATGGTGCTTTCGGGGCTGCCGGAGGGCAGCCCCCTGCCCTGGCACCGGGTGGTGAACACCCGGGGCTACGTGCCCAGCCGGGGCCGCTGGTGGGGCGCCTTCGAGCAGATCGGCCGGCT
>JAAXXS010000149.1 GCA_013334395.1 Holophagaceae bacterium | reverse complement strand
ACGGCGTCTCGGTAGGATAAGCGTTTCCCGGGCCCGGGCCGCCAGCGCGGAACGCCGACCCGCGCCCGTCCGCGGGGGGCTTCGGAGCCGGTGGGCAGGCTCACCCAGGACCGGGGAGCGGGTCCCGAAAAGCCAGGCCAGCAGCGGGTTCCAGCCTACTCCCCTCGCTCCCGGGCTGCCCCGGCAAAGCCCCGGCCATCGAGTGCATTTCCCTCTGCCGCTGTTGACAGCCTGTAAAGCCACGAAGCCAGCGCCCCAAGGACTCCGGTGGCTGGATCTCCGCGCTCACGGCATTCTGGAGGCATGGCGCGTCATGTCCTCTCCCTCCGGCTCTTCGTGGCCATCCTGCTGCTGGCTCTCCTGCCGACCCTGGGGGCCTGGTGGACCTGGAAGCGGCAGGGTCCCCTGCAGCAGGAGGCCACGGTCCTGGTGCGGAAGGGCACCACCATCAAGCAGGTGGCCGACCAGCTGGAGCGCGAGGGCGTGATCCGCTCCGCCTCGCTCTTCCGGCTCTGGGCGCGGGCCCGGAAGCTGCAGCTCATCCGTGGCGAGTACACCTTCCGGCCCCAGGCCAGCCTCGCCGATGTGGCGGGCAAGCTGCGGCGGGCGGACATCCACTTCACGCTCGTGGCCATCCCCGAGGGCGCCCACGCCTGGTCCCTGCAGCGTCGCCTCAAGGACTTCGTGCCCGAGGAGGTCTTCTGGACCCTCTGGAAGAGCCCGCGGCTCGTGAAGACCGCCGGTTTTGAAAAGGCCGAGAACCTTGAGGGGCTGGTGGCCCCGGCCACCTACCGCCTGCACCACGCCATGGAGCCCGAGGAGGTCATGCTGCTCCTGGTGGAGGCCTTCCGGGACCAGATCCGCCCGCAACTTGAAGGCGGAGTCCTGCCGCCCTACGAGACGCTGATCCTGGCGAGCCTGGTGGAGAAGGAGACCAAGCTGGCCGAGGAGCAGCCCCGGGTGGCGGGGGTCTACAAGAAGCGTCTCGACCTGGGCATGCGCCTGCAGTGCGATCCCACCAGCCTCTACGCCCGCTGGGCCAGCGGCGACCTGCGCTTCACGGCCCCGCTGCAGGTGGACATCCGGCGGCCCCATCGCTTCAACACGTATGCGGTGGCGGGCCTGCCGCCCACGCCCATCGCCATCCCCGGCGCCACGGCCCTGGAGGCCGCCAAGGCTCCGCTGACCGGCAAGGACCTCTACTTCGTGGCCACGGGTCGGGGCGGCCACAGCTTCGCGCCCAGCCTGCGGGACCACAACAGGAACGTCGGCGTCTACCGCCAGGAAATCCAGCGCCAGAAGCGGGCCGCCCGTGGCTAAGTTGCGCCTGGATCTCCTGCTGGTGCAGCGGGGCCTCTGCGAGACCCGGGCCCGGGCCCAGGCCCGCATCCTCGCGGGCGACGTGCTGGTGGACGACCGGCCCGTGACCAAGGCCGGTACCGCCGTGGAGGAGGCCGCGCCCATCCGCCTGCGCGGCGAGGGGCTGCCCTACGTCAGCCGCGGCGGCCTGAAGCTGGCCGGGGCCCTGGACCGCTGGGCCATCGACCCCGCGGGCCTGGTGTGCTTCGACGCCGGCGCCAGCACCGGCGGGTTCTCGGACTGCCTGCTGCAGCGCGGCGCGGTCCGGATCTACGCCGTGGATGTGGGCACCAACCAGCTGCACTGGAAGCTGCGCAGCGACCCCCGGGTGGTCTCGATGGAGCAGGTGAACCTCCGCACCTGGGACCCCGCCACCATCCCCGAGCGCTGCGACCTGCTGGTGGCGGACCTGAGCTTCATCTCCCTGCGCCTGGCCATCCCGCCCGTGCTGCCCAGCCTCAAGCCCGGGGCCCAGGCGGTGCTGCTGGTGAAACCCCAGTTCGAGGCGGGCCGCGACGACGTGGGCGCCGGAGGCATCGTGCGCGACCCCGCCGTCCACCGGCGCGTGGTGCTTGAGATCTGGAAGTTCTTCGAGGCGACGCCCCTGGCCCCGCAGGCCCTGGCCGTGAGCCCCATCAAGGGCGGCGAAGGCAACACCGAGTTCCTGCTGCGCCTCGCTCTCGGCCAGCCCGCGGGCAGCCTCCCCCAGGCCATGGCGGACCTGGATGCCTCGCAGGAAGGCTGAGGCGAGTCCGCAGCCTACTTTTCAAAAAAAGGAACAACTGAAAAAAACTGGCCACCGATGAACACCGATAACTGCTGATGGAAAGCTGATAAAGAAAATTATGAAAAAATTCAGAGCCGGTGATTGCGCCCCTGGATGACTTCCGGCGCAGTCGGAAGCCGCTTCCGGAGGGCCCATGCGAGGTGCGTCGGGTCCCCTGTGCGTCATCGCGTTGGAGCTCCCGCATCCCAACCCGGGCACCGATGTCCGGCAGGTGTCCTTATCGGTGTTTATCAGCTTTTATCGGTGTTCATCGGTGGCCGAATGCTATTGATCTTTCCCTCCGTGCATCACCGAAGCCTCAGAGGCTGTCCCAGTCGGTGCTGAGGGCGGGGCCGGGGACGATCGGCTGCTCGGGGGGCAGGTCGGCGAAGGCGGCTTCGCAGTGGGTCTGCCAGCGCAGGAAGCCGTCGGCGGCGGGGCGGGCGCCGGGATGGGTGCCCTGGCCGGCGAAGGGCAGGCGGGCCTCGGCGGCGTCGGCGGGACGGTTGACGGTGGCGACGTCCGCCCGGATCTCCCGGGTGAACTGCTGGACCTGCGCCCGGTCCTGGGTATAGAGACTCACCGCGAAGCCGCAGGGGGCGGTGCGGGTCCAGGTGAGGGCCTGCTCCAGCTCGGAGAAGGGGCAGAGGTTCACGGAGGGGCCGGCAATCGGATTCTGGAACAGGGCCATGGCAGGCGTGACGCCGTCCCAGACACAGGGCTGGGGGTAGGCGCCGTGGGCGATCTCACCCTGCACCTGGGCCGTGCGGTTGGCCTCGGTCCAGGTCTCGCCGCCGGTCAGCAGCGCGGCGCCCTCCAGGCAGCCGGCCTCCCAGTGCTCGGCGAAGGCCTTGGCTGTGCGGGCATTGATCAGCGGGCCAAAGGCTACCTCGGGATGGGAGAGCGGATTGCCCTGGGGCAGGGTCGCCAGGCCCGCCAGGAACCTCTCGCGGAAGGCGGGTGCGACGGCCTCATGCAGCAGCAGGTTGCCCAGGCCCACGGGCCGCTGGCCCGCCTGGCCGAAGGCACCCGCGAGGGCGTCCGCCACGGCGAGCTCCAGGTCCGCGTCCGGCAGCACCACCATGGCGCCCTTGCCCACCAGGTCGAGGCTCGGGGTGATCAGGTGGCGGCCGCACAGCTCGCCCACGATCCGGCCGAGCACCCGGGAGCCCACAAAGCCGAAGCCCTGGAACAGGCCCTTCTCGATGCCCGCCAGGAAGTGCCGACCGCAGCCGGCCCGGCCCCGGCCGTTGATGGTGTTCACCACGCCCGGGGGAAGGCCCGCCTCCATGAGGGCGCGCATCAGCAGGTAGGCGGCGGCGGGCGCGTTGTCGCTGGGCTTCCACACCACCGTGTTGCCGCCGAGGAGGGCGGGCAGGAGCTTGCGCAGCGGCGCCGCCAGCGGGGACGCGCCCGTGGCGAGGATGCCGCACACACCCACGGGGCGGGGGTGGGCCTGGAGCCCCGAGGGCAGCTCCTGGCCCCGGGGCGGCTCCTGGGTGCCGAAGTGCCTGCAGGCCTCCAGGGCCTCCTGCACCTCGGCCTGGGCTTCCCGGGCCGTCAGGCCCACTTCCCGGGTGAGGAGGCGGGCCAGCTTGCCCCGGTGGGTCGCCAGGATCGCGGCGGCGCGGAGCACCACCTCCCCGCGCTCGGCCGCCGGGGTGCGGGACCAGGTCTGGAAGGTCTCGGCCGCGGCCTTGGCGGCCCGGGCTACGTCCTTGTCGCCGCTGTCCGGGAACATGCCCACCAGGTCCCGGCTGTCCACCGGGGACTTGGACAGGATCAGGGCCAGGTCCCCCTCGACCTCCTTGCCGTTGACGAGGTTGAACCCGATGAGGGTCGGGCCGGCCTCGACGGCATGGGGCGAGTTTGCTTTGAGATGCATGGGAACTCCAGGGCGGGGCAGGCCGTACTCCAGCGCTGCCGACGCAGGCCATACCCCAGTCATCGGCCCCGGCCCTGTAGACTGGAGGATTGCTGGAGTCCGGGTGTTCGACAGCCTTTCCATACCAACCATCCTCGTCAGCTATGTGGCCCTGCTGTTCAGCCTCAGCGTGCACGAGGCGAGCCATGCCGGAGCGGCCCACGAGCTGGGGGATGACACCGCGGCGCGGCTGGGGCGGCTGACCCTGAACCCCCTGGCCCACATGGATCCCCTGGGTACTTTCGTCTTCCCGCTGCTGGGCATGGCCACGGGCTTCCCCTTCATCGGCTGGGCCAAGCCCGTGCCCGTGGATCCCCGGAACCTCACCCGCCGCTTCACCCAGCGGGGGGGCATGGCCCTGGTGGCCGCCGCAGGTCCCACCTCAAACCTGGTGCTGGCCGGCATCTTCCTGGCCTTGCTCATCGTGCTGGTGAAGCTCTCCGGAGTGCCGAAGATCCTGGAGTTCCGCCTCTTCGCCCACGCCCTGCTGGCCCGCAAGGTGGAGATGCTCCAGGCCCTGCAGCTGAGCACGGGAATGACCCTGGGCCTGGCCCTCTCGGGCAAGCTGGTGCTCATCAACATCGGCCTGGCCCTGTTCAACCTGCTGCCCCTGGGGCCCCTGGACGGCTCGGGGATCGTGCGCGGCCTGCTGCCCTGGCAGTGGCTGCCCAAGTACGACCGCGTCCAGCCCTGGATGGGCGGCGCGCTGCTCGTGCTCGCGCTCACCGGCCTGTTGGGCTACGTCATCGGTCCCGTCTTCGGTGTGATCCTCTCGGGTGTCGAAGCCATCGCCCATCTCTTTCTCGGAGTCTGAACCTTATGAGTCGCGTCCTATCCGGCATCCAGCCCTCGGGCTCCCAGCACATCGGCCACCTGGTGGGGGCCCTGGAGAACTTCACCCGCCTGCAGGGCGAGGGCGAAGCCTTCTACATGATCGCGGACTGGCACGCCCTGACCTCGAAATACGAGAACGTGGAAGAGATCTGGCCCGCCACCCTGGAGCTGACGGCCACCTTCCTGGCCGCGGGGCTGGATCCCGACCGGGCCACGCTGTTCGTGCAGAGCCTGGTGAAGGAGCACGCCGAACTGCACCTGCTGCTCTCTATGGTGACGCCGCTCTCCTGGCTGGAGCGCGTGCCCACCTACAAGGAGAAGCTGCAGAACGCCGTGGCGGATCTGGGCAGCTACGGCTTCCTGGGCTACCCCCTGCTGCAGACCGCCGACATCATCATCTACAAGGCCCACAAGGTGCCCGTGGGCGAGGACCAGCTCTTCCACCTGGAGCTGGCCCGCGAGGTGGTGCGGCGCTTCAACTTCCTCTTCAAGCGGGAGGTGTTCCCCGAGCCCGAGGCCGTGCTCACCAAGGCCGCCAAGGTGCCGGGCCTGGACGGCCGCAAGATGTCCAAGAGCTATGGGAATTGCATCTACCTGCGGGACAATCCGGCGGCAATCCTGGAGAAGTGCACCCGCCAGATGGCCTCGGATCCCGCGCGGCTGCGGCGCACCGATCCCGGCAACCCCGAGATCTGCCCGGTCTTCGAGTTCCACAAGCTCTTCAGCGACGCCGAGACGGTGTCGCTGGTGGCCAGCGAGTGCCGCCAGGCCGGCATCGGCTGCTTCGACTGCAAGAAGCGCGTGGCGGAGGCCCTCACCCGCCGCATCGAGCCCGTCCGCGAGAAGATCGAGAGCCACCTGGGCCACCCCGGCGACATCGAGGCGGTGCTGCGGGACGGCAGCGCCCGCGCCCGGGCTGTGGCCGCCGAGACCATGGCCGACGTGCGTGACGCCATGAAGCTGCCGGTGCTCTGAGCCAGAACCGCCCCCGGCAGCGCCGCCCACCCCTGAGACCCGGTGCCGAACCGACTCTTGTGTTCCCGACCGGCCCTGATAGACTGGTTTCTTCGTGGTCCCTTAGCTCAGCTGGTTAGAGCATCTGACTCTTAATCA
>JAAXXS010000315.1 GCA_013334395.1 Holophagaceae bacterium | reverse complement strand
GGGCCCGGGAATCCTCCCTGTAACCATTCGGTAAGGAGCCTGTGATTTTGGTTCCGGAACCCCCGGGTCCCCTTTCAATAGGTGCCCCGGGCCGCTACCCTCGAAAGTGGAGGAACTTCCTATGCGTTCAAGGCACCTGAGCACCTCATCCCTCGCAGCCCTGCTGGTGGCAGCGGCCCCCCTCATGGCCCAGGGCGTCTCCACTCAGCTGGGTGGCCGCGTGCTGGATGCCAAGGGCGGTCCCGTCGCCGGCGCCACCGTGCTCATCCGCAATCAGGAGACGGGGCTGACCCGCTCGCTGCAGACCAGCGCGGAAGGCCGCTACATGGCCACGCTGCTGCCCGTGGGTCCCTATGTCGTCACCGTCACCAAGGCCGGCTTCCAGACCGCCGGGAACATCAAGGTGACCCTGAACCTCGGTGATGCCGCGCCCCTCACCGTCAAGCTCGCGCCCGAGACCGGCGCTGTGGTTGAAGTGGTCGCCGCTGCCGCCCAGGTGGACAGCGAGCGCGCCAGCGCCGCCGCCTTTATCTCCACGGACAACCTGTCCAACCTGCCTGTCTTCAACCGCTCCTTCACCAACCTCGCCACCCTGGCGCCCCAGGTCGTGGTGGACAGCAGCCGCGGCAACCTCGCCATTGCCGGCCAGCGCGGTGTGAACACCTCCATCAACATCGACGGCGGCGACAACAACGAGCCCTTCTTCGGCGGCGCCATCGGAGCGGCGGAGGGCAAGACCCCCTTCACCATCTCCATGGAAGCCATCCGTGAGTATCAGGTGATCACCGACGGTGCCAGCGCCGAGTTCGGCCGCATGGGCGGCGGTTACGTGAACGCCATCACCAAGAACGGCACCAACGAGACCAGCGGCAGCCTGTTCTACTACACCCGCCCCAAGCTGTGGGTCGAGCCCGGCCCGACCCTCCGCCAGCCCTCGGGTTCCACAACCATCTTTCCCGTGGGCGACTTCAGCCAGGAGCAGTTCGGCTTCAGCTTCGGCGGTCCCCTGGTCAAGGACAAGCTCTTCTACTTCGTGGCCTATGACGCCCAGCGCCAGAAGACGCCCTACAACATGACTTGGGGTGGCACCAACCCCCCGACCGGCCTCTATCCCCTGGATGCATCCCTCCCCGGCCACGCCAATGACGCGGTCCTCCTCGCCAAGGCCGGTGCCTATTCCAGCAAGGCTGACTCGGACACCATCTTCGCCCGCATCGACTGGAACATCACCCCGGACCAGACCCTGCAGCTCCGCATGAACCACTCCAAGTTCAACGGCGATGTCGGTGCCGGCAGCACCGCCGCCAAGGAGAACCTCGCCACCGACATCGTCACCACCGACGCCTTCGTGATGCAGTGGAACTGGGTGATCAACGCCAACTGGATGAATGAAGCCCGGGTGAACTACACCAAGGACGACATGCCCCGGGCGCCCTACTCCACCATCCCCGAAGTGAGCATCAGCAACGTCGGCTACTACGGCGCCTATCCCTTCGACCGCACCTACAACACCAAGCGGACCCAGTTCCAAGAGAACATCAGCTACGTCACCCCCACCCTGCAGATCAAGGCGGGTCTCGACTACAACAGCATGGACGTCTCCGAGTTCTTCGCCGGCAGCTGGCGCGGCATCTACTTCTTCAACAACATCACCGACTTCCGCTCGGGCACCTGGTCCACCTACCGGCAGAACTTTGGCCTCAGCGGCCCTGTCTCCGAGGCTGGCCTCTTCAGCGCCAACATGAAGCAGGAAGCTGTCTTCATCCAGGCCGACTGGCGCGCCACCGACACCCTGAAGATCGGGCTCGGCATCCGCTGGGACCGGCAGCAGAACCCCGACTACCCGATCCTGGACATGAGCAACAAGCTGGCC
>JAAXXS010000148.1 GCA_013334395.1 Holophagaceae bacterium | reverse complement strand
GCGCCGTGGCGGCGCCGTGGCCGAAGACGGGGATGGCCAGGGCCCGAACGGCATCGGCCACGCCGGCCACCAGGGGCACTTCGGGACCGGGCACCACCAGGTCCGGGCGGTGCTCGGCGCACCAGGCGGCCACGGCGGCGGGATCCTCCAGGTCCAGGTCCACCCGCGCCCCCAGCGTCGCCAGGGCGTCGCTGCCCGGGGCCGAGGTGAGCTCCGCGCCCCCGGCCTTGAGCTTCAGGGCCAGGGCATGTTCCCGACCGCCGGAGCCGAGGAGCAGGATCTTCATGAGGACCTCCGGTTCCAGTATCCCCCGGGACCGGGGAGAGCGCTCAGAGGAAGGGAGTCCGAGGTCTGCCAGACCCTCGGGTCAAGAATGCTCCCCGACACCGGGGAATCGGGTTAGCATGACCCCGCTCGGAGGTTTTCCATGGCCACCCTCACCCTGAATGGCGCCCCCACCCACACCTGCGGGGAGCTGCCCCTGCCGGGCCATGCCACCCCGCCCTTCACCCTCACCCGCAAGGACCTGACCGAGGTCACCAGCGTGGACCTGGAAGGCCAGCGGGTGCTGCTGAGCATCTTCCCCAGCCTGGATACCGCCACCTGCGCCGAGAGCGTCCGGAGGTTCAACCGCTCTGCCGCGGACCTGGCGGACACAGTGCTGCTGTGCGTGTCGCTGGACTTGCCCTTCGCGCAGTCCAAGTTCTGCGGCACCGAGGGGCTGAACCGGGTGGTTACCGCCTCGACCTTCCGCCACCCGGAGTTCGGGCAGGCCTTTGGCGTCACCATCACCGATGGCCCCCTGCGCGGTCTGCTGGCCCGGGCCGTGGTGGCCCTGGACGAAAACGGGACGGTCTTGCACACGGAGCTGGTGACCGAGCTGACCTGCGAGCCGGACTACGACCTGGCGCTCCACGCCATCCGGAATCACCACCACCCCTGCCCCGAGGACGCCCAGGAATCTACGGAGTAGCCCGTCTGGTGAACCCCAGCCCGACTCCTGGCCCCGAGGCCTGGCTTCCATTATTGACCATCAAATAGGCTGATTTTGCTGATTGCGCCTGGTTATTTTCAGGCCATATTCAGCGTAATTCAGTTTGGATTACTTCGTGACGATGACATTGGCAGCAACCCAGGATGGGAAAACCCCCAAATGGGCAAAAACGAGGCGCCCGATGAACCCCTTCAAGCCTGAGTCCGAGTTCAATCCTGAAGAGGGCCTCCGCCTCTTCACCATGGGCAAGCTGGTGGTGGCCCGGGAGATGGTGCATCAGCTGGATGAGGCCGGCTTCTACATCCAGGAGCACGAGCTCCTGGATCCGAACAGCTGGCCCCGCCAGAGCGGCCTGCCGGCGGCCCGGGTGGATGGGGTCCCCGGCCTGTTCTTCTGCCCCGGGGAAGTGATCCCCTTCATGAACGAGTGGGTCGATGCGGCCGAGGCAGAGAATCAGGTCGACATCCCGAAGGCCTCGGGCGGAGACCCATCCTGACGGGCCTGCGCCAAGCCTGAGGCCTCAGCCCCGGGCCAAGAGCCGGGCGCGGGTGTAGGCGATGAGCCCGCCCGCGTCCATGATGCCCTTGCGGGCGGCGGGCAGCTTCACCTGCTCGAAGGTCCGGCCCGTGGTGCGGTTCAGCACCTGGTCCGCCGTGATCTCCAGCTCGTCGCCCACGCTCGCCTCGATGCCGGGGCAGATGACCACCTGCAGGCCCAGGTTGATGCTGTTCTGCAGGAAGATCCGGGAGATGCTGCGGGCGACCACCGCGAGCTCGTAGCCCTTCAGGGTCGAGCAGGCCTGCTCCCGGCTGGAGCCGCAGCCGAAGTTCTCGCCGCCCACGATGACCGAGCCCGGCGGGAAGGCCTTGGCCTTCAGCGCGGCGTTGAAGTCCGTGCGATCGAAGAACGCGAACTGGGGCGTCTCCGTGGGCAGCACCGTGGCCATGAAGCGGCCGGGATAGATGTCATCGGTGCTGATGTCGTTGCCGAGGGTGATGATGACGTTGGCCATGGCTCAGCCCTTTCGCGGATCGGTGATGACGCCGGTGATGGCGGAGGCGGCGGCCACCACGGGGCTGCAGAGGTAGACCTCGCCCGTGGGGTTGCCCATGCGGCCCTTGAAGTTGCGGTTGGTGGTGCTGAGTGCCACTTCGTTGTCCCCCAGGGCGCCCTCATGGACCCCCAGGCAGGGCCCGCAGCCGGAGTTCATGACCACGGCTCCGGCCCGCATGAAGTCGTGGATGTAGCCCTTGTCCAGGGCCTGGGCGAAGATCTTGCTGGACGCCGGGAACACCAGCATCCGGGTGCCCTCGGCCACCTTCTTGCCCCGCAGGATGGCGGCGGCGGCGGCCAGATCGTCCAGCCGGCCGTTGGTGCAGCTGCCGATGACGATCTGCTGCACCGGGATGCCCAGCACCTGCTCGATGGGCTTCACGTTGTCCACCATGTGCGGGCAAGCGATCTGCGGTGCCAGGGCCGAGACATCGATCTCCACGGTGCGCACGTAGCTCGCATCGGCATCCGGCGTGACGCAGTCGATGGCGTCCGTGACACCGGCCTCCTCGCGCAGGTAGCGGACCGTCTCCGAGTCTCCGGGAACGATGCCCGAGGTGGCGCCCGCCTCCACGCTCATGTTGCAGATGGCGATGCGGCCGCTGGTGCTCATCTGGCGGATGGTCTCGCCGTGGAACTCCAAGACCTTGAAGTTGGCGCCTTGGGCCGTGAGCAGGCCGATCAGGTGCAGGATCAGGTCCTTGGGGCCGACCATGGGGGGGAAGGCGCCCTTCACCACCACCTTGATGGTGGCCGGCACCTCGATGTTCACGGCGATGCCCAGCGCCCAGGCCGAGGCCATCTCCGTGGCGCCCACGCCGAAGCTGAAGGCGCCCAGGGCCCCGTGGCTGGTGGTGTGGGAGTCCGTGCCCACCACCACGAAGCCCGGCCGCACGTAGCCGTACTCGGGAAGGATCTGGTGGCAGATGCCGCCCACGTCGCCGCGCACGTCGTGGAACTTGGTGATGCCGTTGGCGGCCACGAAGCCCCGGATCTTCTTGTGGTTGGTGGCGGTCTTGGGCGACTCCGCCGGCACGCGGTGGTCGAAGATGATGGCGATCCGCGAGGGATCCCAGACCTTCGGCGCGATCCCGGTGCCCTGGAACACCTCCTGGTATTGGTTGATCACCAGGGCCGCGTTCTCATGGGACATGGCCAGGTCCACGCGGGGTTCCACCACGTCGCCCACGGTCACGGAGGGCCGGTCCGCCGCCCGGGCCAGGATCTTCTCAACAACGGTCATGCCCATGGATGCCTCCTCAGATGACGCCTCGGGATTTCAGGTCGGACTGCTCGGCCTCTGAGAGCCCGAGGGCCCCGTAGACCTGCGCGTTGTGTTCGCCCAGGGTCGGCGGCGGGGTCTCCACCGCGCCCGGGGTCTTCTCGAAGCGGGCCGTGAGGCCGAAGACCTCGATGTCCCCGAACCCCGCCACCGCCACCTTCTGCAAGACTTGCCGGTGCTCCGCCTGAGGCTGCCGCAGCGCCGCCTCCAGCCCCAGGATCTCCCCACTCGGAACATCCTTCGCATTCAGTTCCCGAACCCAGAAACCGGTAGTTTTCTGGGCCAGCCGAGCCTCCAGCAAGGGTGTCAACTCCCGCCGGTTCTGCTTGCGGGTGTCCCGCTCCTGGAAGCGCGGGTCGGTCTTAAGCTCCGGCACCGCCAGCACATCGCAGACCGCCTCCCACTGCTCCTGCTTGTTGGCAGCGATGTTGATGTGGCCGTCCTGGGTGCGGAAGGTGCCGCTGGGCGCGGCGGTGAAGTTGTCGTTGCCCATGAGGGTGGGCTGCTCGCCGCCGATGAGCAGGTTGGCGGCCACCCAGCCCATGAGGGGCATGATGCTGTCCAGCAGGGCCACGTCGATGCACTGCCCCTGCCCTGTGCGCTCCCGGTGGAAGAGGGCCGCCATCACCGCGAAGGCCGCGTTGAGGCCCCCCACGGTGTCGCAGACGGGGAAGCCCGTGCGCAGCGGGCTCAGGCGCTCGTCGCCGTTCACGGCCATCTCGCCCGAGAGGCCCTGGATGATCTGGTCGTAGGCGGGCTTCAGCGCATCCGGCCCGGTCTGCCCGAAGCCCGAGATGGCGCAGTAGATCAGGCGCGGGTTCAGCTCCGCCAGGACCTTGTAGCCCAGCCCCAGCCGGTCCATGACGCCGGGCCGGAAGTTCTCCACCACGATGTCGGCGTCCTTCACCAGGCGCTTGAACAGCTCCTTGCCCTCGGGCAACTTGGTGTTCAGGGTGATGGACTGCTTGTTGCAGTTCTGGGCCAGGAAGCTGGTGCCCATGAGCTGCTTGTTGAGCGCGGGCACGATGCCCAGCTTGCGGGCCAGGTCGCCGTCCTTGGGGTTCTCGACCTTGAGGACCTCCGCCCCCAGCAGCGCCAGGTGCAGCGTCGTGAACGGCCCCGACAGCACATTCGTCAGGTCCAGCACCTTGATGCCTTGGAGAATCTTCTTAGACATAACGTCCTTTCAACCTATCAATTTCGTCGCAGTGCGAAGCGCCCGGGGCGCTTCGCACTGCGGCGAAATTGATTTGGCGAAAAAGATCACCTGGGGTGTCCTCATGGCTGAATCGGTCCAGCCCGATGGACTCGCCCCGGCAGCTCGCGACCGAAGTGGGTGGCCACATCGCGGGCCACACCTATGAGGGCGGGCAGGTCGATGTCAGTGCGGCGGCCCGCGCGCTGGAGGCCGTGGACCAGGTCCTCGGTGGCGACGTTGCCCGCGGCCACCTTGGTGAAGGGGCAGCCGCCCAGGCCGCCGAAGCTGGTCTCGATGGCCGAGGCCCCGGCCTCCATGGCCGCATAGACGTTGGCCATGCCCAGGCCATAGGTGTCGTGGATGTGGGCGGTGACCTCGGCGGTGGGCGCCAGAGCCAGCACCAGCTCCACCAGGCGCTTCACCTGGGCGGGGTGGGCGTGGCCGGCGGTGTCCGCCAGGCTGATGGCCGAGAGGCCGGCCTCCAGGTAGGCCGCGACCATGGCCCGCACGCGGTCCTCGGCGATCGCCCCCTCGAAGCCGCAGCCGAAGGCGCTCTGCACGCTGACCTGTACGCGGCGCCCGGCCTGCCGGGCCTCCAGAGCCAGGGCGATGATGCGGCGCTGGGCCTCCTCGGTGCCCATGCCCGTGTTCTTGCGGCTGTGGGTCTCGGAGGCCGAGACGCCCAGGCAGATGAGCGGCACGCCCACCGCCAGGGCCCGCTCCAGGCCCTTCTCATTCAGCACCAGGCCCGACAGCAGGGCCCGGTGGGACTCCCCGGCCAGAGTGCGGAACAGTTCGTCCGTATCCGCCATCTGGGGCACCTTGTCCCCGCGCACGAAGGAGCCCACCTGCACAATGTCCACGCCGCAGCCCGCCACGCGCCGGATCCAGTCCAGCTTGACCGCCGTCGGCACCACCGCCGCCTCCGCCTGGAGACCGTCCCGCGGACCGACTTCATGGATGAGGATGGGGCGCATGTGAAGCCTCAAAGGGAGTCCCTGGATCAAAGCTTGCGGGCGATGGCCTCGCCCATGTCGAGGGTGGTGGCGCTGCCGCCCATGTCGTAGGTGCGGACCTGGCCCTCGGCGATGACCGCGGCGGTGGCGGCCTCGAGGCGGGTGCCCTTCTCGGTCTCGCCCAGCCAGTCCAGCATCATCTTGGCGGCCAGGATGGTGGCGATGGGGTTCACCTTGTACTGGCCCGCGTACTTCGGCGCGCTGCCGTGGCTGGGTTCGAACACCGCCAGCTTCTCGCCGATGTTGCCCGAGCAGCCGAAGCCCAGGCCGCCCACCATCTGCGCCGCCAGATCGCTGACGATGTCGCCGAACAGGTTGGTGGCCACCATGACGCCGTAGCTCTTGGGGTTCTTCAGCATCCACATGGTGATGGCGTCCACGTTGGCGTCGTCCATGGCGATGCCCGGATACTCCTTCGCGATGCGCTTGCCGGTCTCCAGGAACATGCCCTCGGTGGCCCGCACCACGTTGGCCTTGTGGATGACCGTGACCTTGGGATAGCCGAACTTCTTGGCGTA
>JAAXXS010000314.1 GCA_013334395.1 Holophagaceae bacterium | reverse complement strand
CTGTGGACTACCATGCCCGGGCCCTGGCCAGAGCCAAGGCCGTGGGCCTGCGGACCGTCGAAGCGGAGTGCCAGTTCTACGGCGCGGAAGTGGAGCGCTTCCTGCGCCACTTCAAGGACGCCCGGGAAGGCTACCAGCGGGTGCTGGAGCTGCTGCCCGTCGGCGTGACGCCCGGGGTGCGCCGGGACGCCCAGGCCGGCCTCGCAGAGTGCCTCCTCCGCCAGCCCCGTCCGGACGCGAAGGAAGCGGCGCGGCTGCTGGCCGAGATCCCGCCCGGGAGCCTGGGCTCGCCCTACGTGCATCGGGCCCTGGCCTGGTCGGCCCTGCGCGCCGGGCAGCGGGAGGTGGCGCTCCAGGAGGTGGCCAAGGCCCTGGCGGACCCCAAGCGGCAGGCCCCCGAAATCCAGGCCGAGCTCGACCAGCTGCGGGCTGAGCTCCTGGCCGGAGGCCGCCCTTAGCGCCTTCTGGGGCTCAGGTCGTGCCTGGCGTGGCCTTGGGCTGCCCCACCAGCCGCCGGGCCACGGCCCGCAGGTCATCCTCCGCGGCCAGGTGATGGCGGCTCTCGCAGGCGCCCTGTTTCAGGGTCACGCAGACGCGGCCCAGGGGGCAGTTCAGGAGGCAGTGCTCGCGGACGATCTGGAGCCCCTGGAGCCGCTTGCGGTTCAGCAGCAGCTGGGTCAGGCAGCTCAGGGCCTCGGTCATGGCCCGGCCCTGCCGGGGGCGGCGCAAGGCCCGGCGCTCGCAGTCGGCGCAGATGGTGAGGACGGGCTGCATAGAATTAATAAATTAATACAATGCCGATTAAAATCAAGTGCCCGCCGGTGGGGCTCCGCCTAGGCGAACCGGGGCGCCCGCTTCTCGAGGAAGGCCGCCAGCCCCTCCCGGGCATCGGGATGGCGCATGGCGGCCTTCATCTGGGCGCCCTCGGCCTCGAGGCGGGCGCGGAGGCTGTCCGCGTCCAGGCCCTGGTTTCGCAGCACCGAAGCCTTGATGCGGGTGAAGGTCTCCGCAGGACCGGCGGCGAGGCGGCGGGCCAGGGCCTCGGCCTCGGCATCCAGCTGGTCCGCCGGGACGATCCGGTTCACCAGGCCCAGCTCCAGGGCCCGGGTGGCGCCCAGGGTGTCCCCGGTCAGCATCAGCTCCGCGGCTATGGAGGCGTTCACGAGCCGCCCCAGCATGACGCTGCCGCCCCAGTCCGGGTGCAGGCCGATCTTCACGAAGGCCATGCTGAAGGCGGCCTCGGGCGCGGCCAGGCGCAGGTCCGCCCCCAGCGCGAGGCTCATGCCGGCGCCCGCCGCCGGGCCCTGGACCACGGCCACCACGGGCCGGGGCAGGGTCGCCAGACCCCAGGCCACGAAGGCGCCGAGGTCCAGCAGGGCCTCCATCTCCGGCCAGCGGCCCTCGGCCAGCGCCTTGGCCATCCAGCCGATGTCTCCCCCGGCGCAGAAGGCCCGGCCGGCGCCGCGCAGCAGCAGCACCCTCACCCCGGGCTCCGCCGCCTTGGCCAGGGCCTCCTCGAAGCCCTCCTTCATCTCGGGCACCAGGGCGTTCAGGCGGTCCGGCCGGTCCAGCGTCAGCGTGGCGACACGGTCGGAGATCTCAAAGCGGAGGGGGCTGGACATGAGGACTCCCGTTTTCCTAATGAGACCACGACCCCAGGGTGTCCCGAGGCGGTCAACCCTGGCAGCGCCGATTGAGGGCTGCCACGAAGGCGGCGAAGAGGTCCCGGGCGGCTTCTCCGGCGGGTCCGTGGAGGCCCACCAGGTTCTCGGGATGCCACTGCACGCCGAACACCCAGCGAGCGGGATCCCGGGCCTCGAGGGCCTCGACCAGGGGGCCGGTCTTCGGATGGACGGTGTCCAGGTGCCAGCCCACGGCCACCAGCTCCGGCGCCA
>JAAXXS010000013.1 GCA_013334395.1 Holophagaceae bacterium | reverse complement strand
TGCTGGGGCATATCCAGCGGGGCGGCAGCCCCACGGCCCTGGACCGCATCTGGGGCAGCCGCTGGGGCGCCGAGGCCGTGCGCCGCCTGGACCGGGGCGAGCGGGGCTTCTACATGGCCGAGGTGGCAGGTGCCGCCGTGGCCCAGCCCCTGTCCCGGGTCCTGGACCCCCAGCCCCTGCCGCCAGGGGACCTGGGCATCCTGGTCTCCGTGCTTTCCCGGTAGCTCAGGCGGGAGTCAAAGGTTGTGATGCCTGCGGCGCCCGTGGTTTTCTGGAAGCACGCCCTGGTGGCGGGAGGCCTCTGATGTCGGACATGGTGAAGAACCCCCTGGTGGCTGTGGTGATGGCCGGTGGTCGCGGCACCCGCTTCTGGCCCCGCAGCCGGAACGCCCGCCCCAAGCAGTTCCTGGCCATCGTCGGCACCGAGACCCTGCTCCACCAGACCGTGCACCGCCTGGACGGCCACGTGAGCCCGGAGCGCATCTTCGTGGTGACCACCGAGGACCTGGCCGAGGAGACCCGGCGCATGCTGCCGGAGCTGCCCCCGGAGAACGTCATCGTCGAGCCCGAGGGCCGCAACACCGCGCCCTGCCTGGCTCTGGCCCTGGTGGAGATCGAGAAGAAGATCCCCAACGGTGTCATGGCGGTGCTCTCGGCGGACCACTGGATCGGAGACCGGGAGGTCTTCCTGGCGGACCTGGACGCCGCCGTGGCGCACGCCGCGGACCGGCGCGAGCTGGTCACCTTCGGCATCAAGCCCACCTATCCCGAGACCGGCTACGGCTACATCGAGTCCGAGGGCCAGGGCCCGGTGCTCAAGGTGACCGCCTTCCGCGAGAAGCCGCCGGCGGCCGTTGCTCTCCAGTATCTCGAATCCGGCCGCCACTACTGGAACGCGGGCATGTTCGTGTGGACCCTGGCGGACTTCCGCCAGGGCCTGCAGCAGCACGCACCGGACGTGCTGGCGCCCCTCGACGCCTGGGTGGCCGCCGGCGCCCGGCCCGAGGCCCTGGCCGACGCCTACCGCCAGCTGCCCAAGGTCGCCATCGACATGGCGCTCATGGAGCGGGCGAGCTCCGTGGCCGTGGTGCCCACGCGGTTCCGCTGGTCCGACGTGGGCTCCTGGCCCGCGGCCATCGAGTTCCAGGAAGCGGACGCCGCCGGCAACGTCAGCCTGGGCGACACCCTGCTGCTGGACACCCGCAACTGCGCCATCTTCGGGGGCAAGCGCTTCATCGCCGCCAGCGGCGTGGACGATCTCATCGTGGTGGACAGCGACGACGCCCTGCTGATCTGCCGCCGCGACCGCGCCCAGTCGGTGAAGGATGTGGTTGAGCGGTTGCGGGCGGATGGGCGCACCGAACTCCTCTAGCGGCCCTTCTCAGAGCGGAAAGCGTACGCTTTCCGCTATTGGAAAAGAAAACAACCACCGAGGTTCCCCATGAAACGACCTGAGACGCTGCACGTGGACAAGCCCTGGGGCTCGTTTGATCAGTACGCGCTGAACACGAACTGCACGGTGAAGATCCTCACCTGCGCGCCGGGGCAGAAGCTGAGCCTGCAGCGGCACAGCCACCGCGGGGAGCTGTGGGTGGCGCTGGATCCGGGCGTGGTGGTGGACCGGGACGGCGAGGAGCTGCGGCCGACGGTGGGCGAGGAGATCTGGCTGCCCCTGGGCAGCACGCACCGGCTGCGCTGCGACGCCACCATGGCCCAGCCCGTGCGGGTGCTCGAGGTGAGCCTCGGCACCTTCGACGAGGCTGATATCGAGCGGCTCCAGGACGACTACGGACGCAGCTGATGCGGCCCTGGTTCCTGCTGCTCGCCGCCCTCCCGGCCCTGGCCCAGAGCGGCGAGGAGCTGCTGACCCGGGTGGACCGCCTGCGCCATCCCTGGTCCGCCTTCACGGTGGAGCTGGAGCTGAAGGACCCGAAGACCGCCCAGCGCTGGAAGGTCTCGGCCCGGGAGAACGGGGACGCCCGCCTGGACGGCCTCAGCGAGAAGGAGCTGGGCCGCGCCGTGCTGATGCTGGGTGACCAGATGTGGCTGCTCCTGCCCGGCTCCAAGCGGCCCCTCAAGGTGACCCCCCAGCAGCGGCTGCTGGGGCCCGCCGCGGGCGGCGACGTGGCGCGCACGCGCTTCCGCAAGGACTACACGGTCCAGGAAGTGACCGAGGAGACCCTCGGGGAGCGGCCCTGCTGGCGCCTGGATCTGACAGCCCGTAGCCCCGCTCTGAGTGCGCGGACGGTCCGGCTCTGGGTGGCCAAGGAGCCCGTGGCGCCCCTGCGGGCCGAGTTCTTCCTCGCCTCGGGCAAGCTGGCCCGGAGCGCCGCCTTCGGCCCCCTGACCACGGCCCTGGGCCAGCCGGTCCTGTCTGGCCTGGAGCTCACCGAGCCGAGCGGCCTGAAGGTGGGCCTGGCCTTCAGTGCCTGGTCCAAGGGGGGCGTGAGCCCAGAGCTGTTCCGGGAGCCCTGATGCGAGCCCGGGGATCGGTGCTAGACTCGACGGTGAGGTGCCCGCAAGGGCTTCCCGCCACCAATCATCCCTCCCATTGCATCCAGTCCCCTCGCGGGACTCCCGCTAAACTCCCCACCACTCGTAACCCCGCCAAACCTACCCTCTCGAAGCGCCCGCACCTCCGGGCGCTTCTTTTTTGTTCCGAACGGCTCAGTGCCCTGCGGCCGCTTCGGCCTTCGGCTTGTCCTTCTCGCGGGGATGGGCTTTCTGGTGCTTGGTCTCGGCGGCTTCGGTGGCGGCGGACACAACCACGATGGAGATGCGGCGGTTCTGGGGATCCTTGGCCTCCTTGCCCTCAAGGGGAATGGTGTCGCCGTAGCCCGTGACCCGGCGCACCTGACCCGGGCGGAGGCCGCCGGCGGCGCTCTCCATGACCCGGCGGGCGGCGTTGGCCCGGTCCGAGCTGAGCTCCCAGTTGGTGTAGGCCCGGTTGGCGTACTGGCTGGAGTCCGTGTGTCCGCCGATGACCACGCGGTTGGGCAGCTTGCCCAGCTCCCGGGCGATCTCTTTCAGGATGGACAGGGTGTAGCTCTTCAGGGTGGCGCTCCCGGAGTCGAAGAGCACCTGGGCGGCCTTGTCCTGGATCTGGATGCGCAGGCCCTCGTCTGTGAAGTCCATGCTGATCTGGTCCTGGAAGGCCTGCAGCAGCTCGTCCTGCTGGAAGGCCTTCTCGATGGACTCCGCCGTGGCCTCCATGGTCTTCCGCTCTTCGGCGGCGGCACCCGGAGACTCCGCGTTGGCGTCCGTGCCCCCATCGCCATCGGGGCCCGGCGCCATGCCCCGGCCACCGGGGAGGATGCCCTTGCCGTGGTCTGACAGGATCTCCTTGCCCCGGTCCGTGTTGAAGAAGTTGGCGTCCTGGAACATGCCGGCGACGCCCGCCTTGGTGTTCGCGTTCGCGCTGCTGAGCAGCCACATCAGCAGGAAGAAGGCCATCATGGCCGTCACCAGATCCGCGTAGGCCACCTTCCAGGCGCCGCCGTGGGCTGCGGCATGGCCCCCCTTCTTCTTGACGTAGCGGATTTTGACTTCAGTGGGGGCTTGCTGCTCAGACATCGCCGCTACCTCGGCTTGATCTGCCGGACGACTTCCTCTAACTCGCCAGACCCCGGGCGCTCCGTCGAAGGGATGTTGCGGCGGGCGAACTCCACAGCGGTGATGGGGGCGGCCCCGTTGCCGAAGCTGGTGAGGCCGGCGCGGATGCAGTTGAAGTAGTAGGCCTCGAGGCCGTTGACGGCGTCGATGTTCTTGGCCAGGGGCTGGAACACGCCGTAGGCCAGCAGGATGCCCAGGAAGGTGCCCACCAGAGCCGCGCCGACCTTGGCGCCAATGATGTTCGGGGGCTGGTCCAGGAAGCCCATGGTGATCACCACGCCCATGACGCAGGCCACGATGCCGAAGGCGGGAAAGGCGTCAGCCAGCGCGCCCATGGCCGCGCCGGGAGCCGCGTTTTCCGCGTGGTGGACGTCCAGGTCCGCGTCCATGACCATGTCGATCTCGTCCATCTTGGCGCTGCCGTTGATGAGCAGCTTCATGGAGTCGCAGAAGAAGTCCATGGCGTGGTGGTTGCCGGTGAAGGTCGGGTACTTCTTGAAGATGGAGGAGTTGTGCGGGTCGTTGACGTCCTGCTCCAGGGCCAGCAGCCCGCCCTTCTTGATGTTCACGTATATCTCGTACTGCATCATCAGGGCTTCCATGTACACAGGCTTGGTGTACGGGCTGCCCTTCAGGGGTTTGGACAGGTCGGCGACCACCCGCTTGATGAGGTTCAGGGGATTGGCGGCCAGGAAGGCGCCGATGCCGGCGCCGAAGATGATCAGGCCTTCCGCGGGCAGGGGATGCAGCAGAGTGGCGATGCTGCCGCCCTCCATCAGGAAGCCCCCGATGACCGCGATGAAGACCACCGCCAACCCGATCAGAAAAAACATGCTGCAGCTCCTGCCGATTTCATCGGTCAGGCAGGGCCAGGGCTGAATTCTGGACACGAAATGCGGTGCCACGCCTGCCACAATGAAAGCATTCGGAGGATTTATGACCCCAGCCAGCCCCGCTCTCGGTCCCGTCGGCAGCTATGTGAAGCACCACTTCCGGCACTTCAACGCCGCGGCCCTGGTGGACGCCGCCGAGGGCTACCGGGTCTATCTGGCATCCGGCGGCCGGATGATGGTCACCCTGGCCGGGGCCATGAGCACCGCCGAGCTGGGCCTCTCCTTCGCCGAGATGATCCGCCAGGACAAGGTGCACCTCATCGTCTGCACCGGCGCCAACCTGGAGGAGGACATCTTCAACCTGGTGGCCCATGACTTCTATGAGCGGGTACCCCACTACCGCGACCTCACCCCCCAGGACGAGGCGGACCTGCTGTCCCGGCACATGAACCGCGTCACCGACACCTGCATCCCGGAGATGGAGGCCATGCGCCGCATGGAGAAGGCCATGCTGGACGTCTGGACCCGAGCCGACCAGGCGGGCGAGCGCTACTTCCCCCACGAGTTCTTCCAGCAGGTGCTGAAGTCCCGCGTGCTGGAGCCCTCCTTCCAGATCGATCCCAAGCACTCATGGATGCTGGCCGCCCTCGAGAAGAACGTGCCCATCGTGGTCCCGGGCTGGGAGGACAGCACCCTGGGCAACATGTACGCGGCGGCTGTCATTCGCGGCGAGATCAAGAACGTCCACACCGTGCGCACGGGCATCGAGTACATGACCTGGCTGGCCCAGCACTACCAGGACGTCACCAAGACCTCGACCCTGGGCATGTTCCAGATCGGCGGCGGCATCGCCGGGGACTTCCCCATCTGCGTGGTGCCCATGCTGCACCAGGACCTGGAGCTGACCTCCGTGCCGCTCTGGGGCTACTTCTGCCAGATCAGCGACAGCACCACCAGCTACGGCTCGTATTCGGGCGCCGTGCCCAACGAGAAGATCACCTGGGGCAAGCTGGGCATCGACACCCCCAAGTTCATCGTCGAGAGCGACGCCACCATCGTCGCGCCGCTGATCTTCGCCTATCTGCTCGGGTGGTAGGGGGCTGTCGGCTATCAGCTATGCAGCTAAAGCCGTGGCCCCAGCGCCGGAGCCAGCCAGGGCCTTCTTGGGCTGATAGCTGACAGCCGACAGCTCAGAGGTCCCACACCAGCAATCGCGCCCCATCTCGCCCGGCCACGGGGACCACGCGGTGGGGGGTTTCGCCGGGCACTTCGAAGCTGTGGCTGATGAAGCGGCTGCCGGGCCGCAGCTCGCGGCGGGCCTTGGCCCAGAGGGCTGCCATGGGCACTGGGGACAGGAAGGCGTAGGCCACGTCGAAGGCCGCCAGGTCGACGCGCCAGAGGCTGCCCAGGCGGATGGTCGCGTTGGGCAGCGGCAGGCAGCGCAGCCAGGCGACCAGCCAGGTGAGGGGCGAGGCCTCGATCCCGGTGAAGCGGCCGTCGGGCCGGATCCGGGCCAGATGGGCCACGGGGCCGCCGAAGCCGCAGCCCAGGTCCACGAAGGCCAATCCTGCGCCCTCCGGCAGCAGGGCCTCCAGCTTCACCCAGGCATCCCGGCTGGCGTGGTAGAGGGGGACGCGGGTCAGCAGGCCCCCGCCGAAGACCAGGGCCAGGGCCAGGAACAGGGCCAGATAGACCCAGCCCGGCACCGCCAGCCCCCAGAGCGCCCGGGCCAGGAAGGGCAGCGCCGCCTGGAGGATGAGCCAGCGGACCTCCAGAGCCAGGGCCCGGGACAGGAAGACCGCCCCCACCGCCTGCAGGAGCACCCACACGATGCCCGGCAGCCGCAGGCCCAGCCGCGCCAGCAGCAGCACCCCCGCGAAGGCCAGCCCCTGCGCCAGGAGGGCGCGGAGGACCGGCGGCAGGCGATGGAGGAGGGAGAGCGACATGCTCCTATGCTAATCGGATGACCATCGGCCGCTTCGCCCCTTCGCCCACGGGGGTCCTCCACCTGGGCAACCTCCGCACGGCGCTGGCCTCGTGGCTGTCGGCCCGGGCGGCCGAGGGCCGCTGGCTGATCCGCATGGAGGACGTGGATGGGCCCCGCTGCAGCCCGAGGCTCGGCGAGCTCCAGCTGGGGGACCTGGCAGCCCTGGGCCTCCACTCCGATGGCCCCGTGCTCTGGCAGTCGGAGCGGACCAAGCTCTACCGCGCGGCCCTGGCGGCGCTCTACGGGGCGGGCCGCCTGTATCCCTGCGCCTGCACCCGCAAGGACCTGCAGTCCCTGGCCTCCGCGCCCCACGCGGAGGACGCCCTGCGCCCCTACCCCGGCCGCTGCCGGGACCGCGCCTGGGAGGGCTTCGACCACGCCTTGCGTCTGCGCCTGCCCGAAGCACCCGTGGCCTGGATGGACCTGCTGCTGGGGCCCCAGGCCGATGACCCCCCGGCCCTCACAGGGGACCCCCTGCTCTTCCGCCGGGACGGCTGCTTCGCCTACCACCTGGCGGTGGTGGTGGACGACGGTGCCCAGGAGATCACGGAGGTCGTGCGCGGGGCGGACCTGCGCTCCGTCACCGCCACCCAGGTACAGCTCCAGGAGGCCCTGGGCCTGCCGCGCCCCGCCTATGCCCACCTGGGGATGGTGACCGCCCCGGACGGCAGCCGCCTGGGCAAGCGCGCCGGCGCCCTGGGCCTGGCTGCCCTGGCGGACCGGGGCGTCGACACCGCGCAGGTGCTCGGCTGGCTCGGCTGGAGCCTGGGCTGTCAGCCGACCCCAGCTCCCTGCCGCGCAGAGGACCTGATCCCCGCCTTCAGGTGGACCCGCGTTCCCCCGGGCGACCTTCCCGTGCCCGCCACGTGGTGCTGACCTAGGGCGAGAAAGAACAAGAAGTTGGATAAGCGGAGAAAAGCAAGGCAGGGCTTTTCTCCGCTTTCCTCCACCCCGCGGCAGTCCTCCGCTTATTGAGATCTTTTTACAGAAAAAGACCCGGCTCGCCGGGTCCTTTTGATGCGAATGGATGGATCGCTTAAGCCAGCTTGTTCACCTTGAGGGCCAGGCGGGACTTGGTGCGGTCGGCGGCGTTCTTGTGCATCACGCCCTTGCGGCAGGCCTTGTCGACCAGGCCCTGGGTCAGGGGCAGCTGCGTGGCGGCCTCGGCCTTGTTGCCGGCTTCCACCACAGTCAGGAACTTCTTGACGGCAGTCTTCAGCTCCGAGCGGTTGCTGCGGTTGTTGAGGCGGACCTCAGCATCGCGGCGGGCTTTCTTGATGGCAGACTTGTGATTGGCCATGGTTCGGGTCTCCAGCTCCCGGGGCAGTCCTTCGGGAAGCGCGAATAACCATCCTATCGCAAGCAGGCCTTGGGTCAAGCGGAAAAGACCGGCTCCAGGCCCCATTCGCCCCTTCCCGATTGGCCCGCGCCGGGGCATCCTGATGGGAGGCGAATGGCCTCCCGAGAAGGGTGGGGTCATGCCGCAACAGAAACTGGAGTCCGTCTTGGAGCTCGCAGCGAAGGCCAAGGCCATTCGCAGGGATGCCCTGCTGCAGGTCTATAAGGCCCAGAGCGGCCACCCCGGGGGCAGCCTCAGCTGGGTGGACATCGGCGTGGCGCTCTACTTCCACGAGATGACCGTGTTCCCCGAGGACCCGACCAACCCCGCCCGGGACCGCTTCGTGCTGTCCAAGGGCCACGCCTGCCCCACCCAGTACGCCCTGCTGGCGCACCAGGGCTTCTTCCCCCGGGCCGAGCTGGAGACCTTCCGCCGCTATCCGACGCGCCTCCAGGGGCACGCCGAGAACCACGCCACGCCGGGCGTCGAGGTCACCACCGGCAGCCTGGGCCAGGGCCTGCCCCAGGCCGTGGGCATCGCCATCGGCCTCAAGGTGCAGCAGGCGCCCCAGCGCGTCTACTGCGTGGTGGGCGACGGCGAGAGCCAGGAGGGCATCATCTGGGAGGCGGCCATGGCCGCGCCCCACCACAAGCTGGACAACCTATGCGTTTTCCATGACCTCAACGGCCTCCAGATCGACGGCGAGGTGAAGAAGGTCATGAACATCAACCCCGTGCCTGACAAGTGGCGCGCCTTCGGCTGGGCCGTGAAGGAGATCGACGGCCACGACTTCACCCAGATCCTGGAGGCCCTGGCCTGGGCCCGCACCGTGGTGGGCCAGCCCGCGATGATCTGCGCCCGCACCGTCAAGGGCAAGGGCGTGAGCTTCATGGAGAACCAGGCCGGCTGGCACGGCGTGCCGCCCAAGCCCGAGGAATTCGAAAAAGCCATGGCCGAGCTGGCCGACTGAACCCTGAGGAACCCCCGAGCATGGATGCCCTGAGAACCACCTTCGAACAGCACCTGGCGGCGGCCCTGCCCGGCGTGGAGATCACGCTGGAGCGGCCCAAGTCCGGCGAGCTGGGCGACCTCGCCTTTCCCTGCTTCCGCGCCGCCAAGCAGCTGGGAAAGAACCCCGTGCAGCTCTCCCAGGAGCTGGCGGCGGGCATCCGCATCGACGGCGCCGCCCTGGTGGCGGCGGGACCCTACCTGAACCTGAAGCTGGCGCCCGAGACCCGCGCCGCCGCCGTGCTGGGGGCCATCCTCCAGGCGCCCGGGGACCAGCCCTTCGGCTCCCGGCGGTCCAACGGCCGCAAGGTGATCGTCGAATACAGCTCGCCCAACATCGCCAAGCTCTTCACCATCGGCCACCTGCGGTCGACCATGATCGGCCACGCCCTGGCCCAGCTGCACCAGTTCCTGGGCTGGGAGGTGCACCGCCTCAACCACCTGGGCGACTGGGGCACCCAGTTCGGCACCCTGCTGGCGGCCTACACCCGCTGGGCGCAGGACGACAACGCAGACCTGGAAGCGGACTTCGACTGGGCCGAGCCAGCCCCGGAGAAGCGCCGCACGCCGCTGTTCCGGCTCTTCCAGCTCTACGTGCGCTTCCACGCCGAAGAGGAGAGCGATCCCGCCATGCGCGACGAAGGCCGCGCCTGGTTCCGCCGCCTGGAGGAGGGTGATCCCGAGGCCCGGCGGCTCTGGGCCTGGTTCCGCAAGATCTCGCTCAAGGAGTTCCAGCGCATCTACGACCGCCTCGGCGTGGCCTTCGACACGCTGGAGCAGGGCGAGGCCTTCTACGAGGACCAGCTGGTCCCGACCATGGCCCTGCTGGAGCACGCGGGCCTGCTGGTGGAAGGTGACAAGGGCGCCCGCATCGTGAACCTGGAGGACGTCGGCATCGCCACTCCCTGCCTCGTGCAGAAGGGCGACGGCACCAGCATCTACGCCACCCGCGACCTGGCCGCGGCCCTCTACCGCAAGCAGGCCTACGGCTTCGACCGCTGCCTCTACGTGGTGGGCACGGACCAGGTGCTGCACTTCCAGCAGATCTTCGCGGTGCTCAACAAGCTGGATGCCTGGTTCCACGGGCGCATGCTGCACACGCCCTTCGGCATGGTCAAGCTGCCCGAGGGCAAGATGAGCACCCGCAAGGGCAATGTCATCTTCCTCGAGGACGTGCTGGACGAGGCCCGGGAGCGCGTGGCCGCCATCATCCAGGAGAAGAACCCGGAGCTGGCGGACCGCGAGGCCGTGGCCGAGATGCTGGGCATGGGCGCCGTGGTGTTCTTCGACGCCATGAACGACCGCGTGAAGCCCATCACCTTCACCTGGGACCGCGTCATCGCGCTGGACGGCGACACCGGCCCCTATGTGCAATACGCCCATGCCCGCATCCTGAGCGTGCTGCGCAAGGCCGGCGGCGACTGGGCCGCCAAGGCCCAGGCCGGCGCGGCCCAGGGTCCCTGCCTGCCCTTCCCCCTCGCGCCCCTGCCCAGGGATCTGGGCGGCCTCGCGGCGCCCGAGGCCCAGGCCCTGCTCTTCGAGCTGGCGGGCCTGCCGGTGGCCATCGCCGCCGCGGCCGAAGGCTGCATGGCCACGCCCCTGGCCCGACAGCTGGTGACCCTGGCCCGGACCTTCAGCGGGTTCTACACCAACTGCCCGATCCTGGCCCCCGACAACACCCCCGAAGTGCGCGAAGCCCGCCTCGCCCTCTGCGTCGCCACCGCCCGCGCCCTCCGCCAGGGGCTCTACCTCATGGGCATCCAGGCCCCGGAGGAGATGTGACCGTCCCGTCAGGAAAAGATCACCGCCAAGACGCCAAGACGCCAAGAAAAGATCTTGATGTTGAAGAAGAGCGCCTTGCTGCCTCCATCGTGGATGCTGGCCTTCGCATGGACATGGCGATCGATGATCTGGCCGTCCTGGAACTCAAATCGGTAGAGCACCTTCTGCCGGTCCACCATGCCCAGTTGCCCACCTATCTGAAGCTCTCGGGATTGAGACTTGGCTTTCTGCTGAACTTCAATGTCAGCCTCATGAAAGAAGGTATTACTCGAAAAATTCTTCAAAGTGCAAAGGCTGGCACCCCTGCCACGACCTAGGCGACATTCTGCTTTTCTTGGCGTCCTTGGCGCCTTGGCGGTGATCAGTTTAAGTAGGAGCATGCGATGACAAAATACGTGTTCGTTACCGGTGGTGTGCTCTCGAGCCTGGGCAAGGGGATCGCGGCGGCTTCGCTGGGGGCGCTGCTGGAGGCACGCGGGCTGAAGGTCACGCTCATGAAGATGGATCCCTACCTCAACGTGGATCCGGGCACCATGTCGCCCTTCCAGCACGGCGAGGTGTTCGTGACGGACGACGGCGCCGAGACCGATCTCGATCTGGGCCACTACGAGCGCTTCACCTCGGTGCCCACCACCCAGAACCACACCATCACCACGGGCCGCATCTACAACACGGTGATCCAGAAGGAGCGCCGCGGCGACTACCTGGGCAAGACCGTGCAGGTGATCCCGCACATCACGGACGAGATCAAGAGCGTGATGAAGAAGGTCGCCAAGGACATGGACGTGGTGATCGTGGAGATCGGCGGCACCGTCGGCGACATCGAGAGCCAGCCCTTCATCGAGGCCATCCGCCAGTTCAAGCTGGAGTCGGGCCTGGGCAACGCCATCAACATGCACCTGACCTACGTGCCCTACATCAAGACCGCGGGCGAGCTGAAGTCCAAGCCCACGCAGCACAGCGTCAAGGAGCTGCGGGCCCTGGGCATCCAGCCGGATGTGCTGCTCTGCCGCGCGGAACAGCACATCCCCCGCGAGCTGAAGGACAAGATCGCGCTGTTCTGCTCAGTCACCCAGGACGCGGTGTTCAGCGCCCTGGATGCCCACTCCATCTATGAAGTCCCGCTCAACCTCCATAACGAGGGCCTGGACGCCAAGGTGGCGGCCCTACTGGGCCTGGGCGAAAAGACGCCGGACCTCAGCGCCTGGGAGAAGCTGCTGCACCGCATCCGCAATCCCAAGGGCAGTGTGCGCATCGGCATTGTGGGCAAGTACGTGGAGTTCAAGGAGAGCTACAAGAGCCTCATCGAGGCCCTGCACCACGCGGGCTACGGCCTCGAGGCGCACGTGGACCTGAAGTGGATCGAGGCGGAAGACCTGGAAAACCAGGACCCCGCCATCTTCCTGGCGGACTGCCACGGCATCCTGGTGCCCGGCGGCTTCGGCGTGCGCGGCACCCGGGGCATGGTCAAGTCCATCCAATACGCCCGCGAGCACCGCATCCCCTTCTTCGGCATCTGCCTCGGCATGCAGATGGCCTCCGTGGAGTTCGCCCGCAACGTGGCGGGCCTCGACGGCGCGGACTCCACCGAGTTCGACGAAGAGCCCAAGCACCGCGTCATCTTCAAGCTGCGCGAGCTGGTGGACGTGGAGGAGCTGGGTGGCACCATGCGCCTGGGCGCCTACCCCTGCCGCCTGTCCCCGGGCAGCCAGGCCGAGAAGGCCTACGGCAGCACCGAGATCAGCGAGCGCCACCGGCACCGCTACGAGTTCAACCACGAGTACAAGAAGGCCCTCGAGAACAAGGGCCTGGTCTTCACGGGCATGAGCCCCGACGGGGTCTTCGTGGAGATCGTGGAGCTGAAGGACCACCCTTACTTCCTGGCCTGCCAGTTCCACCCCGAGTTCAAGAGCCGCCCCCTCAGCCCGCACCCGCTGTTCACCGCCTTCGTCAAGGCCAGCGCCGAGAACCGGGGCTGAGTCGGCCGGGCATTGCTCCGGGTGGTGCTGGAGTATCTGGCTCAGGGAGAGACCATCGACGCGATCCGGAAGCAGTTCCCAAGTCTGACGTAAGCGCACCTGCAGACCTGCCTCGCTTTCGCGGCGGCCTCTGCTGCTGAAGACCTTCCACCCCCCACCAGGCCCTCGTTCGGGCCCTGCCGCATGAGCCCGAAGCAGGCGTGGAGGGCCGCATGGTTATCAGGCTGGACGAGAATCTCTCCGTCCGGGCAGCCCAGCACGCGCCCGCAGAGGGTTTGGGCTGCTCATAGCCTCGTTCCAGGGCGTAAAGCCGGAGGACGACTCAGGCACCACGCCCTCTGATGCCTATAATCCAACCCGGAGCAGGTCATGAACCCCGATGCCACCATACAGCGGTTGTGCGAGGCCCTTCCGGACCTCCGCCAGCGCTTTGCCGTGGCTCAGCTGGGTGTCTTCGGCAGCGTGGCCCGGGGTACGGCAGGCCCTGAATCGGATATCGACATTCTGGTGGAGTTCGAAGGCCCGGCCACCCTGGACGGCTTCATGGGCCTGAAGGCGGAGCTGGAGCAGCTGCTGGGGGTCCGTGTGGACCTCGCCACTCCCAAGAGCCTGCGACCTTCCCTCCTGGCCCTGGTCAAGAAGGACCTCCACAATGTCGCGTGAGCCCAGGCTCTACCTGGAGGCCATCCGCCGGGTGCGCCTCCTCACGGCGGGCATGGACCGTAGCCGGTTCGGTGAGGATTGGCGGACCCAGGATGCCACCCTCCGAAACCTGGAGGTCCTGGGTGAAGCGGTCAAGCATCTGCCCGGCGAGCTGACCTCCCGGTATCCCGATGTGGCCTGGGAAAACATCGCCGGTTTCCGTCATTTCTTGGCTCACGCCTACTTCGGGGTGGATGAGGAAATCGTCTGGGACATCATCAGCACGAAGTTGGATCCCCCTGAAAGGGCTGTCCAAGCGATTCCCCGTGAGCAAGCCTGAAGGGGCCATCGTAGACTTGATCTCGACGGCCAAAGAGGTTTGGCCCCGCGATGAGCCGGGACTGCTGGATGAGGGCGATACGTTGCATATGGCTATCGCAGCGCGGGCAGAGCGTGACGTCCACGGCAAACACTTTGAGCAGAAGCTAGGCTCAGGCCTTTTGATCTTCTTCCAATGCCGAATGACTACGCCATCGAGTGCAGCCCCACCAGGTTGCCTTCGGGATCCACAACCAGCGAGATGAAGCCGTAGGGCCCGATGGCCATCTTCGATCGGTGGATCTGCCCTCCGGCGGGGAGGACCCGGGCCTCCTCCACGGCGCAGTCCACACAATGGAAGTAGACCAGGGTGCCGGAGCCGCCACAGGGGACCCCGGCCAGCCGCACCAGGGCCCCGGGCGTACCGTAGCCCGTCTGGTCGCCAGGAAAGGCCCACATCTCCATGTCCGGAGAGGGCACGCCGAGGGGCTGCAGCGTGACCTGGAAGACGGCCTCGTAGAAGGCCTTGGCGCGGTCCATGTCCTTCACGTAGATCTCGAACCAGACCACCGGATTGACGCTCATGGGTGCCTCCTGTCCTTTCCTGAAAATAGCCACCTGAATTGGCGCGAATCTAGGACCAAAAGTCCTTCTAACCATTTATCGCCGTTCATCACCGGTTCCAATATCCCTATTTAACCAGTGATGAACGGTGATACATAGTGATGCCAGCACCCCCAGCCCATGCCCACCCCACACGCACCCGCCGCCCGCGTAGGTGTAGGCTGCTTAGGGCATCGTTCGGTGGCTGTATAGCCGGCACCCCCTGCCCTTATAATGGGTCGTGTATTCCCATATCCATGCGGCGAAGAGGGCCTTGGGCTTGCTGGCCCGTGGAGAAAGTCACCCCCGGGGGTCTATATTCAGCGTGGTATTGGGGTTGAACCCGTGCTGGGTGAGGCCATGACTTTCTTATCCTGTTCGGGGTGATCAGGCACGCCCTTCTCTGTTATCGCCGTATCGCCCTGTTTTCCGTCCAAACCCGTTTCGGCCAGGACATCACTCCAAGTGCCTTTGAGGTTCCCCCGAACGCGTCCGTTCTGGTCGAGGATGAATTGGAATCGGGAGAGCTGTTCAAAAGTCTCTCCTGACTCTGGAAGGGGCCAGCGATAGGTCGGATCCTTTTCCACCTTCCAGGTGGCCGGATCCAATTCCAGCCAGCGAAGGCTCGCCGGGGAAACGGCCCAACGAGAGAGCATCTCCCGAGAAGCAGCCTTACCGGCCAAGCGGCTGACCTCAATCGCTGCCGGAATAACCTCAGGACTCCTGGTGACAAGGAGCAAAGTCCCGTTTGCCGTCGGCTGCATAGCGAGCAGATAGTGATTCATGGCGCCAAGGCGGGGAAAGTCTTCCGCATTGAGACCCTCGAGGTTGATTACTCGTTTACACCGCCCATCCTCGGTGCTGAACGCCCATAAAATGGCTGTTTTTGAAGAAGCCAGAATAACGTAGTCACCAACCGATGCAGGCGCCCACAGACTTGGGTGAAGCCCCGGCATCGTGACTTCGCAGATGTACCTGGGTACCAATGGCTTCGGTTCATCCACCCCACGCGCGGGTTCCTCATGTATGGGGATGGTTGCGCGCCTAGTTGCCAGGCCTGAAAAGGGTGAGGGCATGTCGACGAGGGAGTCCAGCAACAGGCGCTCCCCCCTCAAACCGAATATCGCCGCGAAGGAGGCCTGCTCCTTTTCTGTAAATCCATCGGCCCAATTCAAGGCCAGGTAGCAACCCTCTTTTTTAAGGGGGAAAAGAAATAACGGAATTCCTCCAGCACAATCCACTTCCGCCATACGCTCCCACAGAGAGCCTCGGTTCACTAGACTTCTCCGGTTGAGCCAAATTCTCTCCCGTTCACCATCTATCGTAAAAGAGAGGGCGAAGATCGTTCCATCGGAAATGCTCCAGCCATTTCCCCCACTAGGTGGAGGAGGGATTGCTTCTGTGCGACCGTTAAGGATCACCTTCGCGGGACTCCCGGGTAAAAAGGGGAGATGGGCCCAACCACCCCCATCCATCCACACGACCCGATCCGACAACTTAGGTGATGGTGGCATTCCTTGAGCGTTCAAACCCGTCAAACCTATCAAAATCAACCATGCGATTAAGAAGGCCTGATAGGGTATAAAGTAAAATTGGTCCCTGCGAGCCTTTAGGAACATCAGACTTCCTTCGCTTCTTTTTGTTGGAAATGATCACGTTTTATACTACTGGCAGACTCTTGATCGCATGCCCACACTTCCGCGCAAAGTTTTAGATAGCACTGATACGTGGGATTCTTTGCTATACATTTCTCGTAGTTGCACTGCGCGGCGTCGTAGCAGGGACCATCGTTCGTCGGCACACGTGGGCATGGGACCTAGGCGGAGGCTGAGATGCAGCCTTCAACCTAAGCAACTGCGATCAGAGTTCTGATTAACCTCATGAGTTCCTCCTGGATTGTATTGAGAACTTACCCCCCCCCTAGAGTCTGTCAATCTCGCTTCTTTATACAAAAATCTAGACATCCCGATCATCGGCATTGCGGATGCCGCAACCGCTGCCATAACTAGCCTTCGGACTGCACGGCCCAAGGAAGTCAGGAAGCCTTGTTCAGGTCTAGAGAGTGGTGTGCATATCAGTGCGTCGTATTTGTTAACCGCTGAGAAACGGCGAGGAACAGTGAAATCGACCCAGGCTGCGGCTTGACGTCGGATCGCGCTCTTTCAGCGGCATCTGCGTCCTCATGCTCTGTGGTTCGGCTATTGATCTTGAACAGATGGGCCTTAGTTCGGCGATGCCCCGGCCAACCGCTCCAGGATCGCCAGGGCCTCGAGCCGCCGGTCCCAGGGCACGAAGAGGTGGTCGTGGTAGTAGGCGGACACGGCGTTGAGGCTGATGCCCGCGGCGGCCAGCGCGGCACTGATCGCCGCCAGGAAGCCCACGGCCGATAGCGAGGAGTGGACAGTAAGGGTGATCAGGGCCCAGGGCGCCTCCGGCTTGAGGCCATGCACTCGCGCGGTCTCCAACGGGAGGATCAGGGTCAGTCCCTCGTCCTCCCGGAAGCTGCCCCGGGCCTCGGGCAACAGCGGCACCGCGACCGCCTCCGCCAACGAGAAGAAGCCGAAGGCCTCCCCGTGCAGGGTCGGTCGCATGTTGCGCAGGAGGGTCGGGAGGTTCCTTTCGCCGGTCATGGGGACACCAGGGGAGGGCAAATCAGACGAGGCGCCGGTCATGGCTGTGCCGCCGGGCCGGGGTCACCCGCTCCGGGGTCCGGAGCTTCCTGCTTGGGCTGCCGCTGGGCCTCAATGACATGGGTGGCCTTGCCGGATTCGAAAATCTTCTGCAGCTCCAGCGTCATGGCGCCCAGGGCGTTGCCGGTGGGCTTCACCTTCCGCCAGTAGAGCCAGCCCCGCCGCTCCGCCCAGAGGGCCAGCCGGTCCAGCCCATAGAGGCCGACGAGGACAGCCAGAGCCAGGAGGAGGACCTTCAAGGATGGCATGGGGATTCCCGAGGGATGGGTCAGGGGGAGAATGGTAACAGGCCCCCTCCCCTGGCTCGATTCCCAACAAGAAAAGAGGCGGACCCGCGGGTCCGCCTCTTTTCTTCATTCACTGACAGCCGAGAGCCAGTCTTATTTCCGGCCGCCCGCCGCAGCCCACTCTTCGAGCATGGCGGTGGTGACGGACTTGGGGCGCTCCAGGGCGTAGCCGAGGCCGCGGTCCCAGGTGATGTTGGCCAGCACGCCGATGGCGCGGCCCACACCGAAAAGCACGGTGTAGAAGTCGTACTCGGTGAGCCCGTAGTACCACTGGATCACGCCGCTCTGCGCGTCGACGTTGGGCCAGGGGTTCTTGGTCTTGCCCTGCTCGGTCAGCACGCCGGGGGCCACCTTGTAGATGGTGTTGACCAGCTTGAAGATCGGATCGTTGGGCAGGTGCTTGAGGCAGAACTCCATCTGCGCCTGGTAGCGGGGATCGGTCTTGCGCAGCACCGCGTGGCCGTAGCCGGGGATGACGTGGCCGCTGTTCAGCGTGTCCCACAGGGCCGCCTTGACGTTCTCCTCGGTGGGCTCGGCGCCGTTGAGCTTCTTCTGGAAGCCCATGATCCAGTCCAGCACTTCCTGGTTGGCCAGGCCGTGGAGGGGGCCCGCCAGGCCGTTGAGGCCGGCGCTGAAGGCGTAGTAGGCGTCGGACAGGGCGGAGGCCACCAGGTGGGTGGTGTGGGCGCTGACGTTGCCGCTCTCGTGGTCGCTGTGGAGGATGAAGTACATCCGGGCCACATCGTCGTAGGGCTTGGCGATGCCCATCATGTGGGCGAAGTTGGCGCCCATGTCCAGGCTGGGGTCGGAAGCGATGATCTCGCCGTTCTTGTACTTGTAGCGGTAGATGAAGGCGGCGATCTCGGGCAGCTTGGCCAGCAGGTCGCAGGCATCCTCATACATGGGATCCCAGTAGTCCACCTTCTTCATGCTGTGGTACTGCTTGTTGAACTTGCTCTCGCGCTGCAGGGTCAGCACGGCCGTGGAGAGCATCACCATGGGGTGGCTGTCCTTGGGCATGGCCTTCAGCACGTCGAAGACGTAGGAGGGCACCTTGGCGCGGGAGTTGAAGTCCTGCTTCACTTCCTCGGCCTCGGCGGCGGTGGGGATCTCGCCGGTCAGCATGAAGAACCAGAAGGACTCCACCGTCGGGTATTCGGCGCCCGGCAGCTTCGGCAGGGCAGCGAAGGTCTCAGGGATGTTCTTGCCGCGGAAGCGGATGCCTTCCTGGGGGTCCAGGTAGGAGATGTCGGTGACGAGACAGCGCACATCGCGGGCTCCGCCGATGCACTGGTCGATGGTCACGCTGTCGATCACCACGTTGCCCAGTTCCTTCGTGAGCTTCGTGATGCGCGGACGGTGTTCCTGGATCTTTTCCAGAAGCAGAGACTTCAAGCGGGTCATGGCGGACTCCATGAGAGAAGAACGTTGAGGGGTGGAGCTTGGAAGGATCGGGGTCGGATCATCATACGGGTATCGTCTATGACGTCACCAGAATTCTTTTATGACCATCGCGGAATTAATACCGACAAACACCAGCGTGCAAGCAGAATAGGACGGGAAGAACGGGGAGGCATCGTGACCTGCGTCAAACTGTGGGTGTTGGCAACTGCAATCATCGCCACCGGGTTGCAGGCCCAGGAGACGCCCCGGCCCAACCGCGTGGCCTGGTTCGCCGGCTTTCCGGAGCCCCTGCCCGAAGGCGTCAAGGAGCTGGCCATCGAGACCTCCAGCCAGATGCTGCGGCCGGACCTGGAGCGCAGCTCCGACGGCCGGACCTGGGCCCGCCTGGACGGGGAGGAGTGGCAGCTGACGGGGGACTGGGCCTTCAAGACCGGCGCCAGCCGGATCAACGTCCGGGCCCGGGTGGTCTCCCGCTCCGGCGGCATCGAGGACCAGCTCCTGTGGAACTGGCACAAGCTGTTCAACCTGCCCCAGGGGGGCCGGGAGGACGCCCCGAAGGGCCGCCTGACCTATCGCCTGGAGCGGGACGGCCGCGTGATCGGCGAGCTGTCCCGGCCGGGCGTGGCCCTGCTGGACATGGACGTCGCCTGGGTCCAGCCCTTCGGCACGGCCGAGTCCGGCGGACGCTTTGGCGGCTCCGTCCAGCTGCCCACGGGCAAGCAGGCGGACTTCTCGGGCAGCGGCAGCACCGACGGCATGGTGGGCGTGGCGCTCTGGCGGCGCTACGGCCGCTGGCGCCTGTTCGGCCAGGCCGAGCGGGTGGTGCTGGGCCTGCCGAAAGGCAGCCCGCTGCGGTCGGTCATGGACAAGACCTCCTTCAGCCGCACCTGGGCCACCCTGGGCTACCAGGGCGAGGGCGCCGGCCTGCTGTCGGGCCTGGGGGGCGAGGTCAGTCTGGCCTATGCCGGCAGCCCCTACCGCGTGGGCCTCTCCCGCCTGGACCGCCCCGGCTGGCAGCAGCACTGGACCTTCCGCCACACCCGCCTGCCCCGCTGGCGCTTCGGCTTCAGCGAAGAGGCCGGCACCTTCGTGGCCCCGGACATCAGCGCCTTCGTGGCCTATACCTTCGGGGATCGCTGAGCAGGCTGTAAACTAGGGGATTCGCGCCGGAGTCCCCATGCAGCCCAACCAGTATCGTGACGTGCGCCTTGAGAAGCTCGAGAAGCTCAAGGCCCTCGGGCTGGAGGCCTGGCCGCGCAAGGCCCACCGCACCCACGGCATTGCCGAGTTGGCGGCGACCTACGCCGACGCCGAGACCTGGACCAACGAGCAGCTGGAGGGCCTGGGCCTGACCGTGTCCGTCATGGGCCGGGTCCTCACCATCCGCGAGATGGGCAAGAGCGTCTTCGCGCACCTCACCGAGAACGGCGAGAAGCTGCAGGCCTTCTTCCGCATGAACGACCTGGCCGAGCCCGGCTGGGACATGCTCAAGCTCCTGGACATGGGCGACTTCATCCAGGTCACTGGCCCCCTCATGCGCACCAAGACCGGCGAGCTCAGCGTCCGGGTGAAGGAGGTCCGCTTCCTCAGCAAGGCCCTGCTGCCCCTGCCCGAGAAGTGGCACGGCCTGCAGGATAAGGAGCAGCGCTACCGCCAGCGCTACCTGGACCTGATCTCCAACCCCGACGTGCTGAAGACCTTCCAGACCCGCTCCCGCATCGTCAGCGCCGTGCGGCGCCACATGGAGGAGCAGGGCTACCTGGAAGTCGAGACGCCCATGATGCAGCCCATCCCCGGCGGCGCCACGGCCCGGCCCTTCACCACGCACCACAACGCCCTCGACATGGACCTCTACCTCCGCATCGCGCCGGAGCTGTACCTCAAGCGCCTCATCGTCGGCGGCTTCGAGAAGGTCTTCGAGATCAACCGGAACTTCCGGAACGAGGGACTCAGCGTCCGCCACAACCCCGAGTTCACCATGATGGAGATGTACGAGGCCGGCAGCGACCTGCGCGACATGATGGCCCTCACCGAGAACCTGCTGAGCCGCGTGGCCCGGGAGGTCATGGGGTCCGAGCAGCTGCCCTGGGGCGAGCAGGTCATCTCCTACGCGGCGCCCTTCCGCCGCCTCACCATGAAGGACGCCATCGCCGAATACGGCGCCATCGACCGGCCCCTGCTGGAAGACAGCGACCAGATCCGCACCCTGGCCCAGGCCGTCCACATCGAGGACGCGGCCATCAAGTCCGCGGGCATGCTGCTGGGAGACCTCTTCGAGCACTACGCCGAGAAGCAGCTCATCCAGCCCACCTTCATCACGGACTATCCGCTGGAGCTGTCGCCCCTCACCAAGACCCTGGAGGGCGACGAGGCCTTCGTGGACCGCTTCGAGCTGTTCATCGGCGGCATGGAGCTGGCCAACGCCTACTCGGAGCTGAACGATCCCGTGGACCAGATGGCCCGCTTCCAGGCCCAGATGGACGAGCGCGAGGCTGGCAACGACGAGGCCATGCTGCTGGACCAGGACTTCATCACCAGCCTGGAGCACGGCTTCCCGCCCACCGGCGGCGAGGGCATCGGCATCGACCGCATGGTCATGCTGCTCACCAACAGCCAGAGCATCCGCGACGTCATCCTCTTCCCCCTCATGCGCCCCACCAAGCCCAGCGAGGCCGGGGAAGCACCGGAAACAACAGATTAACTTTTTCACCGTTTTACACTCCGCCAATGTGACGGCTGCGGACTGACTCCGGTGCCATACTGGCCGGCGTGATTTGGAGGCCCCATGCCCGTCCCGATGCTTGAGCTCGCACCCCAGAATGCCGCCATCAAGGCGCAGGTGCTGGAGGGCCTCTCGGGCCTGATCGACCGCTCGGCCTTCATCCTGGGCGAGAACGTCAAAGGCCTCGAGGCCGAGATCTCCGCCTACGCGGGCGCCGCCCACGCGGTGGCCATGTCCAGCGGCACCGACGCCCTGCTGGCGGCCCTCATGGGCCTGGGCATCGGCCATGGCGATGAAGTCATCGTGCCCAGCTTCACCTTCTTCGCGTCCGCGGGCGTGGTCTCGCGCCTGGGCGCGAAGCCCGTCTTCATCGACCTCGATCCCGCCACCTTCAACGCCAGCGGCGCCCTGGTGGAGGCCGCCATCACCCCCCGCACCAAGGCCATCATGCCGGTGCACCTCTTCGGCCAGCTGGCGGACATGCCCGGCATCATGGCTGTGGCCGCGAAGCACGGCATCCCCGTGCTGGAGGACGCCTGCCAGAGCCTGGGCGCCAAGGGCTGGGGCAAGTCCGCAGGCCAGTTCGGCGACATGACCGCCTACAGCTTCTACCCCACCAAGAACCTCGGCGCCTTCGGCGACGCTGGCATGACCGCCATCCGCGACGATGCCGCCCTGGCCGCCCGGGTGCGCCGCATCCGCGTCCACGGCATGGAGCCGGTCTACATGCACCACGAGGTGGGCATGAACGGGCGCATGGACGAGTTCCAGGCCCTGGTGCTGCGCGCCAAGCTGCCCATGCTGGACGGCTGGCACGAAGGCCGCCGGGGGCACGCCGCCTGGTATCTGCAGCGCATGGCCGCCCTGGGCGCCGACGAGGTGGTGCTGCCCCTCGAAGTGGTGCCGAACGGCCGCCACATCTACAACCAGTTCACCATCCGCGTGAAGGGCGGGCGGCGCGACGCCCTCCAGGCCCACCTGCGCGAGCGGGGCATCGGCTGCGCCATCTACTACCCCATCTGCCTCCACGAGCAGCCCTGCTTCCAGGATCTGGGCTACCGCGCCGGGCAGCTGCCGGAGTCCGAGCTGGCCGCCAAGGAAGTGCTGAGCCTCCCGGTCTATCCCGAGATGACCGCCGCCATGCGCGAAGAGGTCGCCTCGGCGATCCTCGGGTTCTTCGGGAAGGCCTAGCTCAGCCGGGCCTTTGACCCCGCGGCCATGGCCGCGTCGATCCAGGTGTCCAGGGCCTCCCGGGCCGCCTCCTCCATGCACAGGAACTGGATGCCCACACCCACCATGTCCATGGTGGTGCCCCCGGGCCGGTGGCCCAGGACGAAGCTCACCGTGGCGGTGAGGGGCTGCATGGGCAGCTCCGGGTGGTCCAGGGTCAGCTCCTCCAGGGTGGCCCCCCGGCTGAACAGGCCCGCGTCCCGGGCGCCCACCATGGCGAAGCAGCCCCCCGGGCTGAGGTTCGTGATCCGGACCTCCCGGTAGGCGTGGCCCTTGAGGGTGAAGGAGATCCCGAACTCGGGACCCACAATGACCCGGCGGGCATCACGGCGATCGGCGTAGCTGCTCATCCAGGCTCCAGGGGGTAAATCCACGCTTTGGTATCGGCGGATCCTTCGTTACACTGGATTTTCTGATCGGCCTGAACCCACCGGGGGACAGGGCGGACCCCCAGGGATCCGGCCCTGACGGCGCATGACGCCGTCTCACCCAAGCGGGGACAACGCGAGCAAGAGGCGCTGGCCGCAACCAACCCATCCCTTCCTGGAGTCCCCATGGAAATCCTTCTGATCGAGAACGTCACCCATCTCGGCGCCCGCGGCGACGTGGTCAACGTCAAGGACGGCTACGCCCGCAACTTCCTGCTGCCCCGCAAGATGGCTCTGCCCGTCACCGCCGGCAACAAGCGCCAGATCGAGCTCGAGAAGGTCCGCGCCGAGAAGGTTCGCGCCAAGGAACTGGCTGACGCCAAGAGCCTGGCCGAGAAGCTCGAGGCCGTGAGCCTGGCCGTCGCCAAGAAGGCCGGCGAGCAGGGTCACCTCTTCGGTTCCGTCACCAACGCCGATGTGGCCGAGCTGTTCAAGGGCAAGGGCTTCACCCTCGACCGCCGCGACATCACCGTGCCCCACATCAAGGATGCCGGCACCTACATCGTGGACGTCCGCCTCTACAGCGGTGTGCACGCCAAGGTCACCCTCGAAGTCACCGCCGCCGCCTCCGAGTAGGCGCGGTCTCACCCCATTCCCTCAGGGCCGGCCCCCCAGGGTCAGCCGGCCCCGCCGGGATTCCCGTGTGATCGAGGATCCCGTCCACCCCATCTCGAAGGAGCACCTCCATGCCGAAGTCCACTGCCAAGCCTGACACCCTCGGAATCGCCGAGCTCGCCGCCAACCTGGCGGAAGCCCAGGACCTGTCCAAGGCCCGCTCCAAGTCCATCCTGGACGGCGTCCGCGACCACATCGTCGAGACCCTCCTCGCCGGCAACCGCGTCAACCTCTTCGGTCTCGGCACCTTCGAAGTGCGCGCCACCAAGGAGAAGATGGGCCGCAACCCCAAGACCGGCGAGAGCATCAAGATCCCCGCCGGCCGCAAGGTCGTGTTTAAGACCGCCAAGGGCCTCAAGGACCAAATGTAAGTTCGGCAGACAACCATTCAGAAGGCCGCCTTTCGGCGGCCTTCTGCGTTTCAGCGCCAGATTTCATATCCCGAGCCGCCCCACAACCCTCACAGCCCTTCCAGCCGCAGGATCTCCTGGAGCTTCCCGTCAAGCTCCTCCATGGTGTAGGGCTTGGAGATGCTGAGGGCCCGGCCCGCCTGCTGGAGGACCCGGCTGCTCTCCGCATCCAGGTGACCCGTGGCCAGGAGGACGGGCAGCCAGGGCTGCCGCTGCCGAAGCTGCTTCAACGCCTCGAGGCCATTCATGCCCGGCATGTTCAGGTCCAGGATCACCAGCTGGACCTCCAGGCCGGCATCCAGCATGTCCAGCCCCGCCTGGCCTCCGGCGGCGGTGATCACGTGGTGGCCGAAGGACTCCACCATGGCCGGAATGGAGGCCCGGATCAGCTCGTCGTCATCCACCAGCAGAATCTCCAGGGATGCGGTCTTGGGCCCCTCAGCGGCCGGTGAGACGCCGGGTGCCCCGGTCGCCGCACAGGAGGGCAGGCGGAGGGTGACCCGCGTCCCCTGGCCCGGTTCGCTGTGCACGCTCAGGGTCCCGCCATGGGCCTTGACGGTGGCATAGGCCATGGCGAGGCCAAGGCCCGTGCCCTTTCCGATGGGCTTGGTGGTGAAGAAGGGCTCCATGGCCCGGGCCAGCACCTCGGGCGTCATGCCGGTGCCGGTGTCCTGCACGACCAGCTCCACCTGGGCGCCGGCCAGGCCGCGGGTGCGCAGGGTGAGGGTGCCGCCCGTGGGCATGGCATCCACGGCGTTCACGCAGAGGTTCATGAGCGCGCTGGTGAGGGGACCCCACTCGCCCAGCACCCAGGGCAGGCCCTCCTCCAGGCCCAGGACCACTTCCACCTTCTGCAGCGTGATGCGGTGGAGGAGCTCGGACTCCTCGCGGACCAGGGCGTTCAGGTCCAGCGGCTTGGGCTCCCGGAGGTCCTTGCGGGCGAAGTTCGTCAGGCCCTTCACCAGGTCCCGGCCCCGGGCCGAGGCGCGGTCGATGATCTCCAGGAACCGCAGCAGGGATGGGTCGGCGCCATGGGTCAGGTGGAGGGTCTCGGACACCGCCTGGATGGCGGCCAGGACGTTGTTCATGTCGTGGGCGACCCCGCCGGCGAGGCTGCCGAGGCTTTCCAGCTTCTGGGCGTGCTGGAGGTCGGCCTCCAGCTGCTTCTCATTTTCCTGGGCCCGGTGCAGCTCGGTCTCGTCGGTCACCATCGCAATGACGCCAACGATCTCGCCCCGGTCGTCCCGCAGGGGAGCCTGGGTGGAGGAAACCCACCCCGAGCGCCCCGAGGCCGCCAGGGCCCAGGGCGCGGGCGGGTGGTGGACCTGCTCGCCCCGCAGGGCCCGGCCGATGCCTTCAGGCACGCCGAGCCCCTCCAGGAAGGGGAAGGCCTCGCCCGGCAGCTTGCCCAGCACCTGCTTGGCGGACACGCCCATCATGGCTTCCATGAAGGGGTTGAAGAGGGCCAGGCGGCCCTCGCGGTCGTAGACCACAATGCCTTCCTGGGCCGAGGAGATGATCTGCTGGTTGAAGGCGAGGGCCTCCGCCAGGGCCAGCTCCGCCCGCTTGCGCTCGGAGATGTCCAGGTGCGTCCCGGACATCCGCAGCGGCTGGCCCTCGGGAGTCCACTCCACCACCCGACCCCGGTCCAGGATCCAGACCCAGTGCCCGTCCTTGTGCCGCATCCGGCAGTCGCACTGGTAGTCCTCGGCCTCTCCGCGAAAGCACCGCTGCAGCAGCTCATCCGAGTGCTGACGGTCCTCGGGGTGGACGAGCTGGAACCAGGTGCCGATGTCCGAGGGCGAGATCTCTTCCAGGGCATAGCCCAGCATCCCGGCCCAACGCTCGTTGAAGCTGGTCTCCCCGGTCTGGACGTTCCAGTCCCAGGTCCCCGCGTCGGTGCCCCAGATCACCTCGCTCAGGTGGCGACGCTCTAAGAGGGCCTGCTGTTCACTGGCCGCCAGGGCCCGCTCAGCCTCCAGGCGCTCCGTGATGTCCGAGGCGAAGCCATGCCACAGGATGCTGCCATCGGCCAGGGGCTCGGGCTGGGCCGCGCCGGAGAGCCAGCGGGTGCCGATCTCAGGCAGAACCACGCGGAAGTCACGGTGCCAGGGCTCCAGGGTCAGCGCCGACTGTTGGATCGAGGCCATGAGGGCGGCGCCGTCCTCGGGATGGACCACGGCGAACAGCGCCTGGCCGTCCTCGCGCACCGCCTCGGGTTCGAGGCCAAACAACGTCCGGATGCCTTCGCTGGAGTAGGGGATGCAGGTGCGTCCGTCCGGGAAGAGCTGGAACTGGTAGAGCATGCCCGGCAGGCGCCAGGCGAGCTTGCTGAGCCGCTCGTGGCTCTCCTGCAGCCCGGCCTCGGCCTCCCGGATGCGGGTGATGTCGGTCAGCACGATGCGGCACAGGCGGCCATCGGCGGAGAGCGCCGCCTCCATCAGCACGCAGAGGGGCGGGGCGCCGGGCCTCGGCACGCGACTCTCGAGGGGCTTCAGGGGCTCAGCCAGGAAGACCTGCTTCAGGTAGGCCGCGAAGGCGGCCTTGTCCGAATCGGCGAGAAAGTCCGCGAAGCGTCGGGTCATGAGCCGGGCCCGCTCCACGCCCAGCAGGCGCCCGGCCTCCAGGTTGGCCCGGGTGATGCGGCCATCCTGCTGCAGGCTGAGGTAGCCCACGGGGGCGAAGTCGTAGAGCTCCGTATAGTCCTCCAGGGCCTGCACCAGATCCTGCTGGATCCGATGCAGCTCCTCGTTCTGCATCTCCACCTCGAGCTGGTGGACCTGCAGCTCGTGCACATTCCGGAGCGCCTGGAGGGCCGCGGCCTCGCCCAGGACAGAGCCATCCTCCAGGGTCGGGGGGGCCAGGCTGTTCACCCGGGCCTCGGCCCGGCGGCGCAGATCCTCGCTGGAGGGTTTGTCAGGCTTCATTTTTTGCTCGGTCTCGGGGGTGTCCCAGGAGGGGCCGGGGTCGGGGCAGCAGTCTGGGTGAGGAAGCGTGTGTCCAGCACGGTCTGGGTCTTGTGCAGGAGGGCCTCCAGGTCCGCCGCCGAGGCGGTCCCGCCCACCTGACCCAGGAAGCGGTCCTGCAGCAGGGTCAGGATCTCGCGCAGGGAGACCTCCAGCAGCTTCGACTCGCTGATGTTAACGAAGGTGATCACCACGCCGTCGATGCGGTTGGTCTGGGTGCGGTAGGGCATGATCCGGACCTTGAACCAGCGGCCGTCGCGGGTGGCGACCTGGCGCTCGTGGTAGATCAGGGTGCGCAGCACCTCCTTCACGTCCTCCACGAAGGTGCGGTAGTCCAGCTGGGTCACCAGGTCCGTGATGGGCCGGCCCGCATCGCCCGGGATCAGGTTGATGATGCTGTTGATCTGGGTGGTGAAGCGCCGCACCCGCAGGTCCTCGTCCAGGAACAGCGTAGCGATGTCGGTGCTGTTGAGCAGGTTCTTCATGTCGTCGCTGGCCTGGGACAGCTCGTCCACCTTGGCCTGCAGCTCGTGGTTGACCGTCTGCAGCTCTTCGTTCATGGACTGCATCTCCTCCTTCGAGGTGGTCAGCTCCTCGTTGGTGGACTGCAGCTCCTCGTTGGTGGACTGCAGCTCTTCGTTGGAGGACTTCAGCTCCTCCTGCGAGGTCTGCATCTCCTCTCGGGTGGTCTGCAGCTCCTCCCGGGCCTGCTGCAGCTCCTCCATCTTGGCGGCGAGCTCCGCGTCCCGCTGGCCGGACTTGTCCTGCCGGCCGAGGGCCGGGCGATCGGGCGGCTTGGCCACGTCCGCCAGGACGATCAGCATCATGCCCGCCAGGGCGGGCGGGGCGCTCATGGGCTGGATGGTGACGTCCACGTGCCGGGTGCCCCCGTTGGTGCCCACGGGCACCGAGTGCAGGGTGATGGGCTCCTTGGCCCGGAGGGCCTTGGTGAAGCCGGAATAGAGCGCGTCACTGAGGCCGACCCGCGCCATGGCGAAGACGTTCAGGTTGGCCTTCCCGGCGGCCGGTTCCAGGTAGTTGCCGGTCTTGCCGCTGATGAAGACGATGTCGCCCTTGGGGGTGGTCAGCAGGGCGGCCGGCGAGAAGTGCTGCAGCAGCAGGGCCTCGGTCTGCGCCTGCAGGTGGGTGGAGGAGGTCTCGGAGGCCCGCAGGGGCAGCGTCGAGGCCGAGGCCAGCTGCCGCGCCGCGGGGGTCAGGCGCGAGGCGGTGGACGGGAACTGGATCTCCAGCCCGTTGGGGTTGCAGGCCTGGCGACGGAAGATGCGGGTCTTCCCCGGCTGCTGGGTGAACAGGTCCGTGAAGGCGCCGACGGTCTCCGAGCTGCCCAGCAGCAGGAAACCGCCCGGGTTCAGGCTGTAGTGGAACAGGGGCAGCAGCTTCTTCTGCAGGTCCGCTTCCAGGTAGATCAGCAGGTTCCGGCAGCTGAGCAGATCCAGCTTGGTGAAGGGCGGGTCCATGACCAGGTTCTGGGGCGCGAAGATCACCATCTCCCGGATCTCCTTGCCCACGCGGTAGCCCCGCTCCTCCTGCACGAAGAAGCGGCGCAGGCGCGCCTCGGAGACGTCCGCGGCGATGTTGGCGGGATAGACCGCCGTGCGGGCCTTGCGGATGGCCTCCTCGTCCAGATCCGTGGCGAAGATCTGCAGCGCGAAGCGGGCCGCGGGCCGGGCCGCTTCCATGGCCTCGCAGAAGGTGATGGCAAGCGAGTAGGCTTCCTCGCCCGTCGAGCAGGCGGGCACCCAGGCCCGCAGGGTCTGGCCGTTGGGGTGGGCGGCCAGCAGGGCGGGGATGACCTCGGTCTTGAGCTGCTCCCACATGGGGGTGTCGCGGAAGAAGCTGGTGACGCCGATCAGCAGCTCCTTGAACAGCAGGTCGGTCTCCTGGGGATTCGCCCGCAGGTAGCGGACATAGTCGGCGATCTTGGGCAGCTGGTGCAGGCCCATGCGCCGCTCGACCCGGCGGTAGATGGTGCTCTTCTTGTAGAGCGAGAAGTCATGCCCCGTCTGGCTGCGGAGCAGCAGGACCACCTTGTCCAGCGAGCTCTGGTCCTGCTCATCCTTGCCCATGGCCTGCCGATCCGAGAGCAGGGGGACATGCTGCAGGTAGAGCAGGATCCTCGCCGCCAGCTCCTCGGCGGGGGCCACCACGTCCGCCAGCCCCGCATCGATGGCGCTGCGTGGCATTCCGTCGAACTTGGCCGTGGCGGGTGTCTGCACGAAGACCGAGCCGGCCTTCTCCTTGATGGCGCGCAGGCCCAGGGTCCCGTCCGAGCCCATGCCCGAGAGGATCACCCCGATGCTGTGCTCCTGCCGGTCATCGGCCAGGGCGCGGAAGAAGTGGTCGATGGGCAGGCGCAGGCCCCGGGGTGACACGGGCTCCAGCAGGTGCAGCACGCCCTTCAGGATGGACAGGTCCCGGTTGGGCGGGATCACGTAGACGTGGTTCGCCTCGACCTTCATGCCATCCAGGATCTGCACCACGGACATGAGGGTGGACCGCTGGAGCAGCTCGACCATGATGCCCTTGTGGGTGGGGTCCAGGTGCTGGACCACCACGAAGGCGAGGCCGCTGGCCACGGGGATCTTCGCCAGGAACTGCTCCAGCGCCTCCAGGCCGCCCGCCGAGGCGCCAATGCCCACGATGGGGGGGACCTTCTCGATGGCCGCCGTGCCTTCGGGCGCGCGTGCGGCTTCCACCTTTGCGGCTGCGGTTGCTTTTTTCACTGCTCGACCCCGATGGTTGTTCAAGAAATCGCTTGCGGTTGGTAGCTCCAGTGTAGGTCCTTAAGGCCCTGCGTGCGGCATCACTACATAAACCCCGCGTTGGTGGGTTGATTCCTGGGACCAACCGCCCCAGGCGTCCCTCCGGCCTCGCGCGGAACCGTGTCTCTCCCATCCACCGGACATTACCTGGGCGGATCCTGCACGCATTGATGATGGCCATGTCCCAAAGCTCAGAGCCGGATGTATCTTAGTGCTCAGGATCCCCCTGAACGATATTTGGAGGCACTCGCATGGACGGCTTGATGATGGCGTTCC
>JAAXXS010000012.1 GCA_013334395.1 Holophagaceae bacterium | reverse complement strand
TCGGCGAGATGCGGCTGAGCTTCAGCCAGGTGCTGGTGGCGCTCCAGGGCGGCGGCGATGAGATCGCCCGCACGGTCGTGCGGGACTTCCGGCTGCCCCGGGCCCTGGTGGGCATGGCCGTGGGCGCAGCCCTGGGCGCCAGCGGCGTGGTGATGCAGGCCTTCTTCCGCAACCCGCTGGCCAGCCCGGGGCTGCTGGGCGTCAGCAGCGGCGGGGCGCTCGGCGCCGTGGCCGTGCTGGCCATGGGCCCCCTGCTGGGCTTCGCCTCGGCCACCCTGTGGGCCCTGCCCCTGGCCTCGGTGGTCGGGGCCTTCGCCGCCACGGGCGCCGTCCTGATGCTGGCCCAGCGGGGGGCCGGCACCGAGCGGCTGCTGCTCTCCGGCGTTGCCCTCAACGCGCTCCTGGGCGCGGGCACCAGCTTCCTGCTCACCACCACCGCGGGCCACTTCGAGGTGAACGCGCAGATCCTGTTCTGGCTCATGGGCGGCCTGGAGAGCCGCAGCTGGGAGCACGTCTGGATGGGCGGGCCCCCGATCCTGGCCGCCTGCCTGCTGCTGCTGCCCCTGGGCCGCCCCATGGACCTGCTCAGCCTGGGGGAACAGAGCGCCCAGAGCCTCGGCGTGGACGTGCGGCGGCTCCGCTTCCAGCTGATCCTGCTGTCCACGATCCTCACGGCCCTGGCCACGGCCGTGGCGGGCATGGTGGGCTTTGTGGGCCTGGTGGTGCCCCACGTCATGCGCCTGGCCTTCGGCCCGGACCACCGGCGGCTCCTGCCCTACTCCATGCTCGGCGGGGCGACCTTCCTGCTGGCCTGCGACCTGGTCACCCGCACCTTCCCCCTGGGCCTGAGGCTGGGCGTCGTCACGGCCCTGGTCGGCGGGCCCTTCTTCCTCTGGCTGCTGCGGAGGCCGCGATGAGCCCCGCGGCGCTCCATGCCGCCAGCCTCTCCGTCCCGGGCCGGCTGGAGGCGGTGTCCCTGGACCTGGGCCCCGGCGAGCTGGTGGCCCTGGTGGGGCCCAACGGCGCCGGGAAGTCGACGCTGATCCAGGCCCTGGCGGGGCTCCTGCCCGCCCAGGGCACCATCCACTGGAATGGACAACCCCTGTCGCGGATCCTCATGGCGGACCGGGGCCGGCGCCTGGCCTGGGTGGGCCAGGAGGCCCACTTCGAGTTCGCCTTCCCGGTGCGCGAGGTGGTGGCCCAGGGCCGCTACGCCTGGCAGGATGACCCCTCCGGCGTGGCCGAGGCGCTGGCGGAGCTGGACCTCACCCACCTGGCCGACCGCCCCGCCACGCGGCTCTCCGGCGGCGAGCGCCACCGCGTGGGCCTGGCCCGGGCCCTGGCCACCCGGGCGCCCATTCAGCTGTGGGACGAGCCCGTGGCCCAGCTGGACGTGCGCCACGCCCTGGAGGTCATGCGCCTGGCCCGGCGCCTCGCGAACGAGGGCGGCACCGTGCTGGTCAGCCTCCACGACCTGCGCGCGGCCTACCGCTTCGACCGGGTGCTGGTGCTGGACCAGGGGCGCCTGGTGGGCAACGGCCGACCCCACGACGTGCTGACCGCGCCCCTGATCCGCACGGTCTTCCGCGTGGAGGCCACCTTCGTGGAGTCCCTGGTGCCCGAGCTGCCGCCGGGCTGACTCAGACGATCTTGTTGATCATGATCGGCCCGGCCAGCGTGGTGCCGAGCGAGTAGTTCCGCAGCTTCTCGATGTGCAGCAGGTTCAGCTGGGTGCCCATGGGCAGCACCGCGATCTCATTGTTGGTGACGTAGACGTCGTCGGCCAGGACCATGCCCGGCTGGAGCTCGTCCAGGGCCAGCAGCACATGCCGCTCGGCTTCACTGACAGGCACGTGGATGATCTCGCCCAGCGCCTTCAGCACATCCGGGTCGTATTTCGTCCCGGCGCCGGTCTCGATCTCGCTGAAGACGACCATCTTGGACTTCCGGATCTGGAGCCGGTTGACGTACTCGCTCACCACCTTCAGGATCCGGGAGCCGAGGGGCAGGTCCTCCCGCTGGATCCGCTCGTTGGGGTAGCCCGTGCCGTCGTAGTTCTTGGTGCTGTACTTGATGATCTGGGCCACGGACTGCAGGCGCGGGATGTTGGCGATGATGTTGGAGCCGACCTCCGGGGCCCGGAGGAACATCTCGTTCTCCTGAATGCTGAGCCGCTCACCCCGGGTGATCTTGGCCTGGACCTCCACAGGAATGGCCAGCCAGCCGATGCGGGCCAGCAGGGCGGCGAGACCGATGTCCCAGCCCACGTCGAGGGAGAACTTCTCCGCGATGGCCACAGCGAGGTCCCGCATCTCCTTGGTCCGGCCGAAGCCCTTCGGGTCGAAGAGGGAGAGCAGCTCCACCAGGGTCTGGACGCTGCCGGTGAGGGTCTGCTCCAGCAGGGTGCGCTCGGCCATGACCAGCTCGTACTGGTTCACGGCGTCCACCAGCACGAGGCGCAGGTCATCGCCCTTGATGGGCTTGGTGAGGAAGCGGAAGACCTGGCCCTGGTTGACCGCGTCGATGGCGGTCCCCAGCTCGGCCTGCCCCGTGAGCATGACCCGCGTGGTGTTGGGCGACAGGAACTTCCACTGGTCCAGGAAGTGGATGCCGTCCATACCGGGCATCATCATGTCGGCGATGACCACGGCAAAGGGGGCCGCGTCGAACAGGACCTGCAGGGCGGCCTCGCCTGATTCGGCCGTGACAACCTCGAACTCGTCCCGGAGGATCCGGCCCAGCGACCTCAGCAGCAGCACATCGTCATCGACAAGAAGCACGCGCGGTTTCATGGTCGACTCCTGCCCGGGGGAAGCTGGGATGTGAAGGGGAAACGATCGTTGGGATGGCCTGGGGCGGTCATGGGGTGCTGCGGGAGTCCACATCGGAGGCGGGCATCCGCGGGGGGCGGCCTTCCTTCCATTTTTTCACAAGAACGTTCCACCGAGAGTCCGCACTTGCCAGCTCCGCCTCAGGATAGTCGAGGATGGCGGTGCCCTCGGTGAATTCGCCCTGGAGGACGTGCTGGTCCAGCCAGGAGTGGGCCGCATGCAGCGCCAGGGAGATGAGCGTCGGGTGGTCGTCCAGGGAGGTCAGGTACTGCCTCTGGATGGCCGAGGCGAACGGGGCAGGCAGGCCCCAGAGGCTCACCAGCTGAGCACCCACCTGGATGTGGTCGGTCCCGAAGGTCTGGCGCTCCATCTGCGTCAGGAGCTCCCCCTGCGCCAGTCCCTTCTCCAGGACCTCGTGGTAGGCACAGGCCGGATGGATGGCCATGGCGACCAGCCCGATGTCGTGCAGCAGGCCCACGGAGTAGGTCTCCTCGGCGGCCCGGCGGTCACCGGTCTCCTTGTAGACGAGCTCCCGGGCCAGCCGACCCACCCGCACCGAGTGGGCCCAGACGTCCTCGAGGGCGAGCCCCTCGGGATGCTCGTCCACCGCCGAGGCTAGCAGGTCCCGGCTCAGGACCATCTCCTGGAGCAGGTCCACCCCGAGGAACTCCACGGCCTGGGTCAGGCTCGTGATGGATCGCCGGAACGGCATGTAGGCGGAGTTCACCAGCTTGAGCACCTTCGAAGCCATGCCGATGTCCTGGCCAATGATCGCGGCGATGCGCTGCAGGCTCGGCGTGGGCTGCTCCAGCTGGTCCTTGAGGGCCACCAGGTGCCGGGCCAGGCTGGGAATCCGCTCCAGGCCAGCGACAAAGGACCGGGCCAGCCGGGCATCCTCGGCGGCGGGATCGAGGCAGAACGAGTCCAGGATCACGACCAGGTCATTCGGATCGACGGGCTTGACGAGAAAGCGGTGATAGTCGCCCTCGGCCTCGAGGATCCGCCGCAGGGGCGCGTGGCCCGAGAGGACCACCCGCACCGCGCCCGGCTGCAGCTGCCGCGCGTGGTGCAACACCTGGGAGCCATCCATGCCGGGCATCTGCATGTCTGTCAGCACGATGTCGAAGCGGGACTCGGCCATCTTCCGCACGGCCTCCTCGCCGGAGTCCACGGAGACCACCTCCCACTCTGGCCGCTGCGTGTGGAAGGTCCGGTTGAGGGCCCGCAGGATCAGGGGATCATCATCAACGGTGAGCATCCTCATATCGTCACTCCCACGGATCGGCGGGGCTGCCCTGGGGGGTGCCAAGGGGAAGCCGGAGGATGAAGGTGGTGCCCGCGCCCAGGACGGACTGGCAGAGGATGGTGCCCCCATGCCGGTTGACAACCACCTGATAGCAGACGGTGAGACCCTGGCCCGTCCCCTTCCCGACCCGCTTGGTCGTGAAGAAGGGGTCGAAGATCTTCTTCTGGACCTGCTCGTCGATGCCCACGCCGTTGTCTGCGATGCGGATCTCGACGCCCTGGGCGTGACGCCGGGTGGAGAGCGTGATCACGCCCTTGCCCGAGTCCGCGGGGACCTTCTCGCCGATGGCATCGGCGGCGTTGACGATGAGGTTCAGGAACACCTGGTTGAGCTCGGCCGGCAGGCCCTGGATGTAGGGGAGGGCGGGATCCAGATCCAGCACCAGGTCCGCGAGGTGCTTCCACTCATTGCGGGCGACCGTGGAGGTGGTGACCAGGCACTCGTTGACGTCCACGGGGACCTTCTCCGTGCCGCCCGGATGCGAGAACTCCTTCATGGCCCGGACGATCTTCGTCACCCGCTGGATGCCTTCGAGCGACTCGCTGATGGCCTGGGGGATCTCCTCCCGGAGGTAGTTGAGGTTCACTTCGGTAGCCAGGGAGCTGAGTCCCGCCGCCTTGTCCTGGGGAAGCTCCGTGAGCACGGACTCGTGGGCATCCACCAGCCGCCGGAGCTGGCTGTAGGACTTCTTGAGGAACTCCAGGTTGTTGCCCAGGAACTGGATGGGCGTGTTGATCTCGTGGGCGATGCCCGCGGCCAGGCGGCCGATGGATTCCATCTTCCGGGACTGCTCCAGCTCGATCAGCACGTCGCGGTTGGAGGCCTCGATCTCCTGGCGGGCATCCATCTCCGCGATCAGGTCGAGGTTCTTCTGGTCCAGCTCCCGGGTGCGCTCGACGACCAGCGCCTCCAGCTCCAGGCGCGTCTCCGACCGCTCCACCTTGGACCCGAGGGCCCTGGCGGCGATGCGGAGGACTCCCTGTTCGGAGGTCGACCAGGACCGGCCGCCCTCGCACTCGTCGAAGCCGATGAAACCCCACCAGACACCCCGGACCCGCACGGGCACCACCAGGATGGACTGGACGCCATGGGCTTCCAGGAGCGTCCGCTCGGAGTCGGGGAGGGAGGCCACCTGGCCGTGGATCACCCGGTCCAGCTGGAGCTCGTCAATCCACCGCCCGAAGCCCGCGGCGCGCATGTTGAAGTTCAGGGCGGCGGGATCGTCCTTGAGGGCACCGGCCCCCTCCCGGAACCACTCGAACACCAGGCCCATGCCGACCTCGTCCTCGCTCTCCACATCGTCCCGGCGCCGGAAGATGGAGACGCGACTCGCCTCGGAGGCGATGCCCAGGGTGTAAAGGAATTCGGGGATGCCCCCCTCCCAGGTCTCGGAGTTGAGGAGGCCCGCGACGGCGCGGCTGACCGCTTCCAGGAGGCGGTCGCGTTGCTCCAGCGCCCGCTCCATGCTCTTGCGCAGCGTGATGTTGGCGTGGGTCCCGATCATGCGGGTGGGCTTGCCAGCGGCGTCCCGTTCCACCACCGAGCCGCGATCCAGGACCCAGATGTAGTGGCCCTGCCGGGTCCGGATCCGGTGCTCGCTGAGGTACCGGGGCAGGACGCCGTCCAGGTGCCGCTGCAGGGCCTGGAAGGTCCGGTCCCGGTCATCGGGGTGGAGCCGGGAATCCCACTCCGCGAGCTCTGGGCTCAGCTCCTCGGGCGAATAGCCGATCATGGCCTTCCAGTTGTTGGAGTAGAAGACCTTCCCTGCGGGGATGTTCCAGTCCCACAGGCCGTCACCGCTGCCATCAATGGCGGCGGCAAAGCGTTCTTCGCTCTCCTTCAGCGCCTGGGCGCTGCGGCGGAGCTCCGTGACGTCCTGGAAGGAGACCACCGCCCCGGTCCGGCGCCCGCCCCGGATGATGGGGGTGCTCACCAGCGAAACATGCAGGAGCTGGCCGTCCTTCCGGCTGAAGATCTCGTCGTTGGAGCGGAAGACCCCGCCGCCCTTCAGAACCTGGGTGACCTCGCAGCTCTCGCGGGGAATCGGGTTCCCCTCCAAGCCCTGCCGATGGAACAGGTCGTGGGCCGTCTGGCCGAGCAGCTCCTGGCTGGACCAGCCCAGGATCTCCTCGACGCGCGGGTTCGCGAAGGTGATGCGCCCCTCCTCGTCGAGGACGTAGAGGCCATCACCCATGGTGTCGGTGATCTCTGCCAGGCGCTGGTGGGCATCGGCGATATCACGCACCAGGGAGGCCTGCACGTCGCGCGCGTCAGTCAGCTCCCGGATCCGGTCCCGGACCGCCCGGGACATGGCATTGAACGCGGTCCCAAGCCGGCCGATGTCATCCGCACCTTCCCAGACCAGGGGCGGCGTGAGGTTGCCGTTGGCCACGGATTCGCTGGCTGTGGTCAGGGCCGTGAGATGACGGGTGAGCCAGAAGCTGAGCACGGTGAGCAGCCCGGCAGAAAGCAGCAGCTCGCCCAGGGCGATGGCAAACCCCTGGCTGAGCAGCTGCCGGTGGGCGGCCAGGATCTGGGAGAGGTCCAGCCCGAAGTGCACGTCCCCGAGCTTCTGCTTGGCAACCGTGATCTCCGAGACGACGTTATACCGGGGCGTGCCATTGGCCACGAAGAGCTTGAACCCTTGATCCGGGGGCGGCAGCGCCTTGTCCCGGGGCCAGCCGCTGATGGCCACGAGCCGGCCCAGGGAGTCGTGCACGGCCAGGTAGTCGATGCCCTGGGTCCGCACACACTCGTCGAGAATGGCCTGGACCGTGGCGGAATCCCGCTGCGCCAGGGGCGCGATGAGGGCGGCGTGCAGGACCGGGTTCATCTGCGAGACGTGCCGGGCCGACTGCTCGGTCATCTGCCCCGAGAGCAACCGGAGGCTGTTCACCACCAGCAGCGTGAGCATGGTCCCCTCGACCAGGATCGCCGCCAGGAGCATGCGGGAGCGGATCGACCGCCCCGTGAACGAACGGTTCATTTGAGCCCCAGGATCTTCCTGACTTCAACCGCGTAGGGGCTCATGGCTTCGAGCTCCCCGCGCCGCAGCTTCCGGTAGCCGCCCAGATTGTTCTTCTCGAGGTACTGCAGTCCTTCCGGCGTCTTCGAGAAGGCCCAGAGGGCGGCCTCCAGGGCGGCCTGCCGCTTCCGCTGCCGGCCATTCAGCATGTAGACCCGGCCGGCCATGGCGGGACTCTCGGCCAGCACGCGCAGCTTGGCTTTGACTTCCGGGGCCAGGTTCTGGAAGTTCGGCAGGGACATGAGTCCCGCGCTGCCCTCCCCGACCAGGAGCAGCTGGCCCACGCTGTCGGCGGCGCTGACATAGCGCAGCGTGACGTCGGTGCGGCCCATGCGCCGCAGCCAGGACTCGCCCCAGAGGGTGACCAGGGAGGAGGGACTCAGCCCGATGACGGTCTTGCCCTTCAGGTCGGCGGCATCCCGGATCCCCGAGTCAGTCCGAACGACGACGAGCGCCTTGAAATCGGCCTTGTAGGTGAGCAGGGGCAGGTAGGCGGCGTCCATTTGCAGCATTCGAGCCTGGTGGCCGGTGGTGATGGCGATGTCGTACTTCTGGCCCACCGCCTGCCGCGCGAACTCCGTGAAGTCCGGGGCCGTCACGATCTCCACCTCGACCCCCAGGGCCTTGGTCAGGTAGTTCCGCAGCGGCTGGTACTGCTCCAGGATGAAGCGCGCGCTGGTGTGCGGCGCGACGCCCACCTTGAACGACTCCGCCGGGGCCTGCCCCTGCAGAGAGGCGATCGGCAGGGCCATGCCGATCAAGAGTCCAGAGAGCCAGCGGGCAACGGTTTTCATGGTCCTACCTCACGGAACTTGTATCGGCCGGTCCCAGACGATCCTGAGCATGGCCACAACCGGAAGCCTCCTGGCAGGGACACCGGAGGCGGCAGGCTGCACCCCCACGAAGGGGCTACAGCTACTATCGTCGGATTCAGCCTTCCCCTTCATACGCTTGAATACCTAGTCCCGCTAGGGCCCGGAGCGCGCCGACCCCCGTCAGACCAGGCCCGCCTTGACCGCGACGCGCACCAGGGAGGTGGAGTTGTGCAGGGTGAGCTTCTCGAGGATGTGGCTGCGGTGGACATCCACCGTCCGGGGACTGATTCCGAGCCGGGGGCCGATCTCCTTGGAGGCGCGCCCCTGGCCGATGAGGCGGAGCACGTCCATCTCCCGAGCCGTCAGCCGGGCCTCGAGCAGCTGCTGCAGCGCCGAGGCCTCCCGGCCGGGTCCATCGGCCCGACCCAGGGCCATGGCCTGAGCCACGAGGCGGTTCTCTTCGTGCCGCTGCTGGAAGGCCTCCATGGACTCGGCCACCATCTGCTGGAGGCTGGGGACGTCCACGGGCTTGGTGAGGAAGCGGAAGACCTGGCCCCGGTTGACCGCATCCATGGCCACCGGGAGATCCGCCTGCCCCGTCAGCATGATCCGGACCGTATCGGGGTAGTCCTGCCGGAGGCCCCGGAGCACGTCGATGCCCGACATGCCCGGCATCTGGTGATCCACCACCGCCACCGAGGGCTGGGGACCCTTGGCCAGCAGGGCCAGGGCTTCTTCGCCCGACTGGGCTGTCTGCACCAGATAGTTCTCGCTGAACAACCGCCGCATGCTTTTGAGGATCAGCGGATCGTCATCCACAAAGAGAATGCACGCCTGGACTTCAGCGCCGTGTTTCCCTGGCGTCGAGGGCGTGGGATCAGCACTGGGGGTCATCCAGACTCCTTCATCGGACGACTATAACCCATATTCAGGTCCACTCAATTACCCATGACACCGGACCATGCTGTCCTTTTTTTCCAATCAGGCCACTGCTTGGGCTTTCACCCTGCGTCCGCGGGCGGAGGAAGGGATCTTGAAACCTGCAGTCTTGTACTCACCGAGCTTGTTGCGCACCGTGCGCAGGGCGATGTCCAGGTGGCGGGCGCAGTCGCTGCGATTGCCCTGCAGCGCCTGGAGGGTGCTCAGGATCCAGAAGCGTTCGAGCTTGTGCAGGCTGAGCCCCAGGGGCAGGGCCACGGGCTTGCCCACGGGCACCCCCATGAGCGGTCGGTCGGGGTCCGCCTGCTGAACATCCGAGCGGGATGCCTCATAGGCCGTGCCCACCGACTCCCGGATGACCTCGATCAGATCCCGGATCCGGGCCAGCGCGAAGGCCTCCTGGAAGAGCTCATCCCACTGGTGGGACATCGCTACCTGGTCCCCACGGATGCGGTTGGTCGCAGCGATGACCCGGTCCTGGCTCTCTTCCACGACGGCCGCCATGTTCTGGTGCGCCGTCTGGATCATGCCGAGCGCCTGCCCGAGGAGGTCGCGGGTGTCGGTGGCTTGGCGGGCGGGTTGGCCGGTCACCTTCTCGAGGATGCTGACCAGGAAGAGGGGTTCCGGGTCCTCCCCGGCATTGCAGGTCACGGCGATGGTGAACTGGCCTTCCTTCATCTTCCCGGCGGCAGTCCGAAAGGGGAGGGAGAACTCGAAAGAGCGCGAGGAAACGTCGGGGGTCGCCGCGGCCATCTCCAGGAAGGCGGCCTTGACGATCGCCCGGTGCACCGAGTCGGGGAAGAGGCTCTCGCACCAGGCCTCCCGGCTCACCACCTCCTCGGCGGAGTAGCCCGTCAGCTCAGCCGCTTCCTTGCTGTACCGGAGCAGCGCACCGGCAGCCTCAAACACCAGGATGCCCAAGGGCCGAGATTCCCCCATGATCACTACCTCCTCAGCTCGCGGCCACCCGGACGGTCTTCCGGAATGCACGACCACCTCTGAAGGCTAGAGCGAGCCCGACCCAGGCTCCATACGCTTGATCACCTACTTAAATAGGTGTTATTACATAGATTTCAGGGGATTTCACCCGATGCCTGCGGGCCGCGCCGGAGCGCCCAGCCCAGGCCCACAGGACCCGCCACGGTGGTGATGAGCAGGGCGCCGATGATGCCGGCCTGGACCTCGGGACCGAGCAGGGGCACGCCATTCAGGTGCACCTGGGCGCCCGCCGCCACGAAGATGAGGCCCACCTCCCCCCGGGGCACCATGCCCCAGCCGATCACGGCAGCCCGGGTGCCCCGGCCCCCACCAAAGCCCGCGACATATTTCCCGCAGACCCCGAGGACCGCAAGCACGGCGGCCAGGCCCAGGGTCGACGGCTTGAGCAGCGCCACCAGGTCCACCTTCGCGCCCATGAGCACGAAGAAGAGCGGCGAGAGCACGGTCACCAGGGGATGAACCAGCTCCTCCAGGGTGTGCTGCTCCCGGCGCTCCAGGTCCTCGATGTGCGCGGGCTCCAGGATGAGGCCCGCGGCATAGGCGCCCACGATGGAGGCCAGCCCCGCGAGGCTGCCCAGCCAGGCCAGCAGGAAGGCGAAGCCCAGGCCCAGGGGCAGCAGCACCTGCTCACCCCGGAAGCGGCTCGCGAGCCGGAAGAGCCGGGGCGTGGCCAGGCGGCCCAGGGTGAGCGCCGCGGCCAGGAAGCCCAAGGCCAGGGCCAGGGTATTGGCCAGGCCGGAACCGAGCCCTCCCGTGGCAGATCCCACCATGCCCGAGACGGCCACCAGCACCAGCAGGCCCAGCACATCGTCCACCACGGCCGCCCCAACGATGATCCGGCCCTCGATGGACTCCGCAGCCCCCTTCTCCCGCAGCACCTGGGCGGAGATGCCGATGCTGGTGGCGCAGAGGCAGGCGCCGATGAAGAGATCCAGCACGAAGGGCGAGCCCTTCGGCAGCAGCAGCCAGGCGCCCACCAGGCCCGCGGCCATGGGCGCCACCACGCCGATGAGGGCCACGCGCAGGGACGCCAGGCCAACCTTCATCATCTGCGGCACCGAGGACTCCAGGCCCACGGCGAACATGAGGACCACCACGCCCAGCCCCCCGAGCAGCTCGGCCTCGGGAGAGGAGCCCACGGCCGGGAACCAGGCCCAGGTCCGGTGCAGGGCCGTGAGGGCCAGGCCCACGGCCAGCTCGCCGGTGACCGCGGGCAGCCGCAGGCGCACCGCCAGCTCGCCGCCCACCTTCGCCGAGAGCCACAGCAGGGCCAGCAGCATGAGCGTGCTGGCCAGCGGATCGTGGGCCAGGAAGGCCAGGAACATCGGTCACCTCGGTCTGTGCATGATCCCACGCTAGGCTGAAGGATGACGTGGCTCGAAGTGGCATCCTGGGGTTCGACCGGCGCGGTCCTGGCGGCGCTGGCCCTCCTGCGCCACCACTGGGCCCGCCTGCTGCCGCTGGCGAGGGACCGCGCCCTGCCCGCCGAGCCCCCCTCGGTCTGCCTCTGCATCCCTGTGCGGGACGAGGCGGCGGAGGTGGGCGCGGCGCTGGACTCCTGGCTGGCGCAGGACTACCCGCGCCTGAGCATCCTCGTGGTGGACGACGGCTCCACGGACGGCAGCACCGAGATCCTCCGGGCCCGCGCAAGCGCGCGGCCGGAGCGCCTGCGGATACTGCGCAACGACCAACTGCCGCCCGGGTGGCTGGGGAAGAACCACGCCCTGGCCCTGGCCTCCCGCCAGCCCGAGGCCGAGGCCGCAGACTGGCTGCTGTTCGTGGATGCGGACGTGCAGGCCGCGCCCACCCTGCTGAGCCGGGCGATGGTCCATGCCCTGGAGCAGGCCCCCACGGACATCCTCGCCCTGGTGCCCGCCGTGGACGCCGTGACCCCCGGCGAGCGCATCATCCTGCCCATGGCGGCCTCGGCGTTCCTGCTGGCGGTGCCGCCCCACCAGGTGCCCAACCCGCGCCACCCGGCCTTCTGCGGCGTGGGCGCCTTCACGCTGGTGCGCCGCGCGGCCTACGACGCTGTGGGCGGCCACGCGGCGGTGCCCCTGGAGGCCATCGACGACATGATGCTGGCCCGCCGCGTGAAGCGCGCGGGCTTCGTGAACCGCGTGGCCCGGGGCGGGCCCGACCTGCACCTGCGGATGTACCACGGCCTGGGCGCGCTGGTGCGGGCCATGCGGAAGAACGCCGCCGCCCTGCCCGCCTGGGGGCTGCTGCCACCGGCCCTGCCCCTGGTGCTGGCCGTGGGCCTGGCGCCCCTCTGGCTGCCCTTCGCGGGCCACCCGGGCCTGGCCCTGCTGCTCTGGCTGCTGGTCCCGGTCCTGGCCGGGGACGCCCAGCAGCGGCTCACGAAGCGCCCCATGGACCTGCTCTGGGCCCTCTGGCCCCTGACCGCCGTGGTCTTCGCCCTCGGCACCGCCTGGGCCCTCTGGGACCGCCTGCGGGGCGTGAACCACTGGCGGGGCCGGGATGTGGCGCTGCGGTGAGTCGGCCGAATCAGGTTCCCTCGAACAACCTCAGCGTGTCGTCCAGCCGGCGCAGGATGGTGAGGATGCGGAAGGGCTCCACGGCCACGTAGTCCACGGCGCCCGCAGTCAGGGCGTGGTGCCGCTTCTTGGCTTCGTCTTCCTCCGTGCCGACCAGGATCACCGGGACGGGACAGCCCTCCTCCTCTACGAGCTGTCGACAGAGCTCGAGTGGGCTGGCCAGGCGGAGCTGGTTGTGGATCAGCACCATGCGCACCCGGCCCCAGGAGCCATCGGCTCCCACGATGCCGGGGAGCTGGGCCTTCACCGGCCCCTTGATGTGGTCCAGCATGGCCAGGCCGAACTTGCGGCTCAGGGCCTCGCCGAGGCGGAGGGCGAAGTCCTCCTTCTCCGTGAGCAGGAGGATCAGGGGCTCGCGGTCCACCAGCACCTTGGCCGTCGGCAGGGCCGCGGCCCGGTTGAGCCGCGCGGTGGCCTCCTGGAAGCCCCGGGGCGAGAAGTCCTCCCGGTCGTGCTGCTCCTGCAGCACCTGCTGGTCCTGGATCCAGCTGCGGTACTGCTCCAGGAGCTGCGTGTCCGCCTGTTTTGTGAAGCGCAGGCCCACCAGGTTGTCGCCGAAGTAGGCCACGGTGGTTGGTGCCCGCAGCCGTAGGTTGTTGTCCAGGGGCAGGTCCAGCAGGGACTCCTCCCCCATGCGCAGCAGCTCGCGGATGTCCTGTTTGTTGTTCCGCAGCACGAGTTCCAGGCCCTCTTCGCCGAAGCTCTGGACCGTGCCATCGATGAGCGCGTTGCGGGTGTTGGTGAAGGTGGCCTCGCGCACGGGCATGTGCGCGTGGTCGGGGATGAAGTCCGCCAAGCGGTGCATGTCCGAGCGGCGCAGCACCCGCGGGATGGTCGCGAGGCAGGTCTCCACGCCCTCCAGCACCTCCTGCCCGGCGTGGGCCACCACGCACTCGTATTCCAGGCCCCGGTCTTTCAGCTTCAGCGCCAGGTTCTCGCCGGGCTTCAGCCCCCAGCTCTCAATGGCCTCGAAGGACATGCGGAAGGCCAGCCGCTCGCCATCTTCCGTGAGGATCGGGAAGGCCGCGCGCTGGTCCCGGTAGGCCACCTCCAGGCGCGCGCTGTCCGCGCAGAGGCGCTGGAGGGCCATGCGGATGGCCGTGGCATCTTCCAGAAGGGCCGCCCCTCTCGCCATCTCAGGCCTCCCCGGCGAGGGGGGGCACGGCGCCCGCCGGCAGCCAGTGGAGCAGGGCCCGGTGCAGGGCCTCCACCCGGACAGGCTTGGGAATGTGATCGTCCATGCCGGCCTCGATGCACCGCTCGCGGTCGCCCATCATGGCGTTCGCGGTCATGGCCACCACGGGCAGGCGGCGGCTGCCCCGCTCCCGCTCCCGGATGCGCCGGGTGGCGTCGAAGCCGTCCATCTCGGGCATCTGGCAGTCCATCAGCACCAGGTCGTAGGCCACCCCGACGAGCGCATCCAGGGCCTCGGCGCCGTTGCCCACCACATCCGCCTCGATCCCCAGCTTGCGCAGCATCACAAGGGCCACTTTCTGGTTCACGAGGTTGTCCTCGGCCAGCAGGACCCGCACCTTCACGGGGCCATCGGCGGTCGGCAGGGGGGCGGCGGAGGCCAGCTTTCCCGCCGCCGGGCTGCCCGGTTCCAGCAGGCCCCGCAGGTGACTGGGCCGCACGGGAACGGAGAGGAAGGTCTGGACCCCCTTGCGGGCGGCGAGCTCGCGGAAGTCCGGGCGATAGAGCGGGCTCACCAGGACGACGGCCCCGTCCCAGTCCTGCTCCAGGGCGATGTCGAGGGTGCCCGGCGCCGCCAGCACCAGGGCTCCCGGCCGCCGGACCTGCGTGAGCCAGGCGGAGATGTCCGCCCCCGCGGGGGAGACCTCCGGCTCCAGGCCCCAGGCCTCGAGCTGGCAGGCCACGAAGCGGGCCACCACAGGCGGCAGCCCGGCCAGGAGCACGCCGGAGGTCCGGGGACGCAGCGGCGCCTGACGGCCCCGGGCCTGCAGCCGGATGGTGAACCAGAAGGTGCTGCCCTCACCCAGGACACTGGTCACGCCGATGGCGCCCCCCATGAGCTCCGCCAGGCGCTTGCAGATGGTGAGACCCAGCCCCGTGCCGCCGTACTTGCGGGTGGTGGAGTTGTCGCCCTGGAAGAACGAGGTGAAGAGGCGATCCACCACGTCGGGCCGCATACCGATGCCCGTGTCCCGCACCTCCACCCGCAGGATGACCTGGTCGCCCTGCTGCGACTCGGGGCATACCCGGACTTCCACGGAGCCCTCGTGGGTGAACTTCAGGGCGTTGTCCATGAGGTTGGTGAGGATCTGGCGCAGGCGCGTGGGATCCCCGGCCACCGCCAGCGGCGTGGCGGCGTCCACGAAGAGGCCCAGCTCCACGCCCTTGCCCTGGGCCTTCACGGCCAGCACCGCCTGCACGTCCTCGATGACGGACAACAGGTCGAAATCCAGGGTCTCGAAGGCCAGCTTTCCGGCCTCGATCTTGGAGAAGTCCAGGATGTCGTTGATCAGCGTGAGCAGCGCCTCGCCGCAGGACCGCACGGTCTCCGCATACTGCCGCTGCTCGCCGCCCAGGGGCGTGTCCAGCAGCAGGCCCGTCATCCCGATGATGCCGTTCATGGGCGTGCGGATCTCGTGGGACATGTTGGCCAGGAACTCGCTCTTGAGGCCTGACACCTCCAGGGCCCGGTCCCGCGCCACCTCCAGCTCGATGGCCACCTCTTCGAGCTTGATCTCGGCCCGGCGGCGCTCGGTGATGTCGTGGTACTGCCAGAGGTGGCCCAGGTACTCCTCGCCCACCAGGATCGGCACGAAGTCCCGGGAGAGGATGCGTCCATCCGCCAGGGCCAGCTCCTCACCGAGCACCGGCACCCGCGCCAGGGCCACCGCGTCCTGGCGGGCGAGGAAGCTCTCCGGTTCCGCCAGCAGCGGCAGACACTCGTCCAGCAGGTCGCGGGTCTCGCTCTCCACCAGCATGTGGGCCGGCACGGGCACCTGGAACAGCTGGCAGAAGGTCTCGTTCAGCAGGGCGATCCGGCGCCCCTCTGTCTCCACCAGGATGCCCGCCTGCATGTTCTCGATCAGCGCCCGCAGGCGGCTGGTGGCCATGCGCAGGACGATCTCGGTGTGCTTGCGCTCGGTGATGTCGTTGAGCGTGCCCGACACGCCGAGGACCACGCCGCCCGCGTCAAAGGCGATGCGCTGGTGGGCGTCCACCCACTTCACCTCGCCCGCGCGGGTGGGGACGCGGAACTCTCCTTCGAAGACCGCCTGCCCTGTGTCCACCGCGTAGGTGAGCATGTTCAGGTAGCGTGGGTTGTCCGCGGGGTGCAGGAACCCCAGGAAGGGCTGGCCGAGGCTCTCTTCCACCGGGAAGCCTGTGAGCTCGGTCCAGGCGGGGTTCAGGAAGGCCCACCGCCCCTGCCGGTCGATCTGGAAGAGCACCTCCTTCAGGTCCTCCACCAGGGCCCGGTAGCGGTCCGCCTCCGCCCGGGCCGTGGCCAGCTGAGCCTCGAGGGAGGCTCGGTCTTCCGGGTGGGCTGGCAGAACGGGGTCGGCGACCATGTCCCCCTCTTCGGCCAAAACCCGACGGAGTCCAATAAAAAGATTTCTTGTTTTTTTCGCTTTTTGCTTCACCCTTGAAGCATCCCCTTGGAGGTCCCATGGCCGCGTCCGAGCAAGACGACCGACTCAAAGCCCTGTCCCGCACCCTGGCCGACATCGAGCGGGCCTTCGGCAAGGGCTCCATCATGAAGCTGGGTGACCGCGTGGGCTCCGCCGAGGCCATCGAGGTCATCAGCACCGGCTCCATCGCCCTTGACTCCGCCCTGGGCGTGGGCGGCGTGCCCAAGGGCCGCGTCGTCGAGGTCTACGGCCCCGAGGCCAGCGGCAAGACCACCCTCGCCCTCCACATGGTGGCCCAGGCCCAGAAGAAGGGCGGCCTGGCCGCCTTCATCGACGCCGAGCACGCCCTGGACCCCGAATACGCCAAGAAGCTCGGCGTGGACATCGAGAACCTCTTCATCAGCCAGCCGGACAGCGGCGAGCAGGCCCTGGAGATCTGCGATCAGCTGGTGCGCAGCGGCGCCCTGGACATCATCGTCATCGACTCCGTGGCGGCCCTGGTGCCCAAGGCCGAGATCGACGGCGAGATGGGCGACAGCCACGTGGGCCTGCAGGCCCGCCTCATGAGCCAGGCCCTCCGCAAGATGACGGGCACCATCAGCAAGACCCACACCTGCGTGGTCTTCATCAACCAGATCCGCATGAAGATCGGCGTGATGTTCGGCAGCCCCGAGACCACCACCGGCGGCAACGCCCTCAAGTTCTACGCCTCCGTGCGGCTCGACGTGCGCAGCATCCAAAGCATCAAGGGCAACACCAACGACCCCCTGGTGGCCGCCAAGGACGAGGACTCCTCCGTCATCGGCAAGAAGACGAAGGTCAAGGTCGTGAAGAACAAGGTCGCGCCGCCCCTCAAGGTCGCCACCTTCGACATCATGTACGGCGAGGGCATCAGCCGCACCAGCGAGCTGGTGGAGTTGGGCACCCAGCTGGAGATCATCCAGAAGAGCGGCTCCTGGTACAGCTACAAGGACAGCCGCCTGGGCCAGGGCGCCGAGAACGTGAAGAAGCTCTTCACCGATAACCCCGAGCTGGCGGACGAGGTTGAAGGCCTCATCCGTGAGCGGCTGGGCATGAAGGTCGCCGAGGCCTGAGCGCCCGGCCAGACCCCGAGCATCGCCCTGCGCGCCCTTGGAAGGGGTCGGCAGACGGCGGCGGTCCCCACCCAGGGGCCGCCGCCGTTTGCGGTTGGTGCAGGACCGGTGGACCTACTCCGTGTCCTGCACGCCCAGCCCAGCGCCCCGCAGGTGACGCGGCAGCGGGGCGGCGCCCTGGGCGCTGAGGCCGCCGCCACCGGGCGCGGTCTGGCGCGGGGCTGCGGGCCGCGAGCCAGGGGCGCCCTGCAGGTTCTTCATCTGCTCGGCGGTGGCAAAGCACTCCAGGCGGGAGAGCTGCTCGGCGGTGGGGAAGCCCTCGTAGCGGACGCGGCGGGGTCCCCAGATGGCCACGACCTCGCCCTTGAGCTCCTGGATCCGGGGGAGCGTCTGGCGCACGTAGGCGCCGAGGGGCTCACCCGCGGCGGTGCTGAAGGCGATGATGTCGGTCTCCGGCAGCAGGGCGGGCGCCCCGGCAGACCACGCGGCCATCGTGAGCGGCTTGCCCTGGCCGGTCTTCACCATGGCGACCGGGGTGGGGCGGCCCAGGGCGGGATCCAGGTCCCGCTCCTGCTGGCGAAGGGCCTCCAGGAGATCCAGGTGCTTCAGCTCCTTCTGGGGCGCGGCCATGGGATGGGGATCCTGCAGCCGGGCGGTCATCAGGGTGTCTTCGATGCGCTCCAGCACGGCCAGCTGCAGCGCCGGGGCGCCGGACTGCATGCTGCGGCCCACCTCGTCCATGAGCTTGGGCAGCAGGATCTGCGGGGCCGCCAGCAGCGTGTCCGCCGCGGGGATGGCCAGGAAGGGGTGCTGGCCCTTGAAGAGGCCGTGCCACAGCTCCGGCAGGAGCAGGCGCGCCGCGTCCAGGCCGTCCCGCCAGGGACCGCGGTAGATGCCGGAGGGCAGCCGCTCGAAGCCGCCCTCGCTGCGGTGGCGCAGGTGGTTCAGGGCCAGCTCCAGGACATCGTCCGCGGGCTGGTCCCAGAGCTTCAGCCAGGCGGCGGGCATCACAACATCACCGACCTTGATGCGCTGGCTCAGGCCTTCGATGAAGCCGCGGCTCCAGCGGCCTTCGCGCTCGGCCACCCAGGCGGGGACCAGCTCGGGCAGCAGGTGGTCCTGGGCGTCGATCCAGGGCTGCGGCAGCGGCAGGCCCTGGGCCTGGAGCTCCGCCACGGCGTCCACCCAGGCTTCCCGCTCATCGGCCCTGCGGTGCGCCTCGAAGCCCGGAACCAGGGCCGCCAGCCCTGGCAGGTCCAGGGGCAGCCCCCGGGCCTCCAGCAGGTCATTCAGACCCGGCAGCGGCGCCTCGTCGGCGCGGGAACGGAATCGGTCAAAAAAGCCCATAGAGTCAAGTCCACCCAAACAAATCATTGTGACCGCTCACAAGGATTTATGCTTGGAGGATTATGAAACCCCTCGACACCCTGGGTCGCCCCCTCCAGGCCCTGCGCATCTCGGTCACGGACCGCTGCAACTTCCGTTGCGGCTACTGCATGCCCCGGGACGCCTTCGGGCCGGACCATCCCTTCCTGGCCCGGGAAGCCCTGCTCAGCTTCGAGGAGATCACCCGCCTGGCCCGGATCTTCACGGGCCTGGGCGTCGCCAAGGTCCGCCTGACCGGGGGCGAGCCCCTGCTCCGCCGGGAGCTGCCCGTCCTGGTGAAGATGCTGGCAGAGGTGCCCGGCCTCGAGGACCTGGCCCTCACCACCAACGGCGTCCTGCTGCCGGAGCTGGCCGCCGACCTGCGCGCGGCGGGGCTGCGCCGCCTCACCGTCAGCCTCGACACCCTGCGCCCGGACCGCTTCCAGACCCTCAGCGACACGGACCTGTCCCTCTCCCGGGTGCTGGCGGGACTGGACGCCGCCCGCGCCGCGGGCTTCACCACCCTCAAGCTCAACTGCGTCCTGCAGCGCGGCGTCAACGAGGACGAGATCCTCGACCTCGCCGGCTTTGCCCGCGAGCAGGGCCACACCCTGCGCTTCATCGAGTTCATGGATGTGGGCACCACCAACGGCTGGCGCCTGGCGTCCGTGGTGCCCGCCACCGAGATCCATCAGCTCCTGAATGCCCGCTGGCCCCTGGAGCCCCTGCCCAGCCCCGCCGGCTCCGTGGCCAGCGAGTGGCGCTACCGCGACGGCCGAGGCGAGGTGGGGCTCATCGCCTCCGTCACGGCGCCCTTCTGCCGGGGCTGCGACCGGGCGCGCCTCTCGGCGGACGGCCACCTCTACACCTGCCTCTTCGCCAGCGAGGGGCTCGACCTGAAGGGCTTCCTCCGCAGCGGCCATGGCGACGCCGACCTCGCCGCCCTCCTGGCGGCCCAGTGGAAGCGCAGGGACGATCGCTACTCGGAGCTGCGGCGCGCCGACACGCCCGGCCTGCCAAAGATCGAGATGTCCCACATCGGGGGATAATCCCCCCATGCGACGGTTCCTCCTCCTCCTGACCCTGGGCACCCTGCTGCTAGCCGCCCCTCCTGCGGCGGTGGTCCACGGCGGCGCGGGCAGTCCCCGCATCCGCAGGGATGGCACGGACCCGGCGGCGGCCAAGGCCCTGGCGGCCCTGAAGCACGGCGCCACCGCCCTGGACGCGGCTCTGGCGGGCGTGGTGGTGCTGGAGGACGACCCCCGCTTCAACGCGGGCACCGGCGCCAACATCCGTCTCGATGGCAGGACCATCCAGATGGACGCCGCCTGCATGGACGGCGCCAGCGGGGCCTTCGGCGCCGTGGCCGCCATCGAGCGGGTGAAGAACCCCGTGCTCGTGGCCCGGAAGGTCATGGCCACGCCCCACCTCCTCATCGTGGGCGAAGGCGCCACCCGCTTCGCCCGCGCCATGGGCTTCCCGGACTACGACCCCACCTGCGCCGAGAGCCGGGCGCGCTTCAAGCGGGTGCAGACCATCCTGCAGGGCACCGATCCCCGACAGCTCGAGGCCTGGAAGCGCTACGACTGGAAGCAGGCCTGGAACTTCCCCACCCCCCTGAAGGAGGCCCTGGGTTCCCCCGACACCGTGGGCTGCGTCACCCGCGACGCCCAGGGCCGCTTCGCCGCCGCCATCAGCACCGGCGGCACCACCATCACCTTCTACGGCCGGGTGGGCGACGTGCCCATGTTCGGCGCCGGGATCTACGCCGGCCCCAAGGGCGCCGTGGCCTGCACCGGCAACGGCGAGGACATCGTCCGGCGCCTGGTCGCCAAGGCGGCCTACGAGCTGCTGGAGAAGGGGCTCTCTGCGCAGCAGGCCGTGAGCCAGACCCTCGCCGCCTTCCCTCCCACCATCGACCTGGGCCTCGTGGCCATCGGCCCCGACAGCACGGGCGGCGGGTGCAACTACTCCGCCGAGCAGAAGAAGTTCGTCACCGACTACCCGAATCAGATGGCCTGGAGCGTGGCGCAGTAGCCTCGCGGGCCTGAGCCTTCCTGCGCGCCGCCTGGTCCCTGGCCATGGCGCGGTAGGTGTCGTCGCCGACCGTGCCCACCACCCCGGTGGCGCTGGCCGGAGGGGCGGCGACCTCGTCGGCCTCCGGAGCCTTGGGGGGCGCGGCGGGTGCCCCGGCCTTCTCAGGCTGCCGAGGCTGCAGCTTCCCGGCGTGCTCCTGGACCCAGCGGGACTGGGTGGACAGGGCCCAGGCCAGCCCCCCCAGCAGCGCTGCCCAGGCCACACCGAGGAAGACCTTGTCCCGTCCCCGCACGCTACCTCATATCCCTTCGCGTCTGGAAGCAGGCCAACAACCCGTACCTCCAGATTTCTTCACGCCTCGGAATCGGCGCAGCCGATTCCGAGCAGGCACAAGGCCCCAGGAAAACCCACGCAAACCGCTAGAACTGGACGCCCGCGTAGATCGATCCTGCCCAGGTGGGGGCCATGGACCGCATGGTCTGGTCGTCCATCTGCGACATGGGCGGAATCACCCGCTGGCTGGTCTTGAAACCGGCCGCAGCGACGTCCCCGCCGATCACGGTGTAGACCGGCCCCGTCCGGACCTTGAAGTCCAGGCTCAGGCGCACCCAGGGGCGAAAATAGACAGCCATGGCGTCGATGTAGCCGGTGCCGCCGTTGGTGGTGGAGTAGCTGCCCTTGGGGTTGATGGTCTCGTTGCGCCCTTCCAGGTGGATGCCAAAGTCGGCCGACTGTCCCAGGGGGATCACATAGCTGGCACCCAGGCTCCAGTAGCTGTAGTCCACCTTGACCTTGGTGGCGTCCAGGATGTTGGCCGGTGCAGTGGCGGCGATGTCCCGGTTGGTGACCATGCGCGCCGAGCTCTGGAAGCGCGCCGCCAGCTCCCAGTTCCAGGGCGAGTCATCCGCAAAGCGGCTCATGATTCGGATGCCAGGACCCGTCTGGCGGTCCGCCTTGTCCTCGGCATTGGGCCCGAGCTGGATGCCCCGGGTCTGGATGGCTTCGCCGAACAGGAGGACCCTCGGGCTGAGGCCCGAAGAAGAGTCCTGGGCACTCAGCGCGCCCACCACGAGCATGGCCATCAGGATGCTTTGGGGTTTCACGGGTCCTCCAGGAACCAGGGATCTTGTTCAAGTCCAGCCCCGGAGCCAGAGACTCCGGGGCTGCAGTGTCAGACAGATTCAAGCATGGCAGTGCAGGTCAGGGTGCGACATAGGTGGCAGGGCCATTCACCACGACGATGTCCCAGGCATAGTTGAAGGGCACCTTGTGGGCATAGCCGAGGTCGGTACCGTTGGCGCCCAGCACCTTGATGGTGGCCGTGGCGGTCTTGATGGCATCCATCCAGTCCGGCCGGTTCAGGGCCCGGGCGGCAGTGACGGGGTGGTTCTTGAGGACAGACTTCACGCCGAAGACCGTGAGCGTGACGCCACTGTTGGAGGTCGGCCGCAGCTCGACAGGGATGTCGAACCAGCAGTAGCCGGGTCCGACCTTGTCTCCGGTGGCGGGGCCAGCCGTGGACGCATTCCCCGAGGGCAGGTAGAGCCGGGCATCCGTCATGATCGCGTCCGAGACAGCTTGCGTCCCGGCGGGGTAGCTTCCGGGCAGCATGAAGTGGGACTTGGAGGTGCCAACCGCAAGCTCCACCACCCAGAAGTCGGGGGCCACGGGGTTGCCACTGGCGTCCTTGGTGGCGTTATACCAGGTCACCCGGTAGCCACCGAGGGTGCTGCCGCTGAGGGCTCCCGCGGCGGTGCGGCCCCGCTTGTCAACGATGGTGTCCTGGGGAGGCATGAAGCCAAAGGCTGAGGTGGCATCGCCGTTGGCGCTCGCCGCCGAGAAGGCGGTGGGCGGCTGCTTGGTGGTGTCGTCTGCAAGCCAAGTGCGGCTGATGACCTGACCCTGGCTGGCGTCACCCGAGTAGCTGGGCGTGTAGGCCGTCCAGAAGAAGCGGCCGACACCCGTGCTGGGGGCGGTGCCGCCGCCCACAGCGACGGGAGCGCTGGCATTGAACACGCCGCCGCCCCGTGCCGTGAGATTGAAGGCGCTGTTGTCAGGCGAGATGCCAGAGGCCTGGGGCCAGGAGGAAGGGTTGCTGTAGCGGAAGTAGGGGTAGGTGTTCAGGCTGAGAGCGTCCATGAAGTAAGGCCGGGCGCTGTTGAGGACCAAGGGCCGTGCCCATACCGTGGACCAGAGGTATTCGGAGAACGCAAAGACGCTGCGGATCCCTGAGTAGGTTCGGGTGGTGGGTGAGGCCAGCGGCTTGCGGTCCGGGTCATTGGGATCGTAGGGCAATGGCAAGCTGGCGATGCCCCCAGCCAGGGGCGAGCTTCCGGGGGTTCCGTTGACCAGGGTCTGGAAGAAGGTGGATACTCCACCTCCGACCGGGACGGGATTCAGGCCACTGTGGGGGTCCGGATAGGGGTTGGGCAGCTCCGCAGCGGCGTTCTGCCAGGCCGGAGAGAGCTGGTAGGGGTCCGTGACGCCGGAAGGAACGCGGAAGGCCTGCATGCTGAAGGCCGAGAAGGTGTCTCCGTGGGTCAGGGTGCCCACCGTGTAGGTCGGGTAGTCCAAGACAAAGCCGAGCTGCTCGTGGGTCCCGGCACTGGTGGTCGGGTCCGGCGTGGACTCAGCAAGGTCTCCGGTCTTGCGGGTGATCAGCAGGGTGGGCCACTCCGCGAAGAGCTGGTAGGCAGGGATTGCGTTCACAAGACCGACGGCATTGCTGGACTGGGCCCAGGGGAAGGCCCCGGTCGGATCCGTGGTCGGCACGGAGAGGCGGTCGAGCCAGCGCTCGTTCACGGGCGTGGTGCCAAGGACCAGATCGGTATAGCCATTCAGCTTCCGCTGGGCCGCGAGCGCAGCCTCGGCGGCGAAGCCTTGTGCTGTGACCACCTGCAGGGTCGGGTTGTAGGGCGCGGTGCCATTCTGGAAGCTGAACCTGGAATCCGCGGTGGGCGTGGCCACCAGAGAGGGATCGGCATAGGCGCCGGTCGGAGCATTGGGGATGCGCATCAGGTAAGTCGTTGCGTCCGAGCCGCCAGAGAAGCCCGGAATCTTGATGTAGAAGGGCAGGTCGGAGCGCACGGGAATGGTCACGGCCGCCTTGGCCCCCGAGAGGAGGGTCTGGTCCTGAACGTTGTAGGTGTTGCTCTGGCCATCCTGGTAGATCTGGACCGGCGCCCCTAGGCCGTTAATGGCCGTGGTCACCGGGGTCAGGGTGGTGGTCCCGTTGTTATCGCTCTTCTGGCGGAACTGGAAGGACAGGTTGAACTGCTGGGTGTTCTTTCCATCCACCAGCACAAACTTGGTGGCAGTCGCTTTCCGGCCGAAGGCATCTGTAACGGTGTAGGTCACCTCATTAAGTGAATATTCGTTCAGGGTGCCCGTGAAGCTCACATCCCCCGTGGAATCGCCGGAGACAGAACTGGGAACGCCACCAGGGATGCTCCACGCGGTCGTGACCGCGTCCTGGCTGCCCGGCTTGGTGGAGACACCCGCGAAGGCGAGCTTCCCGTTGAGGGGTACCACCACGGTATCCGCGGGCAGGGGATTGGTCGGGTAGCCCGTGGGGGCGCTGCCGCTGTCCTGGGGCGAGGTGATGGCCGCGGTGGGCAGGGCGTTGAAGGTCACTGTAAAGGTCCGGGACTGAGCCACCGCTGCGGCATTGGCAGACCGGTTGTCCGTGGCGTTGACGGTGATGATGGCGCTCTTGGACGTGGCGGTATAGGCGTCCAGGTAGGTGTGGTTGAGAGAGACCGGCACACCCGCCACGAGATCACCGGTAGGCGTGGCTGTGACGGCTGGAGTGCCATCCCCCCAATCCACGGTGTAGGTCACCGGATCATTGTCCGCGTCCTTGAGTGTGAACCCCAGGCTGATGGGCTTGGAAGTGTAGGCGGAGGAGGTGGGCGTGGCCGGATCTGTGATGGTGATGGTGGGCGCATGGTTGGCGCCCAGGGTGGTGATGGTCATGAGCGGGCCGCTGGCGGAAAGCCCCTGGATGCCCAGGGTGTCCGTGGCGATGACTGTCGGCGTCGAGGTGCGGGTGCCCGCAGCAGCTGCTCCGGTGTAGCGGACGGTGAAGGTGTAGCTCCCGCCTCCATTGCTGACCCGGGTGGTCACAGCGGCAAAGGGATCATTAGTCGAGAAGGCGAGGTAGGCATCGGCAGGGAGGACCGGGATGGGGTCCGTCGCGCCGCTGCTTGCGCGGGGGTTGGTGACCGTGAATGTGAATGCCTGGTCTACAGTGCCGCCGGGGCCCAAGTCCACGTTCTTGACGGTGGCTCCTGGGCTCACGAAGGCGACCACCGGCAGCGGGGTGGCCACCACCGGGAACACCACCGCCGGACTGAAGTCACCCGTGCTGCCGCGACTGTCCACGGCCCGCACCTTCACAGAGGCATTACCCGTGAAGGTCGAGGCATAGGTGTGGGAAATGGTGGTGGTGGGGCCGCCAGCGGACGTGAGCCCCGTGGTGCTGCCATCACCGAAGTCCCACTGATACTGGGCCACCGAATCGCCTGCATCAGGGTCCGCTGCGGTGGCGGTGAAGGCGTATGACTTGTTCTGGAAGAGGCTCTTCGTGGTGGTGGTCAGCTGGGAGACCGGCGGCCGGTTTGCAAGCACCGCGAGCGTGCTGGTCCAGGGGGTCACCCCGCCCTTGAGGTCGTCGGCGATGACCGTGACGAGGGTGCTGCCCGCCGCCGCGAAGCTGTGGGTCATGGGGCCAGGGCCAGTTACGACGGTGGAACCGTCGCCGAAGTCCCAACTGAGGGTGGGCACATCGCCATTAGGATCAGTCACGGTCGCCGTGAAGGTAATGGGCACGTTGGCATAGGTTGGGGCTGCGGGGGCCTGGGCGACCGCCAGGGTGGGCGGCCCATTGGCCAGGATGTTGAGCTCCAGGGTGATGGACTTGATCCCAATGCTGCCCCGCCCGTCATTGGCGGTGAAGGTCACAGGATAGACCCCGGCCGCGGCATAGGTGTGAGTCTGGCTAAGGGCCGAAGCCGCCTGGGTGGCCGCCACGTCGCCGCTTCCGCCGTCCCCGAAGGTCCAGGTGTAGGTCAAGGTGTCGCCATCGGGGTCCGTGGCCGTCGCCGTGAAAGCGATGGGCACATTCTGGTAGCTCGAATTGGTGCCCGCCACGATCTTGGGCGTGGCCGTCAGGGTGATGACCGGCGGATTGTCCACGGCCGAGACGGTCCGAACGGTGATGACGGGTCCCGTCACCGAGGTGCTGCTCACCCCGTTGGAATCCACGGCTTTCACGGTTGGCGTGGCGGTCCGCGAGCCGATGGCCGAGGCCGCCGGGTAGGTGACGGTGGTGGTCCAGTTGCCGCTGCCGGCATTGATGGGCGTGGTCTGGGTGGCCGTGGCATCGCCGGGATCCAGCTGGATGCCGCTCGCGCTGACGGTCCCGGTGCCGGTGTTCACGACGTTCACCGTGAAGGTCACAGAGACACTGCCACCAAGACTCGGATTGATGGTGAGCGCCGCCGCGGGCGTCACGATGGTGGCCGTGAGCGGAGACGGTGCCGCATCCACGGTGACCGTTCGGGTGACGGCAGCAGAGAGCAGGCCCGCGGCGTTCTTGGCCACGACGCTGAGCACCGGCGTGCCGCTGGCGACGTAGGAATAGGCGGCCGTGGTGGTGGCCTTGCCGGCGGACAGGACGACCGGGGTGGTCTTGGTGGTGCCGTCGCCGAAGTCCCAGCGGAACTCCGTGATGGCGCCGCCGATGTTGGGGTCCGTGGCGCTGGCCGCGAAGGTATAGACCTTGTACTGCAGCAGGGAGGCGTCTGCCGGAGTCCACCCATCCAGGACGGCCGTGGGCGCGATGCTGGTCTGGGGCAGTGCGCCGCCGCTGCTGGAGGCCCCGCCTCCGCCACACGCGACGAGACCGAGGAGCCCCACGAAAATGCCCGCCAGAAGGAGCTTGAGGGCGCTGCGTTTCCCCTGATACATAAACCACTCTCCGGGAAAGGAATATCGCAAAATTACCTTGAGACCGTCTAATAAGATAGGGAGAAAAAGCTAGGGTCGTAGGAAATACGTATTGATTTTGATCAAGACTGCCCCATAAAAATCAGAGATTATCGATTCTATCTAAGGACAGATACCTCCGGCCGACCCGAACCCTTGTCTAGAATTAATCGGTAGGTCGGCCTCGGAGGTAAAGTCTGAGCACGCCACGTTTCCCGGCCGGAAACCTGGGAAGCAAGCCCGCTACTTAATTGCGCGCGGGCCGAATCAGCTCTCCCGGATGATCCGGGCCAGGAGGAAGGCCATCTCGAGGCTCTGGCTGCGGTTGAGGCGGGGGTCGCAGCCGCTCTTGTAGGCGCGCTGGAGGTCCGCCTCGGCCAGGCCCTCGACTCCGCCGGTGCACTCGGTGACCGGCTCGCCGGTCAGCTCGAAGTGCACGGCGCCCAGGCGCGAGCCCAGGCGGCGGTGGATCTCCGCGACCTCCTGCAGCTCCAGGAGGATGTCCCCGAAGGCGCGGGTCTTGAGGCCGCTGGGGGTCTGGGTGCCGTTGCCGTGCATGGGGTCGCTGCTCCAGAGCACGGGGTGGCCCTCGGCCCGGGCGGCCTCGATGAGGGCCGGCAGCACGGCTTCGGCGCGGCCGGCGCCGAAGCGGGTGATGAGGGTCAGGCGGCCCGCCTGCCGGTGGGGATCGAGCAGGGCCAGGACCTTCTTCAGCTCCTCCGGTTTCATGGCGGCGCCGACCTTGAGGCCGATGGGGTTGGCCAGGCCGCGGATGTACTCCAGGTGGGCGCCGTCCAGCTGCCGGGTGCGCTCGCCGATCCAGAGGAAGTGGGCACCCAGGTTGTAGAAGGCCTCCTGCTCCGGCACCCAGCGGGTAAGCGCCGTCTCGAAGGGCAGGTGCAGGGCCTCGTGGCTGGTGAACAGCTCGCCGGTGCGGAGGTTCTCGGGCAGCCCGCCCAGGCGCTGCACGAAGTCGAGGGAGGCCCGCACCTGGTCCAGGGTCTCCAGGTAGTGGCCCGCGTCCTCGCGGCTCCAGGGCAGATCCCAGTGCTCGGGGTGGTGCAGGTCCGCGAAGCCGCCATCCACCAGGGCCCGCAGGTGGTTGAGGGTGACCGCCGAGCGGTGGTAGGCCTGCAGCAGCCGGGTGGGGTCCGCCTCCCGCTGGTCCGGGCTGAGGCCGTTGATCAGGTCGCCCCGGTAGACCGGCACCTCGCGGCCGTCCACCACCTCGGTGTTCCCGCTCCGGGGCTTGGCGTATTGCCCCGCAATGCGGCCCAAGTGGACGACGCCGGTGCGGCCGCCGTGGGTGATGAGCACGGACATCTGCAGCAGCACTCGGAGCTTGTCCTGGATGAGCCCGCCGCGGCAGTCCGCGAAGGCCTCGGCACAGTCCCCGCCCTGCAGCAGGAAGCGCTTGCCCGAGGCAGCCTCGGCCAGCAGCACGCCCAGGTGGTCGATCTCCTCGGCCACCACCAGGGGCGGCAGCTCGGCCAGCTCGGCCAGGGCGGCACCCAGCGCCTCGGGGTCGCGGTAGGTGGGCTGCTGGGCGGCGGGGCGCTGCTTCCAGGAATCAGGGGTCCAGTTCATGGCGGGTGTCCTTGGCTTGGAGAGGTGGCGGGGGCGGGGGGCGCTGCTCAGATTCATAGGGACCCCTGGGGGTAGCTGCCCAGCACCTTGAGCGAGTCGCAGGCGCTCCGCAGCTCCACCAGGGCCTCGGCCAGGTCGGGATCGGCCTCGTGGCCCTCCAGGTCCAGAAAGAAGGCGTATTCCCAGAGCTTCCGGCGGGTGGGCCGGCTCTGGATGCGGCTCAGGTTCAGGCCGCGCCGGGCCAGGGGCTCCAGCAGGTGCAGCAGGGCGCCGGGGCCGTCCTGGGCCATGGCCAGCAGGGTGGTGCGGTCCCGGCCCGTGGGCTCCGAGCCCTTGGGTCCCAGCACCACGAAGCGCGTGGCGTTGGCCGCCAGGTCCTGGATCTGGGTCTCGGCGACCTTGAGGCCGAAGAGGTCCGCGGCCAGCTCCGAGGCCACGGCCGCGCCCTCGGCGTCCTCCCGGGCCAGCCGCGCGGCCTCGGAGGTCGACGGCGCCTCGATGCGGTCCGCGTGGGCCAGGTGGGTCTCCAGCCAGCCCCGGCACTGGCTCAGGGCCTGGGGATGGGCATAGACCCGGCGCACGGCGCTCAGGTCCAGGTCGGATCGGACCAGCAGGGCGTGGTCCACGGGCAGCAGGATCTCCGCGCAGATGCGGAGCGGGCTGTCCAGGAAGGCATCCAGGGTGGACTCCACGGCGCCCTCGGTGGCGTTCTCCACGGGCACCACGCCGTAGTCCGCCCGCTGGCGCTCCACGGCCTGGAACACGGCCCCGATGGTGCCCAGGGGCAGGGCCTGGCTGGAGCCCCCGAACTGCTGGCGGGCGGCCAGGTGGGTGAAGGTGCCCTCGGGCCCGAGGAAGGCCACTCGCAGGGGCTTCTCCAGGCTCAGGCAGGCGCTCATCACCTCCTGGAACACGCTGCGCACCGCCGCCGAGGGGAAGGGCCCGGGGTTGGCCGCCACCATGCGGGCCAGCACCTCGCGCTCCCGGCGGGGCACGTGGAAGAGCGCCTCGGGCGAGACGGCCGACTTGATGCGGCCCACCTCCGAAGCCAGCCTGGCCCGCTGGTTGAGGAGGGCCAGCAGCTGATCGTCGACAGCATCAATGGCCTGCCGGAGGCCGGCAAGGTTGGAGGGGTCGGGCTGGGTCATGGGAGTCCCCAAACGAAAACCCCCGAGCCGGTTGGACTCGGGGGCGAAGGCGGAAGCGGTTTGAGTCTAGACGCCGCTCAGCCTCGCACCCGAGGTGCGAAAGCTAAAAAAGAAGAAGCGGCAGGAGGTGGACATGGCGGTTCCAACACTTTGCCGGAATCCGCAATATCCTGCAAGGCTTAGGAGCAGGAAAGCCTAGGCCCCCAGGTGCTGGAAGACCTCGGCCAGACAGGCCGCCCAGGTCTCGTCGGGCGTCTCCTCCAGGAAGAACTCCACCGCATGGCCCGCCGGGCGGGCCTCCAGGTGCAAGGACCAGGTCTCGAACAGGGCGTCCAGGGGGGCCGAGTCCAGGGGGTTGTGGCGGAATTTGTGGGACTTGCGGGCCCGGTCCACATCGGGGCCGCGGAGGCAGACACCCTCCCGACGGGTGGCCACGAAAGTGAAGGCCTGCACCCACTTGCCGTCCATGAACTGGTTGAAGTGCAGGTAGGCGCCGTGGAGGCTGCGGGAGAAGTCCAGCACCCGCTTCTTGCCGGTCCACTTCGCGGTCCAGAGGGTGAGGATCGCCTCCAGACGCGCCCGCTCCGAAGGATGCTTCAGGCAGCCTTGGGCATAGGGCAGAAAGTCATCGAGTTGTT
>JAAXXS010000147.1 GCA_013334395.1 Holophagaceae bacterium | reverse complement strand
AAGATGGAGGTGCTCCTCAACCAGAGCATCCTCGCCTTCAACCGGCTGGACACCGCCCTGGGGTCCTCCAAGCGCGATGAGGCCCAGGCCGCGTCCCCGGAGGCCTATGCCCTCCTGATCACGCTGAACGACGCCAGCAAGGAAGCCCGCACCTACCCGATTCCGTTGCCGGATACCCCAGAGCGGGTGCAGGCCCTGATGGATGCCACGGGAACCGGCAAGGGGGAGGAGCTCCAGCATCTCACCCAGCCCGCTTTCATCGTCACCCTGCTGCTGCCCCTGCTGGGGCTGGGCCTCTTCCTGGCGCGGGTCCGGGCCAGCATCCGCATGGCCCATCCGACTCAGTGCATCCGCTGTGGCGAGCCTTTCCACACCACGGACAGTCCTGACGCAGAGGTCTGCCCCAAGTGCCACCACCTCTTCGTCCTGCGGGACGGTCTCCACCAGGAGAACCGCCGCAAGAAGCTGGATGAAGTGGCGGCTCATCAGCAGGCCACCCGCTGGCTGCACAAGAGCCTCCTGGTGCTGCTGCCGGGTTGTGACCTGGCCTTCCTGGGCGAGACCCGCGAGGGACTGGTGGAGTTCCTCTCCTTCAGCCTGGCGGTGGGCATGGTCCTGGCCACGGGTCGGTCCGTGCGCTACCCCGGCGAGATCCTGGCCGACCCTGTCTCCACCTGGCTGGCCGTGGGCACCGCGCTGCTGCTGCTGTTCTATGGCCGCTCCTGGCTGAAGCTGTTTCTGGGGAGGTCCTGAGATGGCACTGGAAGGCTCCCTCCGGGATTTCGACCTGTTCTCCCTGTTCAACATGATCAAGATCCAGGGGAAGAACGGCACCCTGGTGCTCTCCCAGGGGCAGGAGTTCGTGAAGGTCTTCTTCGAGAACGGGGAGATCGTCGGCTGCGACTCCAACCAGGTGCGCCTGGAGGATCGGCTGGGCACCATGCTGGTGCGCCTGGGTCGCCTCACGGGCGAGGAGCTGCTGGCCATGATCCAGCTGCAGCGCCAGACCCTGAAGCGCATGGGCACCCTGCTGCTGGAGGCAGGCAAGGTCACCCCCTCGGACCTGCAGGACGCGCTGTTCAACCAGGCCACGTCCATCCTGCACCGCACCTTCCGGTGGGTGGAAGGGGACTACCGGTTCGACTCCATGCTGCCCCAGGACCTGGACCGGGACCACTTCCTGCCCATTCCCGTGGACACGGTGCTCATGGAGGCCGCGCGCATCCAGGACGAGTGGCCCGAGGTGGAGCGGCGGATTCCGGGCCTGGACACGCCCCTGGCCAAATCGCCAGGCGCCCAGGCGCTCCAGCTCGACATCGACCGGGACGTGTCCTCCCTGCTGGATGGGCGGGGCCAGATGCAGGTCGGATCGTCCGGACTGACCCATGAGCAGGAGGTGGTGCTGTCCTATTTCAGCACGGCCCAGACCACCACTGAGGTCACCCAGATCAGCCGCTACGAGGAGCTGGACACCTGCAAGGCCGTCGCCGACCTGGTCGAGGCAGGCCTGCTGGTCCCCCTTGAGGGCAGGGCCCCCAGGCAGGCCCGCCTCCGGATTCAGGCCGGTGCTGAGGACCAGGCCCATCGGGTCTGGGACCCGAGTTCGCTCCTCTGGCCCCTGGTGGCCGTGGCCTTCCTGGTGCCGCTGGTCATGTATGTTCCGCACCACCGCGGCTCCATGAACATGGGACTGGCCAGCCTGCAGCCCGTGGATGTGCGGGTGGTGCCCGAGGGACCGACCCGGCTCCGCCAGGCCTGGGCCCTTCGCATGGCTTCTCCGAAGGACGGGGGTACCATGTTGGCCAGGGAACTTGGCAGGCCCCTGGACGGGAAGAATCCCGTTCCGGATCTGGTGAGGCTTCCTGATCCCATGATGCCTCAGGCCCGTCGGGCCCCTGAGCCCGCCGCGACCCCCAAAAAGAAGTAAGGACTTCCCATGTTCGTGCACCAGCGCCAGGGTTCCCTGGAGGTGATTTGCGGCCCCATGTTCTCGGGCAAGTCCGAAGAGCTCATCCGGCGGATCAAGCGGGCGGTCATCGCCCGGCAGAAGGTCCAGGTCTTCAAGCCCGCGCTGGATGACCGCTACGATGTCGCGGCCATCGCCAGCCACAGCCAGCGCAAGCACGACGCCATCCCGGTGAAGGACACCGTGGAGCTGGCCCGGCAGCTGGATCCCGAGGCCCAGGTGGTGGCCCTGGACGAGGTGCAGTTCATGGACGAGGGCCTGATCCCGATCATCGAGGACCTCGCCAACCGCGGGGTGCGCGTCATCGCCGGGGGCCTCGACCAGGACTCCAACGGCGAGCCCTTCGGCATCATGCCGATCCTGCTGGCGAAGGCTGATTACGTCACCAAGCTCCAGGCCATCTGCATGGTCTGCGGGGCCCTGGCAAGCCGCACCCAGCGCATGGTCCAGACCGGCGGGCAGGTGTTGGTGGGCGCGGCCGAGGCCTACGAGGCCCGCTGCCGGCACTGCCACGAAGTGCCCCACGCCACCGGACAGCGGCTGCTGGAAGGGGAGTGACTTTCCACTTTGTCAAAGCGATGGCCGTCCTGACACTCATCGGCGGCGCCGGTTGCGGGAAGCAAGGTGGCGCCGGGTCGGCCCAACGGTAGACTGGCCCCGGCGCGCTGCTGCAGCGCCGTGTCACTTCACTCTGCCCGAGGCTTCAGGGCACCCCAGGAGGATCCCATGGCCGGCGCCTACGCCACCTTCACTCACATCACGGACTTCATGGGCTTCGAGGGCCTGCTGACCGACGAAGAGCGGATGATCCGCGAGACGGCCCGCAAGTTCATCAACGCCGAAGTGCTGCCCATCATCGAGTCGCATGCCCAGGCCCAGACCTTCCCCCGGCACCTCATCCCCATGATGGGCGAGCTGGGGTTCTACGGGCCCTCCCTGCCCGAGGAATACGGCTGCATGGGCGTCTCCAACGTGGCCTACGGCCTGCTGATGTACGAGCTCGAGCGCGGCGACTCGGGGCTGCGCTCCTTCGCCTCGGTGCAGGGCAGCCTCGTCATGTGGCCCATCTATGCCTACGGGAGCGAGGCGCAGAAGCGCCGCTGGCTCCCCAAGCTCGCCACCGGTGAGGTGGTGGGCTGCTTCGGCCTCACCGAGCCGGACTTCGGCTCCAACCCCGGTGGCATGCTCACCCGCGCCGTGCGGGAGCCCGGCGGCAAGTGGCGCCTCAATGGCACCAAGATGTGGATCACCAATGGCACCGTGGCCGACGTGGCCATCGTGTGGGCCCAGACCCCTGAAGGCATCCGTGGGTTCCTGGTGGAGAAGGGCACCCCCGGCTTCAGCGCCCCGGAGATGAAGGGCAAGTGGAGCCTGCGGGCCTCCACCACCTCCGAGTTGGTGCTCGAGGACGTGTTGGTGGACGAAGAGACCTCCATGCTGCCCAACGTGAAGGGCCTCAAGGGCCCCCTGGGCTGCCTCACCCAGGCCCGCTACGGCATCGCCTGGGGCGTCCTGGGCGCCGCTGACGCCTGCTACCAGTGCGCCCTGGACTACGCCAAGACCCGCATCCAGTTCGACAAGCCCATCGCCAGCTACCAGCTCCAGCAGGAGAAGCTGGCCTGGATGGTCACCGAGATCACCAAGGGCCAGCTCCTGGTCCATCAGCTGGGCCGCCTCAAGGACGCCAAGACCTACACCACCGCCCAGGTCTCCATGGCCAAGATGAACAACGTGCACGTCGCGCTGGAGATCTGCCGCAAGGCCCGCACCATTCTCGGCGCCAACGGCATCCTCGACGAGTATCCCGTCATGCGGCACATGGCGAACCTCGAGAGCGTCTACACCTACGAGGGCACGCATGACATGCACACCCTCATCATCGGCCAGGAAGTCACGGGGATTCCGGCCTACCGATAACCAGTCTTTCCTCAGATGAGAAACGGCCCGGAACGGGGCCGTTTCTCATCCATGAAGCTCACCTGTCGGCGCGCGGCGATAAAATCGCCAGGGTCACCGTGGCCTTGGACACCAGGCGGAGGTCCTCGATCGGTCCGCAGAAGACTTCGGACTCCACCACCGTCAGCGCGGAGCCGGGCTTCAGCACCTTCGCCGAGCAGGTGAGCAGGCTGCCCTTGGCCGGCCGCAGCAGGTTGATCTTGAACTCGGCGGAGAGCACGAACTGGCCCGGCTCGATCAGGGTCGCGCCGGCGGCGCCCGCCGTGTGATCCGCGAGGGTGGCCTGGACCCCGGCATGCACGTAGCCATCCTGCTGGAGGTGGCGCGCCTCTAAGGTCAGGGATGAGCGGCACTCCCCAGGGCCGACGGCGACCAGCTTCGCGCCCAGGTCCCGGATGAAGGGCGCGGACAGGAAGATCCGCTCGACCTCGGCTTGGTTGATCTCACCCATCTCGGCTCCGTCACGCTTGTCCTGGTTGGTTGACCCAGCCTATCAGAGGGATGCTTGGCTCGGCCCAGGGATACCCGGGCCGCATTCACGCTGCTGTGGGGCCCTCAGCCCACTTTCACCACATGGGTGTCGGCGACCAGGTCGTGCAGGCAGCGGCGGGTGGGACTGAAGATGAAGAGCGAGTCGATGAGCCAGACGAAGCCCAGCAGGAACTGGAAGACCTGCCCGGCCGGGGAGGGGTCGTTGTGCCCCACATAGCGGAAGATGCCCACCGCCAGCGGGATCGCGAACTCCCGCACCAGCAGCCAGCCCACATTCGGGACGCCGCCGTCGGAGCGGATGATGGTGATGTCCAGGGCCTTCTTGCCGAGGGTCTGCCCCCGGGTCACCAGCAGCCAGACCTGGGCCGCCAGGATGCCCGCAAAGGCCAGCAGGGCCCCGAGCGAACCAATGCAGGGGAAGAACAGCAAGGGCAGGGGCGCGAAGCAGATCAGCCCATCAACGAGCCGGGCCGCCAGGCGGCTCCAGCGGGTGGCGGCTTCCACCTCGGAAAATTCATCCTGGGGGGCGTTCAAGGTCATGCGGCCTCTCGTGAGCTGAGCCCGGCGGGCGGGGACCTCTCCTCCCATCGGTGGGGAGGCGGTCCGCCTTGAATCAGGTCTGTCCGAAGCGCCTGGTCGGGGTGGAAGGCGCGTTCTCCCTCCTGCCCAAGAGGACCAGGTAGGCCTGCAACTCCTCGATGCCGAAGGGCTTCGGCAGCAGCATGACGCCGGGATGGGCCGCTACGAGCTCCAGGGCCGTCTGATCCGGTCGCCCCGTGACCAGCAGGATGGGCACCCCGGGCAGCAGGCGGCGGAGGTGGGGAAGCGTTCCGCGGTCAGGCAGAGCATCCACGGCGTTCACGCACAGGTTCATGATGGCTTGGGCCTGGGAGTTGCCGAGGCTCTGGACCATGGGCGCGAGGCACGGGTGCTCCTGTACAGCCTTAATCGAGGGGGCTCAGTGGGCCGAGGGCGCGGAAGAAGAATCCTCCGGCCCGCTCTGCAGGCCGGGCTGCATCTCCCGGAGGATGGCCAGGGCGTTGATGACATCCGAAGTCATCTTCTGGGTGACCTGATGCAGGTCGGCGCCTTCGAACAGGCGTGGGTTCCGCTGGTATCGCGTGGCCCAGGGCTCGGCATCTTCCAGGAAGAGGCGGATGGTCTGCAGCGTCGTGCTCGTGGTGAACATGGATGACCTCATTTCCCGGGTTCCGGTAGCTGGTTCAGGCGGTGGCTTCTTCGAGGGCTTGCAGCTCGCCATCGGAGAGCAGCCGGTCCAGGTCGAGGAGGATCAGCATGGTGTCCGTGCCCGAGGCTCCAGGGAGGTTGGCCAGGCCCGCGATGAATTCCCGGTCCAAGGCGCTGTCAGTACCCAATTCCGGGGCGGGCCGGATGGAGCTGGGATCCAGGTCGAGCACATCGGAGACCGAGTCCACGCGGATGCCCAGGGTGCGGGACTGGGCTTCCACGATGACGATGACGGGCCGGGTGTCTTCGGGCGCCGCCCCCAGGGAGAAGCGGTGGCGCAGCTCCAGAATCGGGACGATGGCGCCCCGCAGGTTGATGACGCCGGGCATGTAGGCGGGCGCCTTGGGGATCCGGGTGATGGTGGCCTGGGCCTGGATCTCCCGGACTTTCAGGATCGGCAGGGCGTAGGCTTCGCCCGCGAGGGCGAAGCACAACACCTGCTGCAGAGCCTGGGAACTGGCTTCAGTGGTAGCCATGGTGTGCTCCGAAAGGGGC
>JAAXXS010000146.1 GCA_013334395.1 Holophagaceae bacterium | reverse complement strand
GACGAAGCGGAGTGCCTGGCCATGGCCGAGCAGCTGGAGCGCCTGCGGGAGCACTGCGGAAGGCAGGGGGGGCTTCAGGACGAGCTGGCCGTGGCCAGCAGCTGATCCAGCAGCTCGAAAGCCTCGTTTTCTGAGACGCCCTCCAGCTGCAGCCAGCGGCCCTCGCCCAGATCTAGCCACAAGCGGCCCTGCGCGGGATGCCACCACCCCGGTCGCCGGGAGTGCGCCCCCGCCAGACGCCGGGACGCTCGGGTCTGGGCTTCGCCCGGATGGGTCACCGCCTGGACCTGCCAGGGACCGCCGGCCGGGGTGCGCAGCTGGAGCACGCCGCCCTTCATCGTCCAGCGTCCTCCGGGCAGTCGGAGCTGGACCCCGGCGGGTCCGGAGACCTGGTCCCCCTTGGCCGTGAGCCCCTCGCCGTAGGGCCGGCCTCCTTCCCGCTCCGGAATCCAGCGCGCTCCCGAGAAGGCCAAGGCCGCGCTCTCCCAGCCGACGCTGCCCAGGTCCGCCAGCTCTGTGTCCCCCAGCTTGATGCGGAAGGCCGAGGCCGGAGCCTGGTCGAAGGTCGGATCCAGGGGCACCCAGCGCTCCTTCAGCCGCACTTCCACCCAGAAGTGGAGTCCCAGCGTTTCGCCCAGCGCCACCCAGCCGGTGACGCCCCGCGCGGGAACACCCAGGCGCCGCAGGAGGGCCACGGCCAGGACCCCATGCTCGGTGCAGTCGCCCCGGGGCTGGCGGCAGACCTCCAGGGCCGAGGCGAACCCCACCGTGAAGTCCTTCTCCACGATCCAGTCGAAGACGAAGCTGTTCACCCGGCGGGCCAGCTCCCAGCGCGAGAGCCCTGGGGGCAGGGCCAGACGGTGGAGCAGGCCGCCAAAGGCCGGGTCCTGGAAAGGTACCAGGGGGCTCGGGCTCAGATAGCGGGCCTCCCCGGCGGGTGGGATGCCGTGGACGGGAGGCTGGGACGCTTCCAGGCGCGTGGGGGCCGCAGCCCGGCGCAGCCGCCAGCGGGACTTGCCGAGCCGGGTCTGCTGGGCGTCTTCCGGAAGGTCCTGGGGCCTGCCCTCCAGCCGCAGGGTCAGCTCCGGTAGCCAGGGCTGGAAGGGATGGGGCGGGAGCTGCTGCAGGCTGCGCTCGAAGAAGCCCTGGGATTCCCCCTTCGCGAACACCGGGGCGGGCAGCTCGGCCCGCTGGCTGAGCATCCGGAGCCCGCCCAGCTCGGCCTGATGCCGCACCTCACCGGCCGTGGGCGAGATCCAGACTTCCACGGCCGTGGTGGCAGCGCCCTGGCGCTCCTCGCCCACGAAGTGCACGGTGTCAGGGAACCCGGGCAGGGGGGCCTTGCCCCGGGGACGCAGCTGGAGCTGGCTCCACTGCTGGACCGGGAAGGAGAAGGTGGTGGCCTGGAAGGGCTGAACGGTCCGCGCGGCTTCCTTCAGGCGGGTGTCGAGCTCCTCGGGCCAGAGGATCGCCCCCGCAGGGACTTCCTTCCTCTGGGCTGGCCCATTGGCGGCGTGGAGAGAGAGGATCCCGGGCTCCCGGGGAGACCACTCGGCCCTGCCCTCGAAGGGCTCCGTCGAGAGCTGCAGCCGCCAGGTGAAGGCCAGGGAACCATCCGGCGCCTGCCGGGCGGTCTCCTTCAGATCCTGCTTGATCTCCTGGCCCAGGCGGGAGAGGGCCATCCACTCGTGGGAACGCAGCTCACGGACGGCGCCCTCCTGGCGCTGCTCCAGGCGCGAACCTCCCACTTCCAGGTCGCTCAGCCACTGGCGGAAGCTCCGGGGCGGAGCCTCCTGGCCCAGCAGGGTCAGGCACACCAAGACGAGGGGGGATGCACGCATCCCCCCAGTCTAGCGGTCCAGATCCACAGCCTCGGGATCAGTTGGTCGGACCCCGGCGCAGGCCCCGCACGCGCTCGCGCAGCTGTCCCCGGGCTAAGCCGCGCAGCTCGGCGGCCTTGAGGCGCTGCTCCGGCGTAAGGAGGGCCTGGGTCTCCCGCTGCAGGGCGCGCCGCGCCAGCAGCAGGTCGAAGCGCGCGCCTGCGGCCTTGTCAAAGAGGGGCCGCAGCTGGGCCTCGGGGATGGCCGCATCCTGAAGCGCCGTCCGCAGCGCCCGCTGCGCTTGCTGGACCACCTCGCGGCGGCGGAGCAGGTCGGGCCGGTGCTTCTGGCGCAGGGCCTGGAGGCTGACCTTCTGGGCGTCGGTCAGCTGCAGCGCCTGGGCGATGCGCTTGGCGCGGGGCCCCGCCTGCGCCCCCAGGGGCAGGGCGGCGAGGATCAGGGTCAGGGCGGTCCAGATCACGGGCTTCATCGGGTCTCCTCGAGCGGGCGGGTTTGGCTGCCAAACAGACAGACCCGGATCCGGCGGCGGGGTTGAATGCGGGCAGACTGGAGGGGTGATCCGGACCTACGCGGCCATCGTCTTGAAAGCTGTGCCCTATGCCGAGGGCGGGGCCGTGGTGTCCTTCCTCTCGGAGCACGGCGAGCGGATGTCCGGGGTCGCCAAGGGCGTGAAGAAGCCCACGGCCAAGTGGGTGGCGGCCTTCGAGCCCCTGGGCATGGTCCGGGTGTGCTTTTTCGGGAAGGAGCACGCTGAGCTGAAGCGGGTCACCCGCTGCGAGCTGGTCTTCAGCCCCCTGACCCTGGGCCACCTGGAGAGCAGCCTGGTCATGGCCTGCCTCGCGGACCTGTTCGACCGGGTGTCCCGGGAGGGTGTCGAGGATGACCGGCTCTATCGCCTGCTGAGCGCTTGCGGCCGGGCCCTCAAGGCCGATCCGGACAATGCCCTTGGCATCCTGGCCTATGCCGAGCACTGGCTGCTCCACTGCATGGGGCTCCTGCCGCACCCCCGGGTCTGTGGGCGCTGCGGCAACGACACCGCGCCGCTCGCTCTGCTCAGTCCGGACCAGGGCTGGTGCTGCACGGCCTGCACGCCGGTGGATCCCCAGGAGGCCCTCCCGGCCGGCAGTCGGGAGCACCTGCGGCTCCTGCGGACGGGCGGGGCGGAGGTGGCTCCCCGGCTGACGGGGGCTGACGTGGCCCAGCAGGCGGTGACCGCCCTGCTGCGGGCCCGCCTGCTCCAGGAGCTGGGCGGCAGCTTGCGCAGTTACGACGTGCTGTGGCGCACGGTCTGAGCCGGGACCCGGGTCCGGACTCAGGGCACTGATTCTTGCCTCCCGGCCCACCCTGGCCGATGGGTTCCCATGGCCGAGGAACGGAACGACGCTCTCTGGAAGCACACGGTGGTGGCCCGGATCCTGATGGATCTGGCCCTGCTGCCCGTGCTCGCGGGGGTGGCCTATGTCCTCTTCCGGTCCGGGAGCGCCCTCCAGCCCCTGGAAGCCACCTGCCTGATGGTTCTGGCCGTAGCCCTGGTCGCCCTCGGGCGGCACTGGTGGGAATGGCAGCGGGGATTGCTGGTGGAGGGCCTGCTGGGGGACTGGGTCCGGCGGATCCTGCGGGGCGAGCGAGAGCCCTCCGAACCCTCGCAAGGGTTGCAGGCCGCCGACGGCAGGATCTCCGAGGCCCTGAATCTCGTCCTGCACGACACCCGGCGCACCCAGGAGGCCCTGGCCCGGCTGGACGAGGCTGCGAGCCGCGACTGGAAGGAACTGGACGAGCTGCTCGAGGCCCTGGAGCAGAGCCACGGAGCTGAGCGGGAAGACCGCGCCCAGGGCCTGGACCGCATGGTGACTCTCGGCCAGGAGCTGAAGACCGCGCTGGAAGGCGGCACCCACCCGGATCACCTCGAGCTGAACCAGAGGCTCAGGGCGGACCAGCACCGGCTGCAGGGGCAGTCCTTCCGCGCCACCCTGGGTCAGGTCTGCTTGAACCTGGATCATTTCGAGGCCCACCTGGAGGAGCTGCTTGACACCTTCCCGCGGCTCCGGCGGGAAGAGGATGCCCTGGGGCGCCTCGCCGACACGGGGCTTCGGCAAGGGGCGCACTTGACGCTGGCCATGCGGGGCCTGGTGGCCCATACGCCCAGGCTGCTGGAGGAGACCCAGGCTCGCCAGGAATACTCTGTGCGGTTCCGGCAGGCGGCGGATGGGGTCCGGGACCAGACGGAGGCTCTGAGCCGCCGGATCGAGACCTTCCGGGAAGAGGCCCAGCTGCGCATCCGCGCCTTCAGTGGAGCCCAGGCGAACCTGAAGGGACTGGACCAGGTGGCTCATCAGACGGGCTTGCTCGCGGTGAATGCGGCGATCCTGGCCCAGCAGGGTGGAGGCAGCGCAGGCCTGGCTGCCATCGGTGGTCGCCTGCGGTCCCTGGCGGATCAGGCAGCCGGAGGCGCCTCCGAGCTGGAGCAGGCCCTGAACCGCCACCAGCAGGGACTGGAGCGGGAGACCATCAGCCTGTGGGATCTCCAGGAAGTCACGGTGAAGATGCTCTCCAGCACCCATGAGCTCCTCCGCATGGCCGACCATCTGGATCAGCAGAGCCACGGCCTGGAGCGCTCCCTGGAAGCGCACATCGGGCTGGTGGATCAGGTCCGCCAGGCCAGCGAGCGGGCTGAACTGTCCCTCTGCGAGATCGGGGAGCGCGCTGCAGCTCTGGAATCGGCCCATGGCCGCCAGTGGGGCGTGGAAGCCAAGCTCGTCCCGGAACAGAAGCGGCTCGCGCGGGCGGGCGGGCACCTGGGAGAGGTCGGCGAGGAGCTGGCTCGCATCAGCGAGGCGAACATGGACGAGATCTGGGCCATCCTGGCCCGGCATCAGCGGGTCCGTCGGAGCGAGGCCTACCGCCGGCTCACGTCGGAGGATCTGGCCGATGGGATCGTCTGCCGAGAGGGGGCCAGCACGGTCTGGCACCGGGTCTCCTGGGCCCGGGCGCAGCGGCGGGTTCGCCTGGCGCGGGCCGGGCGGGGGGCGCCGAAGCCCACCGGGCGCAGGGACGCGGGCGGGGGGCTCTGGCTCCTCCTCCTGGGTCAGGACGCCCTGAATCGGGCCGAGCCCTCGGCGCTGGAAGCCTGGTCCTGCGATGTCACTGGCCAGGTCTGGCAGTTCCGGCTGCAGCGGTCCCTCCAGAAGGAAGGCCACCGGCTCACCTTGCTGGAAGCCCTGAAGGCGGGACCTCTGTCGGCCTGCTTCCCGGGGCTGACCATCCGCATCACGCCGGAAGGGGTGGAGGTCCGGCTGCCTTCCCCCTATCCCGCGTTTCCGGACTTCCTGGCGGGGCTCGGACTCGAGCTGGAGGTCGAGGCGGAGTCCTGGGAAAAGGGGTTCCGCGAGCCCGCCAACCCGAGCCGGCAGGTCCAGTATCTGCTGTGGGTGGGGCCGGGCAGCGGTGGAGGGCTGCACCATCCCTGCCTGAGACTGGTGCACGACTGGGTGAGGGATGACCCCGACCATGAGCGGTTCCTCCCCTGGTTGCCCCATGATGGCCCCCGCCTGCTCTGCCCCCATGCCCAGGAAGGCCCGGTGCCGGCGCGGCTTGAGGCCACCTTGGCTGTGCGCTGTGTGGGGCTCGGTGCGGATGCCGCGCTGCTGGCGTCCTATCGGGACCGCCTGCAGGTGGCGGGTGCCACGGAAGGTGTCGATGGCGTCGCGCTCTGCGCGGTGGCCGTCGGCCACGCCCACCCCGAGACGCTGCTGCTGCGACTTTTCCAGGCGGAAGTGGAGCTGGCGGGCGCCCTCCACCCGGACCTCATCCCCTACCAGCTTCGTCTGAAGGAGGAGGTCCTGAGCGGCGCCTCGGGAGATCCCTACCAGGCGGCCTGGACGCTCCTGGAAGACCTGCAGCGGGAAGGCTGGGTGTTGCCGCTGCCGAAACCCTGAGCTGTCGCCGAGCAGCCGGGGTCGCGTGCTACCGTGGTCGGGTGGATCAGGGCGTCGCTGGCCGCAAGGCCAGAGGAAAGTCCGGGCTCCATAGGGTGCTGGGCCTGGTAACACCAGGGCGGGGTGACCCGACGGAAAGTGCAACAGAGAACAAACCGCCGATGGCCGCGCAAGCGGATCAGGTAAGGGTGAAACGGTGGGGTAAGAGCCCACCGCCGGACTGGCAACAGGACGGGCATGGCAAACCCCCCAGGGAGCAAGACCAAATAGGCCGGCGCACCGCGCAAGCGGCGAGGGTTGACCCGACCGAGCCGGCGGGTAGGTCGCACGAGGTGGGTGGTGACATTCATCCCAGAGGAATGACGCTCCACGACAGAACCCGGCTTACCGATCCACC
>JAAXXS010000313.1 GCA_013334395.1 Holophagaceae bacterium | reverse complement strand
TTCTATTCCTACGGCGAGTTCGCACCCCTGGCGCCCGGGGACTGCCGGCTCCACAACCAGACCATGACCGTGACCTGCCTCGGGGAGCGTTGAGCGTGCAACGACTCCTCCAGCGGCAACTCAAGCGGGCGCTCAAGCTCCCGGAGCAGCAGGAGCTTGAGGGGCTGTTGCGCGACGTGAGTCAGGTGCAGCTCGACCCCTCCGTCCCCGACTCCGTGCGGCGGCTTCTCAAGGGCTTTGGCGATTTCCTGGGACGCGTCGAGGGCACCTACCTACAGCATGAGCGGGACCAGGAGCTGCACGCCCGGAGTCTCGACCTCAGCTCCGAGGAGCTGATCCTGGCCAGCGAGCGGCTCCAGGAGGCGGCTGAGGCGCAGGCCCGGATTGTTCTGTCCCTTCGGACCACGGCCAACGAGCTTCTGCTGTCCCAGGGCCGGCAGGAGATCGGTTCTGAAACCAACGATCTCCTGCAGCTGTCCAGCCTCATGGCTGAGCTGCTGGCGGACCGGAGGAAGGCCCAGTGGGAGCTGGAGCAGCAGAAGATGGCCCTGGACGAGCATGCCATCGTCACCATCACGGACACCACGGGCGTCATCCTCTACGCGAATGACAAGTTCTGCGAAATAAGCGGGTACTCACGGGAAGAGCTGGTCGGTGCGAACCACCGCCTGGTCAAGTCGGGCGTGCACCCGCCGGAGCTCTACAAGGCGATGTGGGACACCATCCGCGCCGGCAAGGTCTGGCACGGCGAGCTATGCAACCGGGCCAAGGACGGGCACCTGTACTGGCTGGCGGCCACCCTCCTGGCCATCCAGGGGGAGCTCGGGGAGCCGGTGGCCTACATCGCCATCCGCACGGACATCTCCGAGCGCAAGCAGATGGAGGAGGACCTGCGGCAGAGCCGGGAACAGCTCCGCATCGCCCTCGATGCCTCACAGATGGGCTTCTGGGACTGGAACACGACGCTGGACAGGACCTACTTCAGCGACCAGTGGCTGACCATGCTCGGCTACCAGCACGGGGATCTGGAGGACAAGAACGATTCCTGGAGCTCGCTGGTCCATCCCGACGACCTGGAACAGGCCCGGGAGACCTACCGCCGGCACGCCCAGGGGGACCTTCCGGCCTACAAGGTCGAGGTTCGGATGCGGCACCGCGATGGCAGCTGGCGGTGGCTCTTCTCCTCGGGCCAGATCACAGCCTGGGATGCGCTGGGCGAAGCCACCCGCGTCATGGGCATCGACACTGACATCAGCGAGAGGAAGACGGCCGAGCTGGCCTTGCAGCTCAGCAAGGCCCGGTATGACGAGCTCACGGCCCGGATCCCGATCGGGGTCTACACCGCGACCATCGACGCGGTGGGCAGCATCGCCTTCGAGTACGTCAGCGACCGCACCCTTCAGCTCCTGGGCCTGGATCCCGCCCACAAGGTCCACCTCCCATCGGAGATCCTGTCGCGGCTGCACCCCGAGGATCTCGGTGGCTTCCTGGAGGCCGTGGCGCGGGCGACGCAGAGCCAGGGTCTCTTCGAGTGGCAGGGCCGGGCCTGGATCGGCGAGTCGATCCGCTGGTTCCGCCTGGAGTCCGCCGTGGCGGCCATGCCGGGGGGAGGCACCCGCTGGGACGGCATCCTCCTGGACATCACCGACCGCAAGGAGGCGGAGCGAGCCGTCCAGGACGCCCGTGACTTCGCCGTGGCGGCCAGTCAGGCCAAGAGCGAGTTCCTGGCGAACATGAGCCACGAGATCCGCACCCCCATGAACGGGGTCCTGGGCATGCTGGGCCTCCTCATGGGGACGCCGCTGGACGAGCGCCAGCGCCGCTACGCCGAGCTGGCGCTGTTCAGTGGGCAGTCCCTCATGGCGCTCATCAATGACATCCTGGACCTCTCCAAGGTCGAGGCGGGCAAGCTC